>CBFGUY010000056.1:0-21896 GCA_965651895.1 uncultured Algoriphagus sp. | reverse complement strand
ATAGATGCTGCCTGTGGACAGTTGGCAAACAAAAATGAGGTGGCAGAGCTGAATACAGATTAAGTTTTTTTCACTTGCATATCAAATAGTCTTTAGTTTAATTGTAATATCTTTTAGTCTAAAGCTATTTTGTTATGAAGATACTGTTCTGCCTCACATTCTTGACGGCTTTACTTTGGTCTAATTCAACTTTTTCTCAAGATGAATTACCATCCCAAATTCAGAACTATTTTGACACGTATCAGAAAGAATACCCAGTAGAAAAGGCCTATTTAAACCTCGATAAATATACCTATACACTAGGGGAGGACATCTGGTTCAGTGCATTTTTAGTTGCCGGATCCACACAGATTCCTTCACCACTCAGTACCGCCTTGTATGTGGATCTTTTTGATGGTGATGGACTTCTGTTGACCCAAAAAATCATCCGACTGGAAAACGGACGGGGAAGAGGTGATTTTCAGCTCCCGCAATTTGGTAAAGCCGGAAACTATAGAATCAAAGCATATACGTCTTGGATGAGAAATTTTGGTGAGGAGTATTTTTACACCGGGAGCGTTTCGGTGGTAGATGGAGCTGGCGGCTCGTTTTTGTCAAAGGTAGAATTCCATGAGATCTTATCTTCTGGGAATAAAATCACCTATAAAGCCACACTCACTGCTATTGACAGTAAGGGGGCTCCGCTCAATGGTAAAGATATAGAAATCAAAGCAGTAGGCGATAAAGCTGAGCTCTACACCCAAACCCTGAACCTAAACGATCAGGGGCTGGTCAACTTTACCTTCTCCATACCGGAAAAAGCCTATCCGAGTCAGCATCTCGAACTTGTGTATTTTGAAAACGAGGATTATCCAGTTACCCAAAAGATCAATTTACCTTACAGCCTGAACCTTGCCGATATACAGTTTCTTCCAGAGGGAGGACATTGGGTAGTGGGCAAAAAATCCCAAATGGCTTTCCGGGCTGTTTTTCCGAACGGGAATCCAGCCGATATAAAGGGAGAAATAGAAGGAACAGAGATTCGCTTTGAGAGTAATTTTGCGGGGTTGGGCAAATTTGAGATCACCCCCGATCAAACTGACTATACTGCAAAAATCTCGTCCCAGGGTCAAGAGAAGGTAGTCTCTCTTCCCAAGGCAGACGAGAAAGGCTTGGCACTGCAGGTGATGAACAATCCCGCCGCTAGCTATGTGACTGCATTTATCCAAGGGGAATATGAGCCCAATTCCCTTCTACTCGTGTCCCAGACCCGGGGCTTGATCAATTATATGATCCATGGAGAATTAAAGAATGGGGTGTGGGGAGTACGGATTCCAAAGGAAAATCTGATCGGTGGAATAAATCAGATCACTGTACTGAGTAGTTCTGGCAAGCCCCTTTTGGAGCGCTTATTATTCATAGAGCCTACGGATATTTTAAGCCTTGATGTAAGTGAGGAAGGTTCCCTTTCTTCCAGAGGAAAAGTGAACCTAAGTATAGAAAGTACATTTGGTGATCAGGCTACCCCGGGTTCCTTCTCAGTGTCTGTAGTGGATGCAGACCAAGTCCAAGATGAATCCTTGACTGTTGGGAGTATTTTCTCCTCTCTTTTACTTACGTCTGACCTTAGCGGGTCCATTTTTCATCCCGGCTATTATTTTCAAAACCCGGCATCAGAAGACCTTGATTTGGTGATGCTTACCCATGGATGGAGGAGGTTTAGCTGGGGAGAGGTACTTGAATCGGATTTTCCGAAATTAACACAATTCATAGAAAGGGGAATAAATATAGAAGGTCAGATAACAGATCAAGCAGACAGCAAAAAAGGATTAGGAGGGGGAAAAGTGACGGCTATGGTCGGTGAGGGAGTGGAAATTGTTTCCAGTGAATTTGGGCCAAATGGACGCTTCATATTCAGAGATCTGGACTATCTTGATTCTGCCCAGGTGACCATCACTGCAGAAGATAACCGGCAAAGAAACTTTGTAGATGTGGAGATAATCCGACCAGATGCTGTCTTTACTGAACTGTCCGGTGACTTTAACGATGAGATCGTCTGGCCTGAAGAACTAATAGCAACCTATGAGGAAAGGACGCTGATGAAGCAGATGAATGAAGACAAGGATATCGTGGATCTTGAAGGTGTGACAGTACAGGGAAAGACTCTGGAAAAGGAGGATGAAGAGATTAGAAAAATCTATGGTGCTGGAGATGTCACCATTGATCCAGAAAAAATCCCCGGGTCTGTGGCATTTACAAACGTTTTCCAACTGATACAAGGCCGGGTTGCAGGGGTTCAGGTTTTCGTATCGGGATTAGATGTGAAGGTGTTGATCAGAGGAGTAGGCTCACTCAATTCCGGCACAGATCCGCTTTACCTATTAGACAATATGCCAGTCGAAGCAAGCACGCTATTACAGATCAACCCGAGTATGGTACAAAGCGTGGATGTGTTCAAAGATCCGGCAAAAGCCGCTATTTTTGGAGCTCAGGGAGCAAATGGGGTGATCGCCGTATATACTAAATCTGGCGCTGGCACGGGAATAAGCGTAGGAGGCACGCTCGTGACCCGATATGGCGGCTATGCAGTACCTAAAGAATTTTATGCCCCGAAATATGAGACAACCGCCCCGGAAAATGCACTAGCTGATAAACGGGCCACGATATTCTGGGATCCCTTGGTAAATACAGATGAAAATGGCAAAGCAAAACTATCTTATTACAATACTGATATTGCCAAAAAGCACTTACTTATCGTGGAAGGAATGGACGAATCTGGAAGATTAGGAAGATTGGTGAGAGTTTTAGAGTAAGTATTTGCTTTATTCGCCTCATCCGTCTAATTTCTTGTCCAAACCCAACATTCACATTATGCAAAAGGCCTTATTGATATTTTTCTCCACCTTCCTGCTTTCTTTTTTGGCTGTAGCACAGACCCAAGATCAAGGTGATGCAAGATTTCACGGATATGGCTCCTATGGTCTGCGCTACCATAATTTTGGAGTTGGGGCAGGCATAGAATATTTCTTTGTGGACAAATTCGCCTTGATGCCAAGTTTCACGTTTGTTTTTCCTCCGGTAGGAAAGGAAAGTAATTTCAGTGCTGATTTAAGGTATTATGTATCTGAAGGATCTTCCCAACTCTATTTTATGGCAGGCTATAGCCAAACATGGGTAGATACACAGCCAGATGGAGCAGGCACAAAAAGAAATCAGAAGGGAGCCAACATGGGCGTAGGGGCTTATATTCGTATCACTGATGGAATAGGACTGAGCACTGAGTTTCGATTCCAAAGTCCGTATCCGAGAGAAGTCGGGTTCAGGGTAGGGTTTGCATTTCCCTTGTAAGCGAGTAGCAAGTATCTAGATCTAAGACATTAGATTTCAGGCTCTAGAGCCTAGAAAAATAGATGGTGCAAAAAATTTTTTAGATGCTCTATGCAACTATATGGTTAAGCTATCTTTCCACATAGGATCATAGCTTTTCTGCGCATAAAGATTTCCCTCAAGACAGACCATTAATCTTTACCTCCTTTATGGTAAATCTTTTTTCAAAAGTCACAAAGTAAAGAAAGCTTTGAGGCAGAAACCAGTTTATACCCCTAGGCAGATTAACCCTATGTTTTCTATGTGGCAAAACAATAAGCCACTTTCACAATTCGTCCTACTCAATGATCAGAATTTGGCTGTGGTCTTTGTGTTTCCTTTGTGGTTAAACCCTACTTTTTCGAAAACTCAAACAATTTCCGTTTCTCTTCTTTATCCAAAGCTTCGTAGCCCCGATCAGCAATTTTGTCAAGAATCTTATCGATTTCCTCTTGGGTTGCTTCGTCGGAAGCAACTTGGGTAGGTGTGGGTTTTGAGGATTTTTTGAATGGGGAAAATCCCCCACTGCTTGTTTTCGCTTTACGATAGGATACTTTCACTTTGCTTTTTCTTCTAGAAAAGAGGTCTTCGAAGAATATCCCGACTTTTTGCACTGGCAATCCCCAATCAATTCCTTTGCGAAGCTGGATAATATACAAATAGCCAAGCAACGCGCCTCCCAGATGTGCCAATTCCCCACCGGCATTGGCTCCGGCAGAATTGGCAAATGATACAATCACATAGAAAATCGCTATATACTTGATCTTTACCGGACCTAGCAGCAATAAGAAAAACGTTGTATTGGGACTAAGAGTAGCCGCACCGACTACAATAGCAAAAACTCCGGCACTTGCCCCCAGCATCAAAGAACTATCAATAGATTGGCTGAAATACGGCGCCAGATTATAAATGATAACATAGAATAACGCTCCGGCCAAGCCTCCAAGAATATACAGATTGGCGAGTTTTCGGCTTCCCAAAAACTGATGGATCAGCTGTCCAAACCAATACAGAAAAAGCATATTGAAGAGAATATGAAATATCCCTTCGTGCAAGAACATATAAGTAAAAATACTCCAAGGCTGCACCGCCAACCTTGGTAGTGATGCAGGCATCATCAGGTAGGACAGAACGGTGGAATAGACACTGCCCAATCCTCCGATAGTCATGAATACACGAAAGACCAACACCACAAAAAACACCAAAATGTTGATGGCAATCAGCTTGTAAAGACTGTTGTCACTATGCTTAAAAGCGTTCCGAAGGTTTTCCCAAAAGTTACCGTACATGATTAATAGAAAGTGTTTCTGTCTTTTTTCCAGAAGTAAACCAACACACCGCCGATCACCAGACCGCTGAGGTGGGCAAAGTGTGCGACATTGTCCAGCGGATTATTCACCAATACGTTATATATGGTGTAAAGGCTATAGAAAAGCACCAAATATTTTGCCTTCACCGGCATCGGCGGAAACAGCAAAAATAATTGGGTGTTGGGAAAAAGCATGGCAAAAGCAATCAAAACTCCGAAAAGGGCACCCGATGCACCGACCATAGGGATATTTGCCTGAGCATCGAGTATTGCATTTAATGTCTGGGAAGCCTGGGCAATTTTATTAGGATCATCAGGATTACGACTGTAATCATCTACAAAATCAAATACTGATCGCTTAAAGAATCCCCGGTTTTCCAGAACCAGCTTATTGAACACATCAGGATCAGGATTATTTTGGAATACAGCTACTTTTGCTTCCAGCTTATTCATTCTGTATGCCGTGTATCCTGAATACAGCACCCCTGCTCCTATGCCACAAACCATCCAAAGTATCAACAGTTTCTTTGGCCCTAAAAACTGCTCCAGCAAGGGGCCGAAAATCAGCAAACCAAACATATTGCCGAACAAATGCCAGAAATCAGCATGCATAAACATGTAGGTCAAAAACTGAAACGGCTTGAAATAAGGGCTATGGATGTAGTAAAGTGCAAACCAATCGTTCAACTGAGGAAAGATAAAACCGGACACGATAAGTAGCCCAATGTTGATGATCAGTAGATTTTGAACTACCGGTGTAATATTTCTAAACATGCTATTTGCCGAAAAAAGAATGAATACTGTTTAAATCCAATTTCACGAATGCTTTGTTCCCTCCCAATCCATAATTTGGATTTTGACAGGCAAAAAGCTGTCCTACCAGCGTTTCCATTTCTTGTGAATTTAGTTTTTGTCCCTTTTTCAGGGACGATTTTCTAGCCAAGGAGCGGGCCAGGTTTTCTCTGGTGTCGAGCGAAAGCTCATTTTTAAAATGCTTGTATTGCTCCAGGAGTCCTTCGAAGAGCTCCTTCTCATTTTTAACAGGAAGATCTGCCGGTACTCCCTGAATGAGCACAGTATTGTTTCCAAACTCCGAAACCATAAACCCTAGACTATGAAGCTCTGGCATAATATCCATCACTAAGGCATAGTCCGATTGCCCGAGATTGATCGTAGGCGGAAAAAGACATTGCTGGGAAGTACCTTGTGCAAGCTTCAGCTGGCGCAGATAGCGCTCGTACAGTATGCGTTCGTGGGCTGTCTGCTGGTCAATGATCAAAAAGCCCGTGGACATCTGGGCCACCACATAGCTATGTTCTACCTGAAAAGTAGTTCCAGTAGATTCTGCCTGGGTGGGACGTGGGATAAATTCCGATACCTCATCAGGCTTTGCTTTGCTTTCGAAAGTCAACACTTCTGTTTCCTCCGAAGGGGAAGAAGACCTGTCGATGGCTTTGGATTCTTGCTGGGATCCTTCAAATAACCTCTCCCAACCGGATGTACTCGCCTGCTTGAATTCCGGAGTATTGAATGACTTGTAGCTATATTCCCGGTCCACCTGTGCCTTTTTCTCTGGATCCTTGTCCCATTTTTCGTTGAAATTTACATCCAGGCTGAAGTCCAGAGAAGGCACTACGTGATGCGCTCCCAATGCCTGTTTCACTGCTGAGCGGATTACTGCATAGATTGTGCGCTCATCGTCAAACTTGATTTCAGTCTTGGTAGGATGCACATTGATATCTATATGAGAAGGATCTATTTCCAAAAAAAGAACATAAAAAGGATGCTGATCTGACTGCAATAAGCCCTCAAATGCAGAGCTTACGGCGTGATTCAGGTAGCTACTTTTGATGTAGCGGTTATTGACAAAGAAAAACTGCTCGCCCCGGGTTTTCTTGGCATTTTCAGGCTTTCCGATATAGCCTTTGACATTTACATGAGGCGTCAGTTCTTCACAGGGTACAAGCTGTCCCTGGTAGTTTTTGCCAAAAAGCCCCACAATTCTATGGCTGAGTTTTCCAGGAGTCAGGCTATAGACTTCCAAGTCTTGCTGGTAGAGCGAAAATCCGATCTGGGAATAGGATAGGGCAACCCGCTGAAATTCGTCCACGATGTGGCGCATTTCCACAGGATTTGATTTCAGGAAATTTCTACGCGCAGGTACATTGTAAAAAAGGTTTTTCATGGCCACAGAGGTGCCTACATTCCCCGCAAAGGGCTCTTGCTTTTTCACTTCAGAGCCTTCGATTTGAATCAAAGTCCCGAGTTCAGAATCTGCCTGGCGGGTTTTGAGTTCCACCTGGGCAACTGCCGCTATAGATGCCAAAGCTTCCCCCCGAAACCCGAAAGTACGGATGGAAAACAGGTCATTTGAACTCCTGATTTTGGAGGTAGCGTGCCGCTCAAAACTCATACGGGCATCCGTTGCAGACATTCCCTTTCCATTGTCAATCACTTGGATGAGTTGTTTCCCGGATTCTTTTATCACTACCTGTACCTGAGTGGCACCCGCATCTACTGCATTTTCAAGAAGTTCCTTCAGTGCAGATGCCGGTCGTTGCACTACCTCTCCCGCAGCAATTTGATTGGCTATCGCATCGGGGAGGAGCTGTATAATATCACTCATATTTCTTCTTGGGTTTTAGCCTGAAGAAAAAATAGACTGCGCCTATTAGAACTACAGCATAAGCCATGTATTCAAAAATCACCGGGCCAAAATACACGTAACCAAAGATAGATCCCAAAAGCAAAAGAAAGATGAAGGTTCTGATCATCGCTGTGGAAGCAAACACATTGGGCGACTCACGTTCTTTTATTCCTTTATGCTGGGCAAAAGCCCCACGGATCCCTGCGCCATATGCCCCTATGTCACGGGAAGATCCATCCGTTTTTTCCAGCAGTCCCTGAGCCTCCAGATCTCGCTTGATCTGTGAAGTTCTGTGTTCGATCTCCTCACGCACAGGATCGTAATACCTAGGCTTAATGTCAAATCTCATAGGGGCTGCGGTGCGGAATATGGAAGGGAATTTCATCTTTGATTTTTTTAGTATGCTCAGTAGGAATCTCCTGTGTGTATGTCAATTAGGTGAGAGGTGGTAAACATTCCCCAGTATGACGGTTATTCTTTGCCTCTCTGCTTCAGGCAGGCTCAATTTCATAACCTTGTAATTTTTCATTGACACTTCACGTTAAAGTAAAAGCACATTGGAAGAATTAGTTCCTATAAATTTACCAGACATCAAATTTATGACCTTTTTAACCTGAATTAGGGATTTTTGTTACCGTATCTTTGAGTATCTTCAACTGAATAAGGTTCCAGACCCGTAAATGGAATAGGTACGGATCTAGCAGGATAGTTAAATGCGCCAGGGAAACCGAATCGGTCGATATACAAATTTATTTAGAAAGTTAAGGATTAAAAATTTACTCAGGCATGAGCAGTAAGCTTTGGAGAATTTTCGCAGTTGGTATTATAGCTCTAACATTTTCATCAGGAAAGCTTGATGAATCATTACTGATAGCAGACCCCCTATCAAGTGAAGATCCTATGGATCAGCTGAATTGGGTAGATTCCGTGTTTAACAGTCTGACTTTCGAAGAGCGCTTGGGGCAGCTGTTTATGGTGGCGGCATACTCAAATAAGGGGCAAAAACATGTAGATGAGATTAGCAGCCTTGTTAAAAATGAAAACCTTGGTGGGCTCATCTTTTTCCAAGGAGGACCAAATCGGCAAGCCCGATTGACAAATTACTACCAAGCGCATGCTAAAACACCGCTATTCATTGCGATGGATGCCGAGTGGGGAATCAGTATGCGGCTGGATTCAGTTCCTGATTTTCCAAAGGCCATGACCCTCGGAGCTGTTCAAGATTCTGATTTGGTATATGCCATGGGAAAGGAAATGGCCCGTCAGTTCAAGGAACTGGGCATGCACATTAATTTCGCCCCCGTGGTGGATGTCAACTCCAATCCCCAAAACCCTGTGATTGGGTATAGGGCATTTGGAGAGGACAGAGAAACCGTGACCAAGCAAGCCATAGCCTATATGAAGGGTCTTCAAGATAACGGTGTGCTTGCCAATGCAAAACATTTCCCCGGACATGGGGATACGGAGGCAGATAGCCATTATTCCTTGCCTGTGATCAAGAACCCCGAGCAGCGTATCTGGGATGTGGATTTATATCCTTATCAGGAACTTTTCAAGGAAAATCTCATGTCAGTGATGGTCGCACACCTCAACGTGCCCAGTCTGGATGATGCCAGAAACATTCCTACCAGCCTTTCCAGAAAAGTCGTTACTGATCTACTCCAAAACAGGATGAACTTTCAGGGCTTGATCTTTACTGATGCCCTTAATATGAAAGGAGTTGCGAATAGCAATGCGCCAGGTGAGGTAGATCTGAAAGCATTACTGGCCGGAAATGATGTTTTGCTCTATTCCCAGGACGTACCCAAAGCAAAAGCTCTGATCAAAAGTGCGGTGGCGGATGGAAGGATCAGCGAAAGGGAGATAGACCGAAGGGTAAAAAAAATCCTACGGGCTAAATACTGGGCTGGTTTAAACGAGTACAGACCCATCGATACCCATAAACTGGTGGAGCGGCTGAATACTCCTGAGACCCAAACTATCATAGAAGACCTGTATGCAGATGCCATCACGGTTGCGGTCAATAAGGATAACTTACTTCCATTTCAGTTCTTGGATCTTTCTAAGTTCGCAAGTTTGAGTATAGGTGATGAAGGTAAGGATTTTCAGAAATACCTAAGTAAATACGCCAAGTTTGAACACTTCAGCATAGATAAGGCTAGTAATGAGACCACTCATTACAATACCATGAAGAAACTGGAAGATTTCGATGTGGTGGTAGTGGGTTTGATGGGTATTACCAATAGCCCAAGTAGAAATTTTGGGGTGTCTCCTAGTGATATAAAATTGATCAAAGAATTGGCTAAGCGCCAAAAAGTAGTGACTGTGCTATTCGGAAATGCATATGCAGCACAGCAACTGGAGGGTATAGGAAATCTGGTTTTTGCTTATGAAAACAATCCTAAAACCCAGGCATTGGCACCACAGATACTTTTTGGAGGTAGAGCATCAAAAGGTATTCTGCCGATAACCGTGAATGGAGAATTTTCCCATGGGGTAGGAGGTTATCTCGCTCCCGCAAATAGACTTTCCTACGGAACCCCGGAAAGTGTGGGACTGGACGGGAAGACATTGGATAAAATCGATGCGGTAGCCGAAAAGGCAATTAGAATCCAGGCTACTCCGGGAGCCAATGTACTGGTAGTCAAAGACGGGAAGGTGGTTTTTGAACGGTCATATGGTAAATTGGAATATAAGGCCAGTCCTGCTGTAAACTCTGAGACTGTTTATGATTTGGCCTCTATCACCAAAGTATTGGCCACCACTCAAGCGGTCATGTTTCTGGAAAGCAGGGGAGAGCTTGACATGAAAAAATCCCTCGAAGATTATTTGCCTGAGCTAAAAGGAACGAATAAAGGAAAGCTGGTGCTCAGCGATGTAATGGCTCATGAAGCGGGTCTTGTGGCATTTATCCCTTACTATGCACGGACGGTAGAAGCAGGTCAATGGAGAGGTGACTATTATAAACCACAAGCTTCTTTGGGGTTTTCCAGGCCGATTTCCAATGATATGTACGGAATCGACGCACTTCGAGACAGTATCTGGCACTGGACTATCGAATCCAAAATTACGCCGATTCCAAGAGGAGCCAGCAAGCACAAATATGTATATTCCGATCTTACCATGTACCTGATGCAGGCAGTAGTGGAACGAATAGTGAACCAACCTATGGAAGCATTCCTGGATCAGAACTTCTATGCTCCATTGGGGCTTCACACGATGACCTTTAATCCTGCGTTGAAAATGCCTATCGAAAATATTGCCCCTACCGAAAATGACATTACTTGGAGAAAAAGGCAGGTACGTGGATATGTTCATGATCAGGGAGCAGCCATGTATGGCGGAGTTGCTGGTCATGCAGGGCTTTTTGGTAAAGCAAATGATCTAGCAGTAATGATGCAGCTGATGCTCAATGGAGGCACCTATGGAGGAGTGGACCTTCTCGAGCCAGAGACCGTAAGAAAATTCACCAAAAACCAATCCAGTCAAAGTCGCCGGGGATGGGGATGGGACAAGCCAAACACCCAAGTAGGGAGTGGGGGGTCAGCAGGTGACCTCGCCCCAAAATCCACCTTCGGCCATACGGGATTCACAGGCACTTGCGTCTGGGCTGACCCGGATAATAAGCTGGTTTATGTATTTCTATCCAATCGTGTGTATCCAGATGCCACAAACACGAAATTGCTGAAAGAAGGTATCCGAACAGAAATTCATGACATCATTTATGAGGCAATGGGAAAAAAATAGAGGTGTTAAACCCGGAATATGCATTAGCAATTCTATTTCGGCCTTTATTACCTCAAAGTCAGCCACTAGGTTACTGTTTTCGACTTCACCATATCCGCCGCGGCGGGCTCAGTCTCCAAACAATCTGATTTTATTGCAATTACAGTCCTCATTACGAAGCCTAATGCAAAGTCCGGGTTAAAAAGGCAACTTGCCAAGGTCAACATTTCCGCCGGAAAGTATAATCCCGACTTTCTTGCCTCTAAATCTGTCTTGGTTTGCCATCAATGCCGCTAACGGCACAGCACAAGAAGGCTCTACCACGATTTTCATCCGCTCAAATATCATCCGCATCGCTTCGATAATCTGTGGGTCTGAGGCTAAAAGAATGTCAGCTACATATTCCTTAACCAATTCAAAATTCAGTTCGCCTAAAGAAGTCAATAACCCATCTGCAATGGTGTTAGTCACTGTTTGGAGCATTCTTCTTCCGGCATGAAAAGATTGAAATGCATCATCCGCTCCTTTTGGTTCGGCGGCAATTACTTCTATGCTGGGGTTTAGATAATGAGCGACCAAAGCTGTGCCTCCTAGTAATCCACCACCTCCAACTGGCACCATGATGATATCTAGGTTCTCTTGATCTTCTATGAACTCAAACGCACAAGTAGCCTGGCCTTCGATCACATCCATATAGTCAAATGGAGGGATGAATGTGGCTCCTGTTTTCTCCACAACTGCCTCCAAGGAAGATTCCCTAGATTTAAGACTTGGCTCGCATTCTATGATCTCACCACCATAACCTTTTACAGCTTTCTTTTTCACATCAGGCGCATTGGATGGCATGACAATGTAAGCGGGGATACCAGCCACCCGTGCCGCTCTTGCCAATGCTGCCGCATGATTACCACTGCTATGGGTAGCTACACCCTTGGACTTCTGCGCATCGGTGAGTTTCATTACGGCATTGGCAGCTCCCCGCGCTTTGAAAGCACCTACTTTCTGGAAATTCTCGCATTTAAAAAAAATCTCACAGCCTGTGATTTCATTGATCGCTGAAGATGTCAATATTGGGGTACGGTGAATAAAAGGCTGGATGCGCTCATGTGCAGCTTCTATAGCAGAAAGAGAGGGAAATGCGGTTTTCATGTGTCTATAATGGATTTTTAACGGTCACCCCGATTAATCGGGGCAGGCTATGGAATCCCTGTCTGTCCGGTAGTCAGGCTCGATTTCATGGCCTGAAAATAGGCAGAATATGAGAAAAGACTTATGGGGATCGAAGAAATAGTTAACCGACTTAAAGATGATTATTTATCTTCAGGCCATGAATTGGAATGAGATGGATTTTTTGCCGGTCATGGGCGAAATGCTGAATTTAGAAAATACTGTCAAGTTGGACTTTAGTCCCTCTAATCCTGATTTGGAAACCCTGGATTTGTCCAATACTTCGGTATTTGATAAATATGTGACCCAGCAGATAAAAGACTCGGGGAAGAAATATGGAATAGGTGGCTATTTGGAGCATAGAGCGATCTACCGCAGAAGTGCAGTCTTTGGGACAGCGGAGTCTGACTTCCGTAATATCCATCTTGGAATAGACATCTGGACAGATGCTGGAGCAGCTATATATGCTCCTCTAGACGGGACAATCCATAGTTTTCAGAATAACGTTGGTTTTGGCAACTATGGCCCAACCATTATTTTAGAACATCAGGTTTTGGCAAAAAAGCTCTACTCACTTTATGGGCATCTTTTCCTCACAGATCTTGAAGGGATTAAAATAGGGCAAGAGGTAAAAGCCGGCCAATTATTGGCTCATATTGGACCCTTCCCTGAAAACGGCGACTGGCCTCCTCACTTGCATTTCCAGTTGATGTGGGATCTGATGGGAAATGTCGGGGATTTTCCAGGGGTTTGCTCGGAGAGGGAAATTACTCTCTATGAGTCAAATTGCCCTGATCCAAATTTAGTCCTGCGAAGCGAAGTCCTTTAACGGTTAGCCTCGGTAATCAACCGTAATCCCTCCAAGGTCAGATTTCTGTCGATTTCATCGAAAACCTCCACAAGTGGGGTCAGAACCGAAGAAAGCCCCCCTGTAGCGATTATCCTGAAATTTTTCCGGGTTTCACTGGCTATTGCTTCCAGCATTCCCTTCACCAAACCTGTGTAACCATATAAAATCCCGGCCTGGATAGCATGAACAGTATTCTGGCCTAGTGCAGATTCAGGCATTTTCAACTCCACTTCCGGGAGTTTGGACGTGTTCTGAAAAAGAGAATTAAGCGCAGTTTTCAGCCCGGGAACGATATTCATCCCTATTATTTCGCCGCTGGCATCCACTGCAGTGAATGTGAGTGCTGTTCCAAAATCAACCACCACCAAGGCTGCCTTGTACCTGGAATAAGCCGCCATGACATTACACATCAGATCTGTTCCTATTTCATTTGGCCGAAAGCTCTTTACTGGAAGTTTATCAAAACTGGATGGGGATATCAGATAAGGCAGTGCGCCAAAGTAGTTTTCACAAAACTGAAGAATCCGCTCATTGATCTCCGGAACCACCGAGCTGAAACCAATATGCTTGATCTCGGAAGGACTGATACCATGCTCCAAAAAATACAGAGGTACTTTTTTATGCAACTGGGCAACAAACTTGGAAGAGTGGGTCTCTATCCGAAAATGATTGCTCCAGGTTTTCTGTTCCTCATTATACAATGCAAAAACCACATTTGAATTACCTGCATCTATTGCTAAAAACATAGTATCTAAGATTTGGTTAAATTAGCCCATCCCAAAATTAAACGGTTTTATAAACTTTGAACATGTACACACTAAGAGAAGGAAAAATAGAGGATTTACCTCGAATACTGGAATTAATAAATGAGCTGGCTCTCTATGAAAAAGCTCCCGAGCAAGTGACAAATACCCTTGAAATGATGGAAAAAGACGGATTCGGAGAGAATCCTGTTTTTGGCACTTTTCTATGTGTGAAAGAGGACACCTCTGAAATCGTCGGCATGGCTATATATTATTATCGTTATAGTACCTGGAAAGGCAAAAGAATCTACTTGGAAGATCTCATAGTGACCCAATCAGAACGGGGGAATGGCGCCGGAAAATTGCTTTTTGACCGGATCATGAAAAAAGGGCTGGAGGAAAATTGTACCGGTATGATGTGGCAGGTGCTGGACTGGAATGAACCTGCAATCAATTTTTATAGAAAATATGGAGCTACGCTGGAAGCGGGCTGGCTTAATGCCCATTTACAGGATTATGAAATAAAGCAAATCCTGGAGTAATTTAGCAACTTATTGCAAATACAATATTTAATAATTGTATTTGCAATAAGTTTGTGTAACTTAGTGGTGCTCAATAAAATAATCCAGCTATGACACACACTTGGAAGATATCGTTTGGTGAGAGAAATACAGAATCCATTCGCACAGGCAGCGATTCTTATTATTTTTTTCAAGAGACCATTTCGATGGTCTCTGAGCCAAATGCTGTATATAATGTAGCGGTTTCGTTTCACGATACGGGCGAGATTTTTGATTTCTTGGATTTCACCCAGCAGGATGTCTCAGAGATGCTGGAAGTGGATCCGAGTACTTTGTCCCGCTGGCGCAAAGAAGATAGAAAGCTCACCAAGATGCTTACCAAAAACATTCTGGAAATGGATCAGGTGATCGCAAAGGGCATCAGGATTTTTGGATCAGAAGAGTTGCTCTCCCAGTGGCTACACACCGAAAATGCATCCATAGGTAATCAAAAGCCAGCCATGCTTATGAAGAACCCCTATGGCATCGAGCGAGTGGATGAGGCCATGGAGGCTATGTCTTGGGGATCTATCCTATAAGGTGTGCGGTATTATCGTCTGATTGAAAATCTGGCAGGAAGAAGCTCCTTAGGCTTTGGTATAGGAGCAGGGAGATGGAATCAATACGGTACCCCGATGATATATTGCTGTAGTGTCACTTCACTCAATTTCCTGGAACTTCTCAGTATCAAAGGAGCCGTAGTCACTCAAAGCAAATGGAAGCTGGTAATTTTAGAAATTCAGACACCTATCCCTGAGTTAGATGTTACTGACTTACCTTCTGACTGGAAAAACAGACCTCACCCCAGATCCACTCAGGAATTTGGCACAGCATGGGCAAAAGGCATGATTTCTCCTGTATTAAAAATCCCATCCTGCAGAATACCATTGCAAAGCTATCCAAATGAGCATAATTTACTGATCAATCCCTTGCACCCTGACTTCAAGAATTCTGTGAAAGTGACGGAAGAATGGGATGTAAGCTTCGAGGTGAATTCTTGAAATTTCTTTTGGCATCTAACCCCCCCCAATTTGATAAAACAAAAGACCGACGTTTGCCGGTCTCTTTCTTTTTATGTTGACTTTGCCTATTAATCCTTTAAGCTGTAATTAGGAGCTTCTCTTGTCACACTTACATCATGAGGATGTGACTCTTTTACTCCGGCAGCGGTGATTTTAACGAATTTTCCGTTTTTCTGTAGATCCTCGATCGTCTGGGTGCCACAGTATCCCATACCTGCCTGAAGGCCACCTACAAGCTGATACAGAACCTCAGAAACCAACCCTTTGAAAGGGACTCTACCTACAATGCCCTCAGGAACCAATTTCTTGATATTGTCCTCGGCATCTTGAAAATAACGGTCTTTGGATCCTGATTCCATCGCTTCCAAAGATCCCATACCTCGATAAGACTTAAATTTTCTTCCTTGGAAAATTATCATTTCCCCTGGTGCTTCCTCAGTTCCTGCCAACAAGGATCCTATCATTATTGAACTTCCTCCTGCCGCAATAGCCTTCACCAGGTCACCTGAATAGCGAATTCCTCCATCAGCAATAACGGGAACCCCTCGATCTTTTAATGCTTCAGCACATTCGAAAACGGCAGATAATTGAGGTACACCTACACCGGCAATGATCCTGGTGGTACAGATAGACCCAGGGCCTACACCCACTTTCACCGCATCAGCGCCAGCATCAGCTAGTGCAATCGCAGCTTCAGGGGTTGCAATATTTCCTACTATAACTTCTAACTCCGGGAACGCATCCTTGATTTTCCTGCATGTCTCAATCACTCCTTTGGAATGACCGTGAGCGGTATCAATTGACACCACGTCCACTCCTGCATTTTTCAGGGCATCTACTCGCTCTACAATATCCGCCGTCACACCTACTGCCGCACCTACCCGAAGTCTTCCGTATTCGTCCTTGCAAGCATTAGGCTTGTCTTTTCTCTTAAGAATATCCTTGTAAGTGATCAAGCCGGTCAGCTTATTTTCATCATCTACGATAGGAAGTTTCTCGATTTTGTATTC
Source organism: uncultured Algoriphagus sp. (assembly GCA_965651895.1). Classification (GTDB taxonomy): domain Bacteria; phylum Bacteroidota; class Bacteroidia; order Cytophagales; family Cyclobacteriaceae; genus Algoriphagus. The sequence goes on along the minus strand of CBFGUY010000056.1, from coordinate 5,517 downwards.
CTGAAGTATCTCTTCTGCCTGCTCCAAAGAAATTCCGGATTTGGCAGTAATAAGATTATCTACAGTCATAATCTCACGAATAGGTCGATTCTGATCTTTGATAAACCGAAGGTCACGATTGGTAATGATACCCTTTAGGACCTTATTTTCATCCACTACAGGAATGCCTCCTATGTGAAATTCCCTCATAATTGTCTCCGCATCTCGGACTTTAGCGTCGATATGAAGTGTGATAGGATCTAAAATCATCCCAGCCTGAGAGCGTTTTACTTTGCGTACTTGAGCCGCCTGCTGCTCTATGGACATGTTTTTGTGAATGAATCCCAGCCCACCTTCCAGAGCAATAGCAATAGCCAGCTCCGCCTCGGTGACCGTGTCCATAGCAGCGGATACCAAAGGAATGTTTAACCTGATTTTCTTGGTGAGTTGGGTGGAGGTATTCGTGTCGCGTGGAAGGACTTCTGAATAACCTGGTACAAGAAGCACGTCGTCGTAGGTGAGTGCTTCAAAGAGGAACTTGTCGGAGTTTCTATTCATGGCAAATATTGGTGTGAGGTAACCCTATTTGCCCGTCAAAGTTACACACAAAATTCAATGCCAAACCACTTCACTCCAAAATAAATTTGGATTACCCCACTATTTCCTCTTAAAACAAAATTCCAGTCGGACGGGGAGAAACATACTGGCATTGAATATTGAGTCAAATTGAGCCTTAATAAATTCAACTTCTATCTCAAGTGAATAATTTACTTTTTCTGTAGTCTAGCTATATAGAAACCATCAAATCCACTTTCCTGAGCCAAGACTTTTTGGTCTTCTATCAGCTCAAAGTCTTTTCCTGCCTCACTTGCCAGAAATTTTGCGACTTGATCCTGATTTTCAGAGGGCAAAATACTGCAGGTAGCATAGACCATTTGCCCGCCTGGCTTCACCATAGAAGGATAACTTTGGAGGATTTCCTGCTGCGTCTGGCGTACTTTCTCAATAGATTCTTCGCTCAGCTTCCATTTCGTGTCTGGATTTCTTCGCAAAACTCCCAATCCAGAACAAGGCACGTCCAAAAGTAATCTATCGGCAGTTTCTTTCATCCGCTTAATTGTCTTTGAGCCTTCTATTACTTTCCGCTCGATAATAGAAACCCCATCACGGCGGGCTCTCAGTTTGGTTTGCTGTAATTTCCATTCTTCCACATCCATAGAAAGCACTTTGCCTTTGTTCTGCATCAAAGCGGCAATATGAAGGGATTTTCCTCCAGCTCCTGCGCAGGCATCGATCACGCGCATTCCCGGTTCCACAGCTAGAGCCGCAGCCACTAATTGTGAGGAAGCATCCTGAACTTCAAAGTGACCTTCTTTAAAAGCTGGATTTCGGAATACGTTTGTACGTTCATCCAGAATCAAGGCATCCGGATAACCTTTGATGATATGGGTGTGTATATTATCCTCGGCCAATCTATTTTTCAGACGCTCGCGGGTAGTCTTAAGCGTATTTACACGCAAAACTACTTGTGCTTCCTGATTCAAACTGTGGATTTCTGCTTCCCATTTGTCTCCCAATTCTTTCTTTCCTAGATCAAAAAGCCAATCAGGGACAGACTCCAATTTGGCAGGATCATCTAGTTTTTCGTACTTCTCCTTTAGCTTGTCTGGGTTGATTTTAGCAAACTCCTCCCAAGGCGGTAGGCTATGTCCCTGCATCAGCCAATACGTGCCAAAAAGATCATAAGGTTCCTTGCTCGGGCTCAGATAATTGATCAGACGCCACCAACGAACCATTTCATAGGTTGTCTCTGCAATAAAAGACCGGTCACGCGCGCCCCATTTTGGGTTAGACTTCAGTGTACGCTCGATCACTTTATCGGCGTATTGACCTTCTTCAAAAATGGCTGCAAGTGCGGTATGAACCCCGCGGATGGTATTGTTGTGTAGCTTCATGGGAAATAAATTCTCCACAAAGGTAGTTTTTCTTTCTGAGTCTGTCAGAATGAGATTTTAAAAGGCTTGAAAAACTGTGTTTTGAGGATGTGAATAAGGATTAGATCTCCACTGATCAGTCACACATAACTTCTTCGATTAACCTACTGAAGACAGGAGACCGAAGTAGCCTTCCAGTCTAGTTTGAAGCATAATCTTGTAATTATCATCTTCCTTTTCTGAAAGGCTTGAAGATGTAGCTTCAGGAAAATTTGGTTTTGATACCTTTACATTCCAAATTTTCCACAATCCATCAGCGCATGTACACTTATCAAGAGCTAATATCTTCTTGGGCTTTAAAACTTGGTATTTACGAAAAGCAAGAAGCCGAATCATTGGTGAGCTGGCTTTTGGAGCATCATCTGGGATGGAGGAGAAGTGATATGCTTACTAAAGCTGACGAAGCCTCATTTCCTCCAAAGATCTTTGATGACTTTGAAAGATTAAAAAACGGGGAACCTATTCAGTATATTTTAGGCAAAGGTCCCTTTTATGGAAGAGACTTTTATGTCAGCGCGGACACACTGATTCCCAGAAATGAAACTGAGGAATTGGTTCATCTGATCATCAAGGAAAACCCAACATCTGGATTAAGAATTCTGGACATTGGCACAGGGACAGGGTGTATCTCAATTTCTTTGGCACTGGAAATGAATCTACCGGAGGTTTTTGCGGTAGATGTTTCTGAGGAAGCCTTAGAAATAGCTACGAAAAATGCAGAAGAATTAGGCGCTAAAGTGATCTTTTCTAGATGCAATATCCTGTCTGAACTGCCGAAGGTAGAAGAATTGGATATTCTGGTAAGCAATCCTCCCTACATTCCTGTTCGGGAAAAAGCAGAAATGCATCGCAATGTACTGGACTTTGAGCCTGAGTTGGCCCTATTTGTGAGCAATGAAGATCCACTGATTTTCTACAGAACGATCGCTGAAAAAGGAAAACAACTTCTAAAGCCAGATGGAAAGTTGTATTTTGAAATCAATGAAAAATACGGTGAAGAAGTCGCATTTCTGCTACGAGAGACTAACTATAGCGAAGTGAAAATTCTGAAGGATCTAAATGGAAAAGACAGAATGGTAAAAGCTCGCAAATAATTCAAAACAATTCTCATATGAGTCAAAAAAAATGCCCCCATTGCGGAAAATGGTCGTTCTGGACCAATAACTATGAAGACCGCTGCGAGCACTGTGGGGAACTGCTTTCTCCGGTAGAACTGCAAAGAGAGCAGAAGAAAGCCATGGATAAGGAGCGAAACGAAAAGGAGTGGATGTTTTACATTAATCCGGATGACAGCTCTATCGTTAAGTTTTTTAAGAAATCCGGCAATCTGTTTTATACTGTTTTCATGGCGATTATGACCTTTATCATGTGGCTGATCGCAGCTTTGCCAGGATGATTACAGTAGCTAGAAATCCCATTTTTATCTTCGCCTCAGTAGCTTTTTGGATAAATCAATACCTGGAAAAATCACTTGGGATTTTTGTACCAATTTACCATGCCTATGGAGACGACCTGATGGCCATGCCTGTAGTATTTGGGATTTGTCTGCAAGTAATGAGGTGGATTCACCCCATGAAAAATGAGCTGACTTTTAGCTCGAAGCAAGTGATTATAGGATTGGTTTATTTTTCGGTGGTATTCGAAGTTTTCCTGCCCTTGCTATCTACCACTTATACAGCTGATCTTCTGGATGTACTTTGCTATTCGATCGGTACGCTCATTTTTTATAAGTTTATGAATAAACCTGCTCTCCAATCCAAAAAATCCCAGGTGCTTTGATAGAAGTAATTCCCTCAGGAACCTCCAACATAGTCGCATAGGTGATGGGCAAAATCAGTTCGCCGTTATCATTCCGAACCTGCACCAGCATGCCTTCCTTGCCATGAATATGGATAGTACTTTCAGCAAACCATTTTTTAAATTCCCCTGACTTCACCGGATAATATTTCCAGTCACCGTCCAACAAAGTAATAGTTATCAAATCTAATCTCGTACCCAGATCAAGAGCAGACGCATGGGAAATCCCTAGTAAATGCGCTGCTTTATGGTCAGTAGCTAGCAGATATTCAAGGCCTGCATCAAGATAGGACTCTCCTTCCGCAGTAATAAATTTTACCGGGTAATGTTCTTCCAGAAGTTGCTGATTAGTAGCCTGGAAGTCTGCTGAGGATATAATCACATCAATTTTTATTCCCCAGCTTAATACCCGATCCAACGCAACTTCACTGACAACTACGGTAGGAACCCACTCCAACAATGGAGAAATTTGCTCAAATCTGATCTGATCCGCATCCAAAATCAGCACTGCAGGCTCCTGCTGCTCTTTGACGAAGTGATGGGAAGACATTATGCTTGGAGTTTACGGTAGAATTCAAGTGCATTGCGATATGCCAATCCTTCTAGATTTTCAGCGCTCAACTTATCTTCCAGACTCTTGAGAAGAGAGGGATATTTCCCGGCATTCTCCACCAGAGGAAAATAAAATGGAAATCGTTCTGGATCCTTAAAATCCTTGGTATAGAAGTAGTCCGCCCCGAAGCAGATGGATTTTTCTCCCCCGATCTGAAAACCATGGAAAATATGGTCAAATAAGCGCTCAGGAACCTCTGGATCGAGAAATGCCCGCAGGAAATTCACCCCAATAATCCCCCTACGATGAATAATTTCCTTGGCAAATTCATCCGTAAGATTGCGGGGATGATTCCAAAGCTCCCTAAAATTGGAATGGCTAGCAATGACTGGGATCCCCAAATTATTGCTGTCTATATGGTTTAAGATCCCTTCAGCCAGTAAATCAGAGGTATGCGAAAGATCAACCGGGATGTTTTTCCCTGCCATATAATCCAGAAGCTTCTTCCCATCGTCTTTCAACCCTATTCCTTCAGTATAATTCCCCCCACCAAAACGGTTTTCTGTATGATGGGTGAGACTGATGTAAGCAAGTGATTTAACTTTTTCCAGAATAAAGTCAAACTGATTGTAGATCTCCTGCCAGCTTGCTTCTTCATTACCAATACCCGCTGCATTTTCCACAGATGCTTTTATACCTATCCGCTTCTGCTGCTCCCAGCTTCCTACAAAACCGGAATCCAAATAGGCTACATCCTGCTCGGATTTGGTAAGTAAGTCTGAGAAAATCTCTGCCTGCCTCCTTGCCAGATCCATGCTTTCAGGCTTTACATCCGTATAAATAGCCAAAATCTGAGCACGCACATTTCCCTCTTGGAGAAAGGGAATAGCACAGGCAATGTCGTCTTTTGAGTAAGCATTAGCATCAGGAATTCTTGCCAAGTAGGACAATAAATCACAATGCATATCTAATATAGGGATTTTCATATGTTTACAATTTGGTTTTTAGCGATCACATCGGACAGCAAACGGGTGTAATTTCTGTCTGGCGACAGGCACGTAGCATACTTTATAATCATCCAGTGAGTGAAGTTTGGGTCATGTCTGCCTGCTGAAGTCAGGCCCGATTTCATCGTTTTTGTGGTTTAGACAAAGTAAGCCAAAAAAGCCTATGTTTTTTAATACTTTTAGGGTG
>CBFGUY010000055.1:0-21909 GCA_965651895.1 uncultured Algoriphagus sp. | reverse complement strand
ATAATAAGTGGATCCACTCCTTTTGTAAATACTAACAGTTTTCCTGCAGTATAAGTGGTGCCATTTACTTCCACACTTCCTTTTACAAGGTATGCTCCTCTTTCACTATGCCCGGCAGGTAGTCCAAACCTGGCTCCCTCCTGCAGTACCACATGCAGGTAAAACAAGGGTGAGCTGGTTTTGACATGGCTGCTCAGCCCATAGGCATCTCCCGCTATCAAACGCATCCAGACTCCCTTGTCTGTAAAAACCGGTAATTCTTCCGCAGTATAATTTTTAAAGGAAGGGTCCGATTCCTCGTCCTTCTCAGGCAGTGCCACCCAAGTCTGAAGCATTTCCAGCCCTCCTGCGGACAGTATGGCAGGATCTTCAAAACGCTCACTATGGGCTATCCCTTTTCCGGCACACATCCAGTTCACCTCCCCGGGTTTGATCACTTGCTCCACGCCCAGACTGTCCCTGTGCGTCACATTGCCTTCCAGGAGATAACTCACTGTGGACAGTCCTATATGCGGATGGGGGAGTACATCCAGATTAGTGGTGGCGGGCACATTTACCGGACCGCCGTGATCCATAAAAATAAAGGGGCCGACCATTCTTCTCAATTGGAAAGGAAGGATCCGTTTGACGGAAAAACCTGGGCTTATAACCGCCTGGCGTGATTCTATTACGATGTCTAGCATAATGTACTTGGCTGTTGGTTCAATTTACTTACAGAAAGTATAATTATACGGTTTTTGCTCTTGGGAATTTTTGAAGTAGTGCGTTAAATGAAGCTACTGTGAGTCGGTTGACTCTCTTTTGCTAATAATTATAGACAACCAATGTATTGTTTTGAATGATTGTCCTATTTTTCATGTGAGCGGTTTTTCAGCAAGCCCTAGGTAGCAGTAACTGTGTTCAGCTGATGTCGCTCAATTCCTGAATTCGCCTAAAAGATCCCGTCCCTTAGCGGTCAGGTATGGGAAAATCATGGATCTGAGTTGATGTGCGCCTTCTGCTATGTCCTTCTTCATCAGCTTATTGTCCTTGTCTATCATTGTGGCCGAGAGCCAGAAGTCACTGACGATCCGCAGGTTTTTGAACAAGTACACATACTCATTTTCTATCACCCCTTCCCTGATCAATTGACCTGAAATCAGTTCTTGTACGATATTCTCAAACCGCACAGCTCTTTCCTCCATTAATTTTTTATAATGGTCCCGGATCATGGCGTGGTTACGGCTGATGTACACAAAGTCCAGCATCAGAAATCTATATTCGTAAAAACTGATCAGGCTGACACTTGGGAGTTCAAAAAGCAGCTGCAGCAGATTGGACTGGTTTATTTCCTTCTGCATGGCTTGATCTAACTTCTCCACTAGCTGTAGGTATAAAGCATCGATGATCTCCTCTCTTTTTTTGAAATGATAGGTCAGATTGCCTAAACTGATGCCCATATCCGCGGCGATATTCCTCAGTGAGACTTGGGCCACGCCGGCTTCATTGAATAGCCGTAATGCACTTTCTAATATATTCTCCTTGGTGTTGTTCATCACGAAAACAAGTATGGTACAAAAGTACTAATTTTTCTCTAGTACTAGTGTACTAATGGTTTTAAATTAGTACGTTTGTACTGTTTTTAAAATCAGCACATCATGAAGATAGATATCATTGGAGCCGGCATAGGAGGGCTCAGTACGGCACTTGCACTTGAGAAAAAAGGATTCCAGCCTAGGATATTTGAGCAGGCGAAGGAATTAAAAGCGCTAGGGGCAGGAATTATTTTGGCTAGTAATGCCATGCAGGTTTATAGAAAATTGGGGTTGGAGAAGGAATTGATTAAGGCGGGCATCCCCCTGCAAGCCCTTACCATTACCGACAAGAAGCTTAAGCCAATTTCACGTACGGACCTTAGCTATTTCAAGGATAAATACGGCCTTCAGAGTGTGGCCATACACCGGGGCAAACTTCAGGAAGTTTTACTGGCTCAGCTGACACAAACCGAACTATGCCTGGACCACACCTTAAAGAATATTACTGCCAATTCGCATGGCTGCCAGCTAGAATTTGAAAATGGACATAGAATCCATTCCGACTTACTTATTGCTGCAGATGGCATTCGTTCCAAAGTACGTAATTCCCTTTTTTCGGAGAGTAAGATCAGGACGATGAACCAGGTATGCTGGAGAGGAGTGACGGATTTTATACTTCCGGATAAGTATAAGAATGAACTCCATGAGGCCTGGGGCAGTGGTGACAGGTTTGCTTTTGTCCAATTCGATAAAAAACAGATTTATTGGTATGCGGTCAAGTCCTTTGGACAAAATGAGCGGGAATTGTCGGCTGATAAGCTGTCTTCTTACTTCCGCGAATATCCAGCGATAGTTCTGGAGATAATCAATGCTACCGCCACCGATAAACTGCACACCACTGTCATGCAGGACCTGGACCCCATCCATAACTGGCATTCGGGAGCTGTCTGTCTTTTGGGAGATGCTGCCCATGCTACTACGCCCAATATGGGGCAGGGAGCCTGTCAGTCTATTGAGGATGCATATATATTAGCAGAGTGCTTATCTGGGCAGCGTATTCCCGAGGCCTTTGCCAACTATCAGCAAATCAGGATGCCCAAAGCCCACCAGGTAATAAATCAAAGCTGGCAGATCGGAAAGATATCGCACTGGAAAAACCCTATATCGGTGGCTGTAAGAAACTCCTTGCTGAGGATGGTGCCTGCGAAGGTCAATCGTGTACAGCTGGAGAAATTATTCGAATTGGAACACCATACATCATGAAAGCTGTAAAAGAAGTAGATACTCCTGCCGAATATTTGGAAATGGGGATTTTGGATAGGGTGGACTTTTCGGACACCTTTTCCACCACCAATCATCAAGATGGTCTGCCCGAAATCTCTAGATTGGTTTTCGCGCAGTCCCCCAAATGGATCCTCTGGCTCTTTAGGCTAAGAAATAAGCTGGTAAGTTTAATAGGGCTGGAAACGAAGCTTCCGGTAGACTACCATAGCCGCTTTGAAGTAGGAGGATATGTAGGTTTTTTCAAAATATTCTCGACCAGCCCGCAGCGGATTGTCTTGGGAGCTGACGATTCTCATTTGAATTTTAGAGCTGTGATTTCCGATACTGGCACAAGTTCCTTTAATATTCAGGTAATTACCTTGGTTGAATACCACAATAACTGGGGCAGGATATACATGGGGCTGATCATGCCTTTCCATAGGTTAGTCGTAAAACGATTGGTAAGAAATGCCTTTAAAGTTGAGGGTGTAGATAGATAGGGCTTTTCCACGAAATCCTAAAAACGCACTTTTCTTTGATGCCTGCAAAACAGTAGAGAGACTCATTTTCCCAACAAACCTCTTTTATAAATTTTTTAACGGGAATAAGTCAGCGTAATATTACCGGCAACAGTACCCATCGGAGTATCCATTGAGACTGCATGCACTGTTTTCACTCCCTGCCCATGTACCGACAATCTTTTTACTACCTCCCACCATATCGCAGGAGAACAGCCCAATCATAAGTACTACCAAGGGTACTGTCAGCCATATATCCAGAACCCATCAAAATTCCTTGTGGCATTGTTGGCAAAAGAAATGTACTTGATTTGTGCCCTTAAGGTTAAGGAAAGTACTGAGGCAATTTATTAACTTGCTCTCAGCGGAATCCCGAAGGCCTGTGGGTAAGGAAAATGGCACAATAGCGCAGTGGGAATGGGGTAATCACAGGTGTTGGTGGGTATAGCAAAAGGGCAACTTCAAGAATAAAAGGAGCATACAAAATCATAAATAGAAATATGGGTAAGATAATCTTTGACAGTGGAATATCACTTGACGGTTTTTTCGCAGGAGACAATAGAAGCCCTAAAAATCCTATGGGCGGGGTTTCAGGACAGATCCATTCGTGGATGTTCAATCAAAAAGCTTTCTGGGAATACTTAGGAATAGAAGGAGGCAAAGAGGAAGGAACTGACGGGAAATTCATTAGGGAGACTATTGAAAGAACAGGTGCATTCATTATGGGGAAACGAATGTTTGAGGAGGGTGAAGTAAGTTGGCCAAATGACCTCTATAAAGCGGACGTGTATGTTTTGACACATGAAAAGCGGGAACCTTGGGTCCAGGAAGGCTCAACAACTTTTTACTTCATCAATGATGGAATAGAAAGTGCACTTGAGAAAGCGATCCAATCCGCAAAAGGAAAGGATGTAAGAATACAAGGTGGAGCAAATACCATCCAACAATATCTCAACGCAGGACTTGTTGATGAGTTTTTTATTCACATCGCCCCTGTTTTCTTGGGTGGTGGAATCCGGTTATTTGACGGAATAGACAAAGACAAGTATGACATTAAAATCGCAGAAGTAATCCCATCTGACTTGACCACTCATTTGAGATATAAACTGACAAAGAAATAGAAAAACGACCCATTGGCAGCTAGCATTCCATTGTGTGCGGGGCACCACAATGATACCGCTTTCTGAATGTCTTCTGGACGGAGAGGTACACTACAGCAATTTTTATCACACCTACCCGGGTCTAAACCAGGAAGCCATCAAACATCTTTTCATGCTTAAACCAAAATGCAGGTTCTCATCGAGAAATTTGAACTTCACAAAATGACTTCACAGGAATATTTTGATAAATTTTACTAAGCCCAATTGACTGCTGACATAAGGCTGTCATTTGACCACTTTACTTTTGCAATGTCAAAAATGACAAACAACTTAAAAAGAAAGCAAAATGCAAAAGACATCATTTGACCCTTGGGCTTGGGGAAAGAACACCAATTCAGTACAGGCAGTAGAAGTAAAGCACGTAGAAGGAACGCTTTATTGTTCTGGACAAGTGGCTATTGATGAAAACGGTGTCCCAAGTAACGCAGACATGCGGAGCCAACTCATTCAGACCGTCGAAAATCTGGAACAACTCATCAGTGAATCCGGCTATGAATGCAAAAACATTGTCCGGCTGAATGTGTACACGACAGACACAAATGAGTTTTTCACGACTTGTATGGATGTTTACGTTCCTTTCATTACGAAGCATGGTATTCAACAAGCGACCACATTGCTTGAGGTAAAAGGACTTTTTGCGACATTGACGGTAGAATTGGAAGCCACAGTGGTAAAATAGAAATGCAGCAAAACGAAATAGAAATATTTCATCCGAAAAGCCAAGCAGCTTGGAGAAGGTGGTTAGAAAAAAATCACCTGTCAACACAGGCTGTTTGGCTTGTTTTTTATAATAAAAAATCCGAATTGAAATCAATCACTTGGAGTGAGGCGGTCGATGTTGCCCTGTGCTTTGGGTGGATAGACAGTAAGAAAGTGAGGATAGACGAAGAAACAGCACATCAGTGGTTCAGCAAACGGAAACCGAAAAGCACTTGGTCCAAAATCAATAAAGAAAAAGTAGAAAAACTGATAGAACAAGGCCTAATGACGGAAGCAGGCTTTAGAAGCATAGAGACTGCAAAGCAAAACGGTTCTTGGACGATTTTGGACGAAGTAGAAGAATTGATTATTCCAGCAGACTTGGAAGCTGGATTTGCTGGTAAACTTAATGCAAAAGACTTTTTTATGGGTTTAAGCAAATCTGTAAGAAAAATGATTTTGGCTTGGCTTGTGTTTGCCAAAACAGCAGATACAAGACAGAAACGTATTGATGAAATTATTGAGAGTGCAGGACAAAATCTAAAACCGAAACACTTACGATAAAAAAGACACATAGGCCTTGGATATGGCAGTTCTTTGAATAAAGACCTATTGGGTCAATAAGCTTGCACTTGCTGAAAAACCGGTCACATGAAAAATGGGGGAATCATTCAACATAATAGCTTTTGATCTATTGCTGGTGTTTTTCAGGAGGCCTACTTGGCAAGCCTTCAGACCCTGATCAGCAGGCAGGCTTGTGCTGTGGATAATGCAGTCTACTGACTGCCCTTGCTACTGCCTGAACACCGCGGCTTCCTACTACTTCCGTCTCCGTCTTGCTGGCACAAAGCTCCCGTCTCCGGATGATGTCCAAGGGCCAGCACTGACAGAACCCCGAATCTTATCCCCAGGATTACGTCGTCCTTGCAAACGATGTGTATGGGGCTTCCGGATACATCGGGACAGGCTGCAATATTGATATCGTTCCTCCTTCCCACTGGATGGAAGTGGGCCAGTCCGAACAGGATGTTAGGCTAGGAAGGGATAAAAAAAAACAAATCGATAAATTTGGTCTCTCAGAAGATGACCTGGCCTTAAAACAGCTGAATTTTAGAAGTTTTATGGTCTGTTAGTCAGAGGTTAACAATAATAAAGTTTATGGATTTCACATTTGAAAAAGTAGAGAATAAAGACAAGGGAAAGGTTTTACAACATTTTAAAAACGCCGCCGAGAAAATCAGTAAGATGAATATCGACCACTGGCAGTACTGGATAAACCCGCCTTCAGAAAAAGTAAAATGGGTTGAAGAGGGCATTCAGAATAATGAGTTTTTTTTTATTCAGGCTTTCAATGGGGAAAATTTAGGAATGGTTAGAATAATGGATGAGGATTTCTTGTATTGGGGAAAACAAAAAGAAAAAGCTAAGTACATCCACTCTTTAGTTGTTACTGACAAGTACAATGGAAAGGGGATAGGCACTAAAATAATCCAGAAAATAGAAGATAGCGCAAAAGAGGATAACTGCAGCTATATAAGACTTGATGCGGATTCAAAAAATCCAAAACTATGCAGTTACTATGAAAAATTGGGTTTTGACAAAGTTGGAACAAAAGAATTGCCCTTATCGATCTACAATCTTTATGAAAAAAAAGTAAAATAGAAATTATATCACCTTGGAACCTCCTTAAAGGATTTGGTTAATCATTCCTTGTCATAGAGTTATTGGAAAAGATGGAAAATTGTCCGGATAGGAGGGCGGAATTGAGCGAAAGAAATGGCTGATTGACCATGAGAAAAGCAATCTTGATGCGAATCGGTGATCCGAATTACTGAAAACACCACTCAAAAGAAACCTTAGCTACTTGTATAACTTGCTCTATTATAGTTGAAATGTACCATTGTGTTTTTCATTGAAAACCGAACAGTACTGACCGATAACGCGCACTTCTCGGATGAAATGATAAATCACAGTTTTGGTTTCTTTTGAGGTATTTTGTTTTTTCTACCATTGAATTGACCTAAGGAATACTATGAAAATAATTTTTAAAAAATTGGTTTTTGGGTAGTCTAAAATATGCCCAGAATCCCTTTTCGGCCATTAATTGGTCTCAATCGTTCAGGGTTGTCATTTTTTTTAAAGCATTCAATGGGCAGCAATTGAATCCTGTTGCTTATCAATGAGCCTGCTTTTTTTGAGTATTGAGTTATCGATATTTTTGGATGGTCTGGTTTTTGGAAAATCAGTGTACTGAAAGGGCACTCCTTCAATTTAAGGACTATGTTCTATCAAAAACCACCACCATTGAGGCATGGGAAAACGGAGGGCAGTTTCTCATAATTACTCCAGGACTCGGTATGACTATCATTTTTACCAGGGGCAATTGTAACCTGTTTCTGGAAATGGAGGATGGTCCCTTTTCAATCTTGTATGGGTACATGTTGCCGGCCATTACATTGGGGTGGGTGAAGGACTAAATTACTTGTTTTAAGGATTTGAATCATGAGAAAAACACTACTGATCACTTTGATTATCCTTGCGGCTTGTAAGGAAAACAATAATTCTCAAAGCTCATCCATTGCATTGGATGAACAGGTTATTGCCCAGATAGACCAAATTGAGAAAAACATGGTTCCGGTACATTATTTAAAAGGACTAGCTCATAATAAGTCTATACCCCAATTGATGCAGGAAGACAATATCGCAGGTGTCAGCATCGCATTTATTGATGATGGGGAAGTTTCCTGGCAAAAAACCTATGGTTATTCCAACCTATCAGATTCCACGAGGGTAGTTCCCACAACGGTATTCAACGGTGCCTCCTTAAGCAAACCTGTTACTGCAATAGCCGCTTTGAATTTGGTGGAACGAGGTGTTTTGACCTTGAATGGAGATGTCAACCAGTATCTGCAAGGATGGCAAGTCCCTGACAATGAATTTACTGAACAGGAAAAGGTGACCCTCAAGCGTCTTATCGGGCATACGGCCGGTTTTGAGAGATATGTGCAGGCATCCTATTTTCCCAATGAAGAATTACCATCAATAGAACAGATGTTGTCAGGTGAAAATCCATCTGTGGATCCATCTGTATCAGTCGTCTATGTCCCTGGCCAAAAACAGGTTTATTCAAATCCTGGGTATTCCGTAATAGAAAAGCTCTTGGAGGATGTGACGGGTAAAGGGTTTAATGATGTCATTTCGGAACTGATATTCGGGCCATGTAACATGACTAACAGTTCTTTTGAACAGCCCATTCCCGAGCGGCTTTCCTCCCAGATGGCTACAGGATATACGGAGGGGTTGGAGCCCTATCCTTATAAACTATTTCCCTACAAGGCAGCAGGGGGGATTTGGACGACGCCGACTGATTTGGCGAAATTTTTATCAACGGTACTGAAAGACTATCATTCGGGAGCCAATACACTGCTCTCTAAGAAAATGACCGATAGCGTATTCACTAAAACCCCTACAAGATTGGGATTTGCAAAGATTTACAGGGATGATATCCCGGATCTGCTCTTTGAGCACTGGGGCAGTAATTCAGGATTTACCTGCTATATGGTGGGATCACTTAACCATAAACAAGGGGTGGTAATAATGACCAACAGCGATAACGGCATGTCCCTGATGAGCTATATTGCACGGGCTGTTGCCGTTTCAAATGAATGGGGTTTTTTAAAGCCTCAAGTATTTGATACTGTTTCGGTTGAGGGGTCAGTATTGAAAAGTTTTACAGGAAGTTTTAAAGGAGGTAACGAGCTGTTAGAGTTTGAAGCAGATGGGCAAACGCTACATTTTGTAAGTGGAGCGGACACACCATTAAGACTTGTTCCTGTGGCAGAGAATAAATTCATAGAGCCGGCTGAAAATACACTGTATGAGTTTTTAAAAAACAAAACAGGTGAAGTGAGGTACGTGCGAATGACTAAGGGAGATGGGTATAACAGTGACTACCTGAAGCAATAAGGCCAGTTGATGAAATCGAGCTGTTCTTATGCAAATTACTGGTAACCAGAAGATACGGTGATTCATTAGTGGGCAGTTATATGGCTGTGTGTATGAAATGTTTCTAGGAAAAAATGAAGACAAACATCAAAAAACAATCAATGAACATGACTCTAAAAACCTTTCTGAGCTTTAGTTTAGTTCTACTGATTTGTCTTGGTGTGGAAGCTCAGACAGACAGTTTGGACAAAAGAATAGCCTCCATACTTGAAAAATACCAGATACCTGGAGCGGCTATCACCTTGGTGGATAAAGATACCGTGCTTTATACCGGATACTTTGGAGAGTCGGATTTAGTGGAGAATAGGACGGTGGATGAGGTTACCAAATTTACAATAGGCTCTATCTCAAAAACATTTTTAGCCTTGGGGGTTATGGTAGCTCAAGAGTAAGGGGCATTGGGGATTTCAAGTCCTTTGAGGGAAATGTTACCTGGATTTCATTTTACAAACCAGTACAGTAATGAACCACTGACACTGGCTCATCTCCTGGAGCATACTTCCGGATTTGATGAAGCCCATTTCGATATTTTTGCCCGTGCAGATGCCAACACCCCTTTCCAATCTGTATTGGGACAAAGTCAGAGTGCATTGACTACCCGCTGGGCTCCGGGAAGTTATTTTAGTTACAACACACTCAATTACATAGCTGCCGCTGCCATTTTGGAGGACAAGGTGGGTGGTGATTTTGTTGGTTTTATGAGAGATAATATCCTGGAGCCACTTGGGATGTATGATGCTACCTTCCATCCTGAGGCGAATCCTGATTGGTCAAAAGGGTATTCTTCTGCTTATGAAGAGCCTTTTCCAAGCCTGCCTCAGTGGCCTGCCGGTAGCTTGACGACTGATTTGAAAGGGATGCAGAACTTTGCTCAGCTTTTCCTCAATGAAGGATCTTTCAATGGAAATCAACTGGTTTTACCCGCTTCAATTCAAGCGATGGAAACCCCCGAGACTTCACTTATGACAAGAAATGGGGTCAAATTCGGGTACGGCAAGGGCCTGATGCAGGAGTTTGTTGGGAATACGGTTTTTTATGGACACAATGGAAGCTATGGAGGCTTTCTCTCCGGATTTGGGTATTCAAGGGATCTGAATATTGGTTATGTGATTCTGATCAATGACCGAGAGGGATCCAAAGCTATAAAGGAGATCAAAAGTGAATTGCTAATGCCCTATCGGAGTGACCCTATACCAGCGAATGAAGCTGCCCATTTCCCGATCCAGAAATTTGAGGGCGCCTATCAGCCCATCACGTTTAATGTAGAAGTGCTTTATCCTTTTATGCGTTTAATCGATTTACAGGTATTGGAGGCAGAAGGAGCGCACCTGGTCCAAAGCAGTATGATGGGAGGTGCTGTTCGATGGACAGCAGTTGATGAGAGGAAATTCCAAAAAGACAATGAACCTCAGGCATCCACTGTTTTTATAGAGGAAAATATGGATACCATGTGGTTGGGCGAAACTAGTTATATCAGAATTTCAAAAGTGGGTGCATATATGCAGTTTTACCTGGCTTTGCTTTGTGTTGCCATTCTGATTTTCTCATTCTTTAGCTTGGGGATTTCCTGTATAAGAGCAGGTATAATGAAAAGAAAAGTGAACAGGGGAGTATTGTTTTCTTTCCTGGCGTGCATGTTCCTGGTGGTTTCCTTTACGGGTTTAGTGTTTTTTTATGACCCTGAGAAGCTATATAGCTCCGGCGCAATGGTTTATTGTTTCAGCAGCTGGTTATTTCTGGTCTTTTCAGTGATTTCTGGTTACTTCTTTGTTCAGGGACTCTTTGTACGGCCGTCTTTAGGTAAATGGCTGCGGTTTCAGGTGAGAATTGCCAGTGTGGTGAACCTGATTATCGCGTCCTATCTCATGTATTGGGGACTTATAGGCCTGACTTTATGGAACTACTAAGCGGAGAGAAGAGAGGTTGAAGTGGGGACGGTTTCCTCTTAATTTTATAAAACGTAGCAAAATCTTTAAATGAAAATAAAGTATTCCAGACGGATTCGATGGAGAATAATAAGGAGCTCTTGGCCTGCTGGATAGCCCATGAACATTCCACAATGGAATCATGGTTTTTCACATTTGCGTTATTCTGAAGTGGGATTTGATCGTTTTGTGTATGATATTAGGAAGGGGTTGACGTTATTCGATTCCTTAGCCTCGCTTCATGGGAAATCCCTAGATTCATTTCGCTTTCCTTCCAGTGAAACTTGTTCTATCTTACAAAAAGCAAGGGGTTCTAGAAACTGAATATAAGATGAATACATTGGTATTAGGTGCCAGCGGCACTACAGGAAAGCAATTAGTACAACAACTAATTGGCTTAGGGCAGCACGTAAAAGTGGTTGTACGTCCCACAGCCCATATCCCGGAAGATTGGGGTAGGATTGATGCCCTTACCATCATTAAAACAACCATCGACGAAATGTCAGTGGATGAAATGGCGGGTCATCTGGTGGACTGCAATGCCGTGGCTTGTTGCCTGGGGCACAACCTCAGTTTGAAAGGAATGTATGGCAAGCCAAGAAAATTGGTGACGGATGCCGTTCGGTTGGTTTGTGAGGCGTGTTTAAAAAGTACGCCCCCTAAGCCGCTGAAAATTGTTCTAATGAACACGGCTGGAAACAGCAACAGGGACTTAAAAGAGCCTGTTTCCCTGGGACAAAAGGTGATAGTCGCACTTATCAGAAACCTCTTACCTCCACATCGAGACAACGAGGAAGCTTCTGATTATTTAAGGTTAATGATTGGCCAAGTCCACCCATTTATTCAATGGGCAATAGTGCGGCCTGATACCTTGGTTGATGAAAATAGAGTCTCTGAATATTCACTTCACAACTCCCCGACAAGAAGCGCCATTTTTAATCCCGGAAAAACAAGCCGTATCAATGTGGCACATTTTATAGCCTCTCTGATCCTATATCAAGAATTATGGAAAAAATGGAAGGGACAAATGCCAGTGATATATAATCTTGATTGATTATAGGGCTTTTATACTTATTTGGGGCATGTGGAAAAACGCCGGTAATAAGATCAAAAACCATCATTTTGAATGATTTGCCTATTTTTCATGTGTTAATAATTGTTTTTTAACGGTCACACCTAATAAGGCGGTAGGCAGGCTCGATTCCATACGAACGGTTTTTCAGCAGGTATAAGCATACGTCTTCACCCGGGTGCCTTGAACCTGCCTTGCTGCCCTTTTTAATATGTACATCCGATTTTCTACCAGTAAGTTGATAAAAGCATTTGGTGAGCTATATCAATTAGGTGCTCGAAAATCTCCTGCTCCCTCCCTATGATAGGCAGGCTTCCTCCGATAAAAGCTGCGGAAATGACTACAAACCACGACTGCCCGTAAAGCCAAATGGACTATCCGTAAAGTCCTAGACCTGTTTGGTTAAGTCGCTCTAGAGGGGGATTTTTCGCTGCATACATTCGTGCAGTTCAAAACTAAAAATCAAAAAAAAATGAAAACATCAACAAGATTTTTCCTTAATGCAGGGATTGCTTTTCTCTTTGCCGCATGTATGGTTTCCTGTCAAATGATTGACAATCTACCAATTAACTCCAACGAAGAAGTATTCGATGCAGAATTGTTTAAGAATAACCTTAACGATCAGTTGACTGGAGCAAGAGGCTATCAGTTTGTCATTACCAGAAACGGCAGGATCGCCGAGACTGAAGCTGTGGGGATAGGGGCCATCTCCAGAACAGGCAATATGGCATCGAGCATAGACGGCTATGTAAACATAGCCAGCGTCACCAAAACACTGACAGCAACGGCGGCCCTTCGGGTATTGCCTAAAGCTAAAGTCGATCTGGGCGATGCGATTGGGCCATGGTTACCGGACAGTTGGGATGTCCATCCTGATATTAGTAAGATTACTTTCCGGCAGCTGCTCACCCATACTTCGGGTATAAGGTCGGGTAGTGGTAATTGGACAAACACACGAAACTTGGTGGGGGGCCCTATCACGGAGTCCAATGAATATTCTTATGCCAATGCCAATTTTGCTTTGTTTAGACTAATGCTTCCAAAATTGAACAACAAATCCGAATTTGAAAGTCAGGAAGGGAAAATGACTGCCGAAGATTTTCAGTTTTGGATGAGTGCTGAGTATATCAAGATTGTTCAGAATGAGGTGATTTCGAAGGCAGGACTGGGAGCTAGAGGTTGTGCTCCTGTAGAAGGCAATACATTCCAGATGTTAAGCGAAGCTCCGTCAGGTTTGGTAGGGGTGAGTATTGGAGATTGGACAGAGTCTGCGGGAGGCGGAGGGTACTTTTTGACTACCCGGGATATGTCTAGAATTATCGTGTATTTGACTCATTCTGATGAGATCCTTAACCAAACCCAACGCACTCAAATGGACACCGAGCAACTTGGCTGGAACAGACGCTTTGCCGTGAAGGGCGGATTTGCACTGGGTCATGGCGGTGGATTGTATAACGATAACGACGGTTCAGGAGATATCAGTTTTGGAGATAGTGGACTGCAGACCTTACTGATAAAATTCCCGGGTAAGATTGAGCTCGCACTTGCCATCAACTCTGTACCATCTGATTGGCGCAATACCAACCAAATTGTTCAGACGGCATTCAATGCTTCCTGGGTTAAAAAATAGATTGCCAAACTTATACCTCCCGGAAGGCAAGTTCTATTTGAATAAGCGTACCGGCCGGATTTCCTGATCCATCTGTCAAATCCCGGATCATCAGGGGAAGAGTTTTACCGCTCGCTTGGTTGAATGCCATGATCCTACTTGTGGTGATGGACATCCCGAGTGAGCGTTTCCCTCTTTGGCAGTCGGAAGAGGTGGAAGTAGGGGTATTTGTACGTCCTGCTCCATCATCCAACACTGAACAACAGAGCGTCTGTTGTCCGGACTCTCTGATACGAATACCAACTGTTCCTTTACCGCCTTTGGGCAGCAAGCCATGAATTATTGAGTTTTCAAGGAATGGCTGGATAAAGAAAGGGGGAACCAAAATAGTTTCAGGGTCCAGCTTCTCATCGAGTTCGATATCAAAAATAATGGCATTACCGAAGCGAAGCTGCTCCAGCACAATGTAATGCTTGACCATATCGAGTTCCTCGGCAAGTGTAATGGTGGAGTCGAGAGAGTTTTCGAGCACTTTACGCGTAAGTCGCGATAAAGTGGTAAGGTATCTGGATGCAGTCGGAATGTCTTCCAATTGAATGAGAGAATTGAGGTTGCTGAGACAGTTATTGAGGAAGTGCGGATTCATTTGCGCCCGCCATGCACTATCCTCTAGCTCACTTACCTGAAGCTGGTGAACTGCCTTTGACCTGCTAAACTTTCTTCGAAAATATACTAAACAACAACCCCAAGTCAATAAAGCAGCACACCCAATAAAGAATAAGTAATCAATCATTTAAAAGTATTTTAGCAATGAAAATACGTGTTTTTAAAGAAATTTTTGAAATAAAAAGAGATTTAACCTTTCAACCTGTAGTGGAATGAAACATATATTGATAATCGGAGCAGGCATCAGTGGACTTACCACTGCCAAAGTGTTTTTGCAAAAGGGATTTCTGGTGACCGTTTTGGAGAAATCCCAGGGAATCGGTGGTGTATGGCACAAAAGTAGATCCTACACAGGAGTGACCACACAGACTACGCGGGATGAATACGCATTTTCTGATTTTCCTATGCCACAGGACTATCCCCTGTGGCCCACCGGCGAACAGGTAGAAGAGTATTTAATACAATACGCTATTCACTTTGGTGTCATGCCCCACATCCGGTTTGGCGCTTCGGTAGAAAGTATGTCATACGACGGGTTCAACTGGAAAGTGCGGATAGGGGATAATGAGGCGGGTACCTTTTCCTACGTGGTGGTCTGTACCGGAACCTTTCATGAATCTTACACTCCCAAAATCCCCGGAATAGAGTCTTTTCAGAAATCAGGAGGGGTAGTGTATCATTCCTGTGAAGTAACCTCGCCTGAACAACTCGCAAACAAAGATGTGGCGGTGGTCGGATTTGCCAAATCAGCCACAGATATAGCCACCACAGCATCGGAGATCGGGAAAAGCTGTACCCTGATCTTTCGCAAAGCCCAATGGAAAGTACCTCGGTATTTCGGAAACCTGATCAATATGAAATACCTGTTGTTTTCCCGTTTTTCGGAGGCCTTTTTTGAGTCGGGCAAGAAAAGCGGTTTTCAGCTTGTTTTGCATTCTGTAGGCCGTCCCTTTGTGTGGGTACATTGGCGTACGCTGGAGATGCTTTTAAAAAAACAATTTAAACTTAAAAAATGCGGCATGGTACCGGCACACCGTATAGAGGATCAGATCAGTTGCAGTCTAGGAGTGGAGCCAGTAAATTTCTATAAGAAAGTCGCTACTAAGGAAATCAACGGTATGTGTACTGAAGTGGAGCGTTTTGAGGGAAGGCAAATGATTCTGAAAAACGGGCAGATTGTCCAGCCTGAAGTAGTGGTCTTTGGCACAGGTTTCCGGCAGCGTCTGCCATTTCTCAGCGTGCATTATCAGGAGATGATCACTGACACCAAAGGAATGTACACGCTGTATAGAAATATACTTCATCCCGATCTTCCCCAGATGGGTTTCATAGGATTCAATTCCAGCCTTTTCACCACACTTACCTCGGAAGTGGCGGCACATTGGTTGGCATCCTATGTGAAGGGAGATCTTATTCTTCCTCCTGTAGAAGATATCCTGCTTGATATTGAGAAAATGGCCCATTGGCGAAGCGAAATCAGGCCTATTGCCGCTGAGTTCAGCGGGCTCTGTGTAGCACCGTTCAATTTCCAGCATCTGGATGATATGATGCGTGATATGGGACTACGTAGGCAGGCGTCCGGGAATTTTCTCTATGAATTTTTCAAACCGATCAATCCAAAAGATTATAAAAAGATGCTTTCAGCCAAATCGAAGGCTATATAATGGTTTCTGTTTTGCTAACTTAGCCCGAGGGCAAAAAAATGATGAACTGCTTGAGACGACATATACTTATTTCGGTGGTATTTCTGGGGTTGGGAATGCAGACGGAGTTTGCGTCTGCCCAACAAACTGATAGCTGGGCAGACGTACAGCAAAATCAGGGAGGTACCATCACATCACTCTGGTATGATATAGACCCGTTTATATTTGAAGATCAGCAAGGCAATCTACAGGGAGTGGAGTATGAACTGATGGAGTATTTCGCCGATTGGATCAAAATAAAATACGGATACCATGTGAGTGTCAATTGGAGAAATGCAGTCAGTTTTGATAATATCTATAGTGAAGTCAAGGATTCTCCCGCCCAAGGGCTTTTTGGCTGGTCATTTTTTTCAATCACATCAGATAGGATGCGGGAAGTGAATTTCACCCCGCCCTATATGCCGGATATCAATGTGGTGGTGAGCAATGAAGCCATGCCGATATTTGAAGAAGAGCAAGACCTCTTGGATACCCTGCCTTACCTTCAGGGGTACACCATGCAGCATACCGCTATGGAAGAAGATCTGACGCTCCTCATTGGTTCTACCGGAACCCCCGTTTCACGACAATTTGAAGATTATGAAATCCTGCGCAAAATCTCTGAGGACAAACGTGGCCTGGGCTATGTGCCCATGACAGTATATGTGGTAAGTCTTCAAAAGGGTATAAAAATAAAAAGACAATATCTATTTGCTACCGAACGGATAGGATTGGCCGGGATATTTCCCGCAGGTAGCGATTGGAAGCCTATCGTAGATGAGTTCTTTCTGAGTTTTGAATGCAAACGGCTCGTGAATAATTTGCTTTCAAAATACCTGGGCAGTGAAGTCGGAAAGATTATGATGGAAGGCCCGGGCGCCAACCCGGGGAAACAACGGGACGCGGAACTGGAGCTGCTTATGAAAGAACGTGAAATCGTGTCCCATCGGCTGGCAAGTACTTTGGTAGAAGCAGAGCGGGACAAGATGCTCAGGAATGTCAGCATTCTAGTCATTATCGTCTCAATAGTTTTTGCACTGCTGATGTATAACAGATTCAGGGTAAAAGCACACTTGACTAAATTGCTCACCCAACGGAATGCCGTGATCGGGAAACAAAATAGAGATATTGAGCATATAAACCGTAGGCTTCATATGCGGGTGTTACAAGCCCAGATCAACCCTCACTTTGTGTTTAACTCTCTCAATGACCTTCAGTTTTATATCAACAAAGGAGATACATCTGCTTCCCTGAGCTATGTGTCCAAGTTTTCCCGATTTATCAGGGAACTCCTTAGTCAGGCAAATGAGCCCGAAATCACACTGGCGCAGGAGGAGAAATTCCTCAGACTTTACCTCAATCTTGAGAAAATGAGGTTTTCCGATAAGTTTGATTTTACGCTCACTTTGGCGGAGGCTACCCCAAAGGATATTTCAGGCATTCCCCCGCTGATCATCTATCATTATGTAGAAAATGCCCTTTATCATGGAATTCTCAATATGGAGGAAAAGGGGGCTATTGACATTGTTTTTGGTTATGACGCTCCCCATTTTGTATGCACGATCACAGACAATGGCTGTGGTAGGGAGGCGGCTAGGCTGCGAAATCAAAAGCGGGACAGCAACGACACCACGCCGTACAAAGGGGCATTGCAGGACAGAATCCGAGTGCTGAACGATGAAGTCTCAGAACGTATCTCAGTAGAAGTCCAAGACCTGGTGTCGCCGGACGGGAAACCTGCAGGCACACGGCTGGTACTCCGTAT
Organism: uncultured Algoriphagus sp.; assembly: GCA_965651895.1. Lineage (GTDB taxonomy): Bacteria > Bacteroidota > Bacteroidia > Cytophagales > Cyclobacteriaceae > Algoriphagus. The sequence continues at coordinate 4,031 of CBFGUY010000055.1, read as the reverse complement.
TCTTGTTAGGGCACGTATGCAGGATTCTGTGGTATTGGACTATTGATTTTTGGAAATGAAATCGTCAAAGATTCCACCTACCTACCGGCAGGTGTGACTGATAAAATCAAAATGTAAACACATGAAAAGAGCAATTATCATTGAAGATGAGGCTAGAAGTAGGGAATTGCTGCATGCCTTGGTAACTGTCCATTGCAATGAAATAGAGGTCATAGCTTCTACCGGGACTATAGATGAAGCTATAGCCCTGATCAAGACCCATGAACCGGATATTCTGTTTCTGGATATCGAGCTACAGACCGGAACGGGGTTTGAAATCCTACAGCAAATAGGCGATCTCAGTCCTGCGGTTATTTTCACCACAGCTTATGAGCATTACGCTATCCGTGCGATCAAATTCAGTGCGGTAGACTATCTGCTGAAACCCATCGACGTGGATGAACTTAAAGAAGCTGTGACCAAGGTAGCCGGCCGGCCCACCGAAGATCATCAGCGGATGTTGAGCTCCCTTCTTCAAAATCTTAATGAACTGAAGCCACAAGGGCAGCCTACACTGACACTTTCCCTGTCAAATGAACTGGAATTTATTCCCGTCCATGAGATCATCCGGATCGAAGCAGCAGGAGCTTATTCTACATTCCATCTGGTGGATGGGCGAAAGATCATTGTCAGCAAAAATCTGAAAGAATATGAAATGCTTCTCTGCAGCCACTTTTTCATGCGTATACACAATTCGCATATCATCAATCTGAATAAAATCCAACGAATGCTAAAAACTGACGGAGGCTATGCGGTGATGAGTGATGGATTTCCTGTGATTATCTCCCCCAAAAAGAAGGATGAATTCCTGCGCGCCATGTCACTCCGGTCACTGTAGAGGTTTCGAGTGTGCTATCGAATATTGGATTGTAGCTGGTGGCATACCAACGGCATTGCTTCGCTGGGGGGTAGCGGATGGCATAAAGATGTGCCTGGTGCTTACGTAAGCCTCTTCCTGCTACCCAGCTAAGTTGATTAAGTAGGGCATGCTTAAAAGCGCCAGTAATTTTACTTAATTACAATTTGTGTTTTCCACTAACTTGAGGTAGAACCATTTTTAACGGTACTCATGAATCTCTCTTTGGTCGATTTGAAAGCAATTCACATCACCCTAGCTACTGCCAGACTATCGAATAAGATCTTTACAAATATTTCCCCACCATCTCTGTCCAAATGATCCATGTCTCTGAACATTTCGTCCTGTTCTAGGAATAAACTGTCGAAATCCGCAACAGGCAAGTTGTGGTCTATCAACAGATCATCTGCGTCATAGCTTTCCTCGTCGAGTAGGTCTGCGTAGGTTTTGCTTATTGGGAACCTCAGACCTATCAATTCAATGTTTTTTGCCTTACATAGTGCTATTATTCTCTCCAGGGAGTCCGACATCTTTTCTGAAGGGATATCGGTTTCAAAATAATTATTGATACGGTCCTGGCTGATCGTTTCTTGCTGCTGATCAGATAGATCTTCCCAGGAACTTTTGGATCTTACCCCTCCCCATTTACGAAAATCAAATAATTCATCCTGAATGAAATTTTTGATGATCAGACTGTACCTGTCATTCAAAAAGACACAATAGTATTGTAGATACTTATCAACGATATAGTCTCTATAACTGGAGAAATCCTCTGCTTCCGTATAATAGGCCGACCTGTCTAAGTTATTTTGTTTTTCCCTGGTAGGAGAAAGGGTGTGGTCATCTACGCTTAGGTAGATTTTTTCCACCTTAGTGTTCCGTATAAGATAGTTCAGCTTGCGCTCCATATCCAGATAGGAGTCACTATGGCCTGAGAAATTATGTACTTGGTGGTTTTCTGTAAAATCCCCCAATGGGACACCATGTGAATCAGCCAATAAATATGCTGAATACCTTAAATCTACCTCATCATAATCCTTGATATAAAAGCCCCTGATCAAAAAGAACAGCAGAAAATTAAACACCAATAGTATCAGTAGGAAGAAAGAAACTTGTTTTAAGAACAGCTTTATCATAATACTATCAGAATTGGAAATAGATAAATTCAATTTCTTCTGAGGTGTTCCCGAATATATCGATAATAAAGATGATCATGAGATAAATTGACCATCTGCGTGCTTTGCTGGAGATTAGACCCAATCTGGCAATCCCATATTCCCCTATTCTTCCTTTCCATTCTACCCAAAGAAATCCGGTTATTAAAAACAAAAGTGTGATGGCTCCGGGGAATAAATAAAAGTCCGGGGTTTCGAAAAGCTGTAAGGAAAAGATGCCTCCTAGGAAGCTGAGCGCATGTTCCATATTTTCAGCCCGAAAAAATACCCAGGCGATTACAGTTAACATAAAAGTGCCTAGAATGGAAAGCACTTCCCTAAGGTTTGGAAGCTTTCTTTCACAGGCTACGGTATCAAGATTTCTCCGGTTTTTGCCAAATAACAATAGCGGAATAAAATAAATAGCATTCAGCGCGCCCCAAGCGAGGAAAGTCCAGTTGGCTCCATGCCAGAATCCGCTGACTAGAAATATGATGAAGATGTTCCTGATTTGCTGTGTTTTACTTCCTTTACTACCACCCAGCGGGATATATAAATAATCCCTAAACCAGGTGGAAAGTGAAATATGCCACCTTCTCCAAAATTCCGCCATATCCCGGGAGAAATAAGGAAATGCAAAGTTCTGCATCAAATTGATCCCAAATAAGCGTGATGTACCAATGGCAATATCTGAATAGCCAGAGAAATCCCCGTAAATCTGAAAGGTAAAAAACACGGCCCCAAGCAATAAGGTGCTGCCACTGTATTCAGAAGAATTGTTGAATATGGTATTGGCGAATTCCGCACAGTTATCCGCAATCACGATTTTTTTAAATAATCCCCAGAGGATCTGCCGTAGTCCGTCGCTTGCTTTTGCATAATCAAATTTTCTTCTTTCGAAGAACTGTGGAAGCAGATTAGATGCCCGCTCTATGGGGCCGGCTACAAGCTGGGGGAAGAAGCTGACAAAAGCTGAAAACGCAACAAAGTCCCTTGTTGCATTTAGTTTCTTTCTATAGATATCTATGGAATAGCTCATCGTTTGGAAGGTATAAAAGCTAATTCCTACAGGTAAAATAATATTAAGGGTATTTGCCTTAATGGGCATTCCCATAAATGTGAAAGCAGTAATAAAATTGTCCAGGAAGAAATTGTAGTATTTAAAAAAACCAAGCAATCCCAGGTTGACAGCAAGGCTCAATACCAGAAGAGACTTTCGCCTGAAGGGCTTTTCGGTTTTTTCCAACTGAATCCCAACTATATAATCTACCCCTGTGCTGAAAGCAATCAAAGCCAAAAACCTCCAGTCCCACCAGCCATAGAAAAGATAGCTGGCTATGACTATCAGAAAATTCTGAGACTTTAGGCTTTTGTTGAAAACAAACCAATAGAGAATAAAGACTACAGGTAGGAAAACAGCAAAGTCAAGTGAATTGAAAAGCATCGGAAATAAAGGCGGTTCTTGGGTTGGGTGGTTGGGTACAGCTTACGCTAATCTACAAACCTATCAAAAAATAGGTGCAATGCAAGGTGTGGCCAATTCTTGCTGGAAGCAATAAACTTCTAATAATGAGCTGAGAGGGTCAGGGTTTGGGCTGTATAATATGTGACCTGATGCCCATGACTATCATGAGTTGGGCTATGGCATAGCTTCCCATGATCAACACACTTGCATCCGGGATAGGCTGATAGAATTTGTCCAGTGCGATGATTCCATCTGAGATAAAAAATAAACATGCCCCTATAAAAACCTGCCAAAAGGAGGTGGGATTGCACTTTTTATAGCGCTCCCTTGCGGTAGTCAGCATGCTTACGATGACGATTATATAGACCACCACAGGGATTTTCAGATTTCCCAGATTTGGGTTGATCATATAAAATGCGAAAGCACCAAGGAAATAGATAGGTAAGTTGATGAAAAAGGTTTTGATGAAATTTACGTTCAAAACTGATTCAGGGGCTTTTTGGGCTACTTTGAATCC
>CBFGUY010000054.1:0-21953 GCA_965651895.1 uncultured Algoriphagus sp. | reverse complement strand
GCTTCCGCTTTTTCTTTAGTTGGGAATTTCAGCATGACCAATCGTTCATGATTCCATTCACCCTCCAATACAGTAACTGGCTGCCCACGGAGTACAAATCTTCCACCGAAGGCCAAAACAGTAGCTGGTGTCAATTCTTTATAAGCGTTATACTTTTCTGGGTCGGAAATATCCACCTCTACTATTACATACGCTGCCATCTTATCTATATTTAGGTTTTAACTTTACTGTATTTCTAATCTTATTCAAATCCTACCCCTGCGGCATACCTTGATTTTGCAAAAGCTATCTTCCGCTTGGAAAGTAGTTCATTTAAAGTAAGCCTTGAGCTAAAAACCGAAACTTCCCGGCTATTAACAAGAAACAAGCTACTTTCTCCAATCTCGAATCTTCTCAATTCCCCTTGAAGTAACATTTCTAGGGCAGCTACATTTCTGGTGTAAGTACTGATTTGAGCATTCAGAGTATTCCAGTTATTAAGTTCATTTTCTAGTTTAGTACGAAGTTCAAGCCCTTTTAGATTTCTGCTATTCTCTTTGAAATTAATTTTTGCTTCCGCCAGCCTGGTTTCTCCCCTAGCTTTTCGCCACATTAAGGGCGTATATACCGATAACCCCCATTTGTAATTGTTTTCGTAGAATCCGGCTTGGTCAAACTGGCTGAATTCCTCAGAAAGAAAATTATATTTTAATTTTACCACGGGTATGATCTGCTGTGCCTTCAGCCTCCTGTCCACTTCCAAACTAGCCAGTTCAAAGTCAACCAGCCTCAGCTCAGGATGATCGCCAACCAATGTTCGAAGTTCCTCCTCGTTAAGGATGAAAGTTTCGGAAGAAAACAGATTTTCGGGAACAATCTGTAAATCAAGGGCAATTGGATTTCCTTCTTCATCCCAAAGAAAGTTATTGAGTTCTTGTGTCCGAATAAATAGTTCGTTTTCAGCATTCTGTAAGTTATACTCCCTATTCAATAGTTGGGTAGCGGCTTCTACCGTATCTATTGCGGGAAAATCCCCTTGCTCATAGCTGGATTTGACCGCTCTGAACCTTGTTTTGGCGAGCTCAACGCCTTCTTCCAACAAAGTTCTGTTTTCAAAAGCCAATGCCCAATTCCAGTAAGCATTGGTAGCCTGCAGGTATAGCTCATTTAGCATCCGAATTCGGTCAGTTTCGGTAGATTGCTGATATATCTGCGCTTTTCTCAGACCAGCCCTTCTATCATCGAGTATCAAGCCTTGACCCAGATTGACGGATGCTCCAGCTGATAACAGGCCTCCTGCTGGAACAGACCTTTCAGGATTGAGGTATTGCCCCGTATTCTGTTCAAATGCACCATTGAGTTCGACCCCAGCCCATGTAGGGATAGAGATTCCGGCTTCCCGTTTGTCGTAGTAAATTTTTTCGTCGTAGCTTTTCTTATCTAGGTTACCATAGAGCAAGGGATCAAAATTCCCCCGTGCAGCCCGGACTTCCATATCTCCCATCGTCAGCATGATTTCAGCTTGGGCAGCAAGAGGATGATATGCCTGTACCCATTCCTTATAGGTCTTGTATGTCAGGGTATCGGCTACCTGGGCATGGAGATTCATGCTAGTGGCTATAATTAAGAAGGCAATGATTGTTTTTTTCATTTCTCTCCTTTAGCTATTTCCTCTTTTTGGAGCCTTGTGTAATAATCAGCCGGGAATCCGTTTAGCTGCCGCCAGATTTCATACCATACAGGCACATCGTTGAGCAATGCTATGCCATCAGCACCTGAACCTACCCGCAAAGCTTCAGGCCAAGGTAATTCCTCTGGATCCTGCGCTACCAGCACTCTATATTGGTTTGATCTACCTGCAAACTTGTCAATGGCTACGATTACCCCGCCAAATGTCCCGTTGGAGAGACGCGGCCATCCCGAGAAAACTATCGCAGGCCATCCGTCAAATATGAACCGTACTTTTTTGCCTTCTTCCATCAATGGTAAATCTACCGGAGAAATATACATTTCTACTGCCAGCTGCCCACTGGAAGGGACAATGTTTACAATTGGATCTCCTTCTTTGATCGTCTCACCCAATCCTACTTGAATAGCCGAGGCTATAAATCCATTCTGTGGAGCCAGTATATGCCTGAAACCAGTTCGTGCTTCATAATTGGAATACTGGTTTTCCAACTTGGATGCTGATCCTTCTGCATCAAACTGGCTTGATTGAGCTGTGTACATTTCAGACTCTGCTTTTGACAATTTATCCCTGAAATCATTGTCAATGGCATCTAATTCCAATCGTGCGGATAGCAGGGAGTTTCTACTACTTAGCAAACTGTTCTCAGCACTTATAACGCTTGCCTGAACCTCCTGAAATTTTAACCTTCTTGTTTCCAAGTCTGTCAAGGAGCGTAAGCCTTCTTCAAATAATTTTTCTGCTCTTCCCAACTGTTTTACGCCTATTTCATAATTTACTTTGGCTTGTTCAAACCGGATACTATCGGATTCTACCTGAAGTTCAGCCATTTGGAGTTTATTTCTGCCCTGCTCCTTTCGTAGGATATTGTTTCGCTTTAAGGCTTCAATCTGGCTTTCCAAAGCCTTTACTTTTTCTTTATACGATAAGGCCGAGAGATTTTTTGCCTCTACTTGACGTTGAGTCCGGGGCAATAGCAAAGAGTCAAAATACTCATCTTTTACCTCAGATATAGTCAGGATAGTGTCTCCTTTGCTTACGTATGCCCCTTCATCCACATACCACTTCTCTATCCTCCCGGCAAGCACCGAATGGATGGTCTGCGCCCTGTGCTGAGGCTGCAGCATCGTCACATATCCCTTTGCTCTTATATATTGTGTCCAGGGTACAAAGAGAAATAGGAATACGACACAACAAGACACAAAAAGAATTCTGACCCTCTTTTTCTTTTGCTCACTTGCCACAGTCATTTTAAGGCTCTCCGCATTATCAAAATGACTTCTGTCATTGATTTTGTTTTTAGAGATGTTCAGCATAACCTTACTTATTGGATTTAATAAAATTCTGATAGCCTGGGTAGTCTCCATCGAAGATCACTTGGCCTTTATCCATTACTATCACTTGATTAGCATTCCTGATCACCTCTTCATCTTGGGTGACCGTGACCAAAGTCCAACTACCTTCAAATAAATACTTCATCACCTTGGTTTTGATATTTGGATCTAGGTGCTGAAGAGCATTTTCCAGGATGAGTGCTTTTGGATGCCCCACCAGTGACCTGGCCAGGATTATTGCCTGGGCTTTCTTTCTTGGCAAACCTCTACCCTCAGGCAACAGAATAGTTTCCTTGTCGTCCGGCAGCTGATAGATAAAATCCTTTAGACCTACCAGCTCGATGAGGAAATCCAGCTGGCTGGGGTCAATCTCCCGTCCAACCAAAATATTTTCTGAAATGCTTCCGTGGAATATTTGCTGTACCTCCATGCAATCCCCTACTACACTTCTGTATTTGTCCAGATGTATCATTTCCAGGGAGAGGTCGTTGATTTTGATTTTGCCAAGAAAAGTTTCATATATCCCAGACAGGAGAGCCAGTACTGCGCTTTTACCACTTCCACTTCTTCCTGTGATCACTGTTTTGGAAGCTGCCTCAATTGTAAGAGAAACCCCATTTACTAAAGGTTTTGTGACATCTCTGGGCTGGAAAATTACATTTTCCATTTCCAGCTTGATACCTGTGGTTTCAGCAGTGACGTCTTTGCCATGGTTATCATGGTCTTCCAATTCCAAGTCCATCACTTGTCCTAACTTTTCTACCGCTACCAGTGTATCATATACAGTTTCCAAGGATAAAATCAATTTCTCCACTGCATTCACTACCATCAAAATAACTACCTCAGCAGCTACAAACTGCCCTATACTTATCTGCTCATTGATCAGCAATAAACTCCCGGCAATCAAAAGGCTTGTGACAATGAGAACCTTAAAGCCTATCAGTACTTTGTATTGTAAAATCAACACTGAAAAGTGCCGTTCTCTGAATTCAACATATCGGGAGAGAAGTTTGTCTGCCCGGAGAATCGGCAATCTGGAGTTTCCTCCGGCAAGCTTGAAGGTGTTAAGAGTTCTGCCTATTTCCTCAAGCCAATATGCAGTCTCGTATTTGTAGGTGGACTCTTTTAGGGCTGTGGACATTCCCTTTGGGCTGGTGAAGTAAAAGATAGCCAAGAGAATAAACATCAACACTATTCCAAAGAGAATAAATGTGGCATGGTAAAAAGAAAGCAAAACCAGCCCAAAAATCACCAATATCAATGCAGTAGTATATTCAACCAAGATCTTTGAGATCCCTTTCTGCAAATTGACTGTATCAAAAAATCTATTGACAATCTCGGGGGCGTAGGAGCCATGTAGCAGTTCAGATTTCATCTTGGGTATCCTGTAGGCCAGAGAAAGACCGGACTTGGCAAAGATTCTCTGCTGTATTTTCTCAGTTATCTGTAGCTGTGAAATCTGCAAAAAACCGCCAAAAGCAATACCTGCAGCGACTATCAACACCAATACCAGCCAAGATGTGGTGATCCTCCCTCCCAGTACATAATTCAATATAGCCTGAATCCCCAAGGGAAGTGATAAGGCAACCAATCCATTCAAAATGGCATAAAAATAAATTGAGTACACCTGATCCTTCTCTTCTTTCAGCAAATTAAAAAACCGTTTTAGGGGTGTGATATTTCCTTTATTTTTCATTTGAGATTGCCTTTAGGATTAATTCTTCAAAAAAGACCAAACAGTTGTCTGAATCCAGAGATTGTTCTGTCATGCCGGGTAAATGCTTAGAATTGAACGCATGAAGTAAACTTGACTCCATCACCGTGTAAGCCAAGGTTTTTGGATAAGGATATGTAGGGTTTATTTCAAAAATCAACTCGGAAATTCTCTTCCCGAAGCTATAAACTTGAGCAAAAACACCATTTTCATGCTCTACGTCAACGGTTTTGGTCAAATAACCTTTTAAGGATTCATTTACTACAATACTTCGTAAGTCCCCCGGGTTTAAATGGATATTCTTGGTAAAGATAGGCCCATTCACCATCAACTTCAAGGCAATGGACAGACGGGATCTCTTATCTGTCAGATTAGCAGTGGAATAAACAAAATTCACTTCCATCCACGCCCAATACCATGCCGTAAGATAGAGTAATAACATGTGTTTATTTTCAAAGTACCTATAAACGGCGGCTTCTGTCACACCAATATGCATTGCAAGTTTTTTAAAGGTAAAATGCTCCATACCTAGATCCCGCACCAAAGCCGCCCCTTCCTGAACAATGGAACCCCCCAGTTCAGAGCTAAATGGTTCTTTAAGATAGAGCTTGTCGTGTACCTCCATCTTCATATTTGTTAAAAGATTCTCCATGTAATTGACATAAAACTAGAAAAGGAACGTATAAGTTGGGAAAAAGTTAACAAATCTTTCAAAAAGTTAGTAATACTAACAGATGATTTGTGCTTAGATTATTGGGCTTTCTCTGAAGTGCCACAAGATGTTTTGCTTATAAATCTATTTGCCCCCTTAGTAGTCCCTGGTCGGATATAAAGCGGAACAAAATCCCGAGGGTAAAGGATAGATTTCCTGTCTTCCCAAAAATCATTTATCTTAATTTCTCATGGCTCATAAACTTTCATTCTTTCAGTTCAATATCCGGCCTTGGGTATTTTGGCCTCCGTTTATTCTTTTGATCCTTGCGGTGTTTTCCAGTGTTTTTTTTCCTTCCGTGTTTATCGATACCATTAGGGCATTACAACAAAGCGTGCTCAAGAATTTCTCCATGGGTTTTAGCTGGGTTTCTTTTGGTATGGTTATTCTTGCTGCCGCTGTACTTTTTTCTCCTTTGGGGAAATATAAAATAGGTGGGAAAAAGGCGGTACCACGTTTATCCAGGCTCAGCTGGTTCGCTATAGTGCTCTGTACAACTATCGCAGTGGGCATTCTGTTTTGGGGTAGTGCCGAACCTCTCTCCCATTTTCTATTCCCACCGGATTTCAAGGATTTTGAACCTACATCAGAAGCCGCCAGATCCTTCGCCCTGGGAGCTTTGTATTTTCATTGGGGATTTACTCCTTATGCCATCTACGCTGTCCCGGCTTTGGTATTTGCATTGATGTACTATTCGGGACAGAATCAATTTAGTCTTGGAATCATGCTCCGTCCTATAATCGGGAGGTCACCCCATTCTTTTTGGGAGACGGGGCTGGACATGATCAGTCTTTTCGCATTGGTCACAGGGATGGCAGCCGCCTTAGGCGCCGGGATTTTAAGTCTATCAGGTGGTTTTCTTGCATTTTTCCCAGAGGCCAACCCCACCCTGCTGACTGGATTGATCACGCTGGTCATCCTGCTCACCTTTATCATATCCTCCTCTACCGGAATAGAAAAGGGAATCAAAAACCTTTCTCTTTTCAACCTGGCATTTTTTCTACTCGTAGCTATTCTTTTTGTATTGTTAGGCGAAAAGATGAAAATACTGGACTCGATTTTTACTGGTTTTGATCAGTATTTTTCAAATTTTACAGATTTGAGTTTACAACTTACGGGGGAAGGAAGTAGCTGGACCTATGACTGGTCCACCTTCAATTTTGCCATGTGGATGGCTTGGGCTCCTATGACTGCCTTATTCTTAGGGAAAATAGCAGTGGGCAGGACGGTAAGGGAGTTTATGATCGTAAACTGGTTTTTTCCCGCACTGTTTTGTCTCTTCTGGATGGGGATTTTTGGGGGAACAACCTTGGATTTGGCCATGGTCGATCCTGAAAAATACAGTGATCTATTTCTTAATTCAGGGCCAGAATCCATCATATATCAAGTGTTTGGAGACTTGGGGTATTTCAAGGTGTTTGGACAGTTTTATATTCTGGGAATATTTGTTTCTTACGTGACTGCGGCTGATTCGAGTACAGATGCCCTCGCAAGTATCAGTATGAAGAAAGTAGGTGTTGATCCCTTTCATACGGACAATAATCTCAAGGTTACCTGGGGTGTGCTTATTGGGTTTTTGTCCTGGATAATGATAACCTATTCTGGCGTGGATGGAGTGCGGATATTATCGGTAATCGGCGGGCTTCCTGCCTTGTTTTTCTTGCTTCTTGTATCCATTAGCCTTTTCATGATCTTTGTAGCACCAAAAAGATATCTGGAGGATTAATATCCCCGGTATTTCATTTTTCCTAAAACATATAGGTAAAGGACTTTGGAGTACCGAAGCATTAAGGGCAGTAAAATCACATTGGCCAGACCTACTGTAGTAAGGTACATCCACAATGCTGGTTTTTCCAGCAGCACATTCAAAGCAACCATACTGGTAATCACCAATGCAACTGAAAAGGCATAACTGATATACATTGCCCCATAGAAAAAGTCAGGCTCCGTATAAAAATTCGATCCGCATACGGAGCATAATTTATTGACATCTGTCAGTTTCCTGAAACTATAGATAGGTACAGGAAACAGGTTTCCTTCACGGCAATGCGGGCATTTCGCACCTAGGACGGCTTGGAGCCCACTTTTCTTACTCATAGTAATTTCTATATAATAGACAGTCTGTCTGGTGAAGGGAACCTGAAAGAATTATTGAAAAATCTCATCTATATCATAGTCTTTACCTATTCCCCATTGAAGTAACTCTTCTATAGTATAGAACTCTAGCGTATTCAGGTCTTTCACTTTAAAATTGGTTCCCCGTAATCTTGCGACAATTTCTACCTGTCTCACTTCGCCCATGTTGACCAATTTATACTTTCTACCTACTCTCAGGTTATCAAGTGCTATCGGCATGTTACGCTTTATCTTGGATCACCACTGCCACTGCTTCAAAAGTAATCTCCCGCTTGGGCTCAGTGATTTTTTCCACCTCTTCTTTACTCTTGCCCTCGTCTTCAGCATAGTGTCTCAAGGTTTCTACATCTGTTTCTGTCAATACAGCTATTCCTTCCAGAATTACCGGATAACCCTTTGAGGTAGTCGGTACAAAAAAGCCGTAATCCTTGAAGGTAACCCGCATAGTTTCTCCATTTGGAAGATCCATGGTGATCCAACATCCCTTTTTGGTACACACTTCTTTGATTTCTCCTGTGATTTTACCTTCAAAATCCCCTTCTTTTTCCACAGTCATCAGCATCTCAGCAGGAGATACAATTCCAGTCTGATCCAGACTGGCACCATAGTTTCCAGGGATACTATCGGTAGCAATGGAATCAGTCGTAATACTATCCACTGCTTGGGAGTTTTTCTGATTTTGGCAGGCAGTGCAAAGCATAATGCCCAATGCGAAAACTATATGTGTTGGTTTCATAGCGTTTAGTGATTTATCCCCAAAAATACAGCGAAGAATCGGAGAGAAAAAGCAATGTAGATATCTTTGGTATTCTTCTGTTAATTCGGAATACCTGTTTAATTCACCTGATTATTGCAAAAAAATCGATTGCGAAAAAGATTTGAAACAATTCTTTCAATAAAACTTCTATTTTTTTAACAATCCTGTAATTTTGCACACAAATAAACCTATTGACCCTTTCATATGCCTCATTCTACAAAGTTCATCATTGATTTTGACAGCACTTTTACACAGGTGGAAGCCTTGGATATCCTTGGCGAAATCAGTCTCCTCAATGATCCTGAAAAAGAAGTAAAACTCAAGGCCATTAAAGACATCACGGACAAAGGAATGGAGGGCAATGTTACTTTTCGTGACAGTTTGATCCAGCGAATTGATATCCTGAAGGCCAACAAATCCCAGATTGATGACTTGATCGCTGCGTTGAAAAAGAAGGTCTCTAAATCCTTTGAGCGGAATAAGGAATTCCTTCAGGACAATGCGGCTAATATTTACATAGTGTCCAATGGTTTCAAGGATTTCATTATTCCTATCGTTGCAGACTATGGTATCTTGTCGGCCAATGTTTTTGCCAATGAGTTTGTTTATGACGAATCAGACAATATTGTTGATTTCAACCGGGATAACCCGCTTTCGCAGAATAACGGAAAGGCTGAAACCATCAAAAAAATCAACTTGGAAGGTGAAATCTATGTGATCGGCGATGGCTATACAGATTATGAGATCAAAAAATCCGGTCTGGCCAATAAGTTCTATGCATTTACTGAAAATGTAAACCGTCCCAAAGTAACCAAAGAGGCAGATCATATAGCACCGAGTTTGGATGAAATCCTTTATGTCAACAACTTGAACACAAAATTCTCTTACCCGAAAAGCAGGATCAAGGTATTGCTCCTAGAAAATGTCCACCAAATTGGTGTCGATTTGCTCAAAGAAGAAGGTTACGATGTAGAAGTCGTAGGCTCTGCCATGTCTGAGGAGGAACTCTGCGAAAAGATCAAGAATGTCTCCATTATTGGTATCCGTTCCAAAACTAACATTACTCGTAAAGTCTTGGAAAATGCGAACCGGCTGATTGCTGTAGGCGCTTTTTGTATCGGCACAAACCAGATTGATCTGGAAGCCTGTCAGGAAAAAGGCATTGCGGTGTTCAATGCACCATTCAGCAATACCCGTTCTGTAGTGGAGATGGCCATAGCTGAGATCATCTTTCTGATGAGGAACTTTGCCGGCAAGACATCCTCCATGCATGAAAGCAAATGGGATAAATCAGCCAGCGGAAGCTTCGAAATCAGAGGCAAAAAGCTTGGGATTATAGGGTATGGAAATATCGGTGCCCAGCTTTCTGTATTGGCGGAAAATATGGGCATGAATGTATTTTATTATGACGTTATCGAAAAACTGGCACTGGGAAATGCAACCAAAGTAGATTCTCTGGATGAGCTGCTTAGTACCTGTGACGTGATCACGCTGCATGTGGACGGCAGAAAGGACAACCATAACATTCTGAGCAGGGAAAAGATCGAATTAATGAAGCCGGGGGCCTACTTGCTCAATCTCAGCCGTGGTCATGTGGTGGAGATTCCAGCTCTTCGGGACGCGATTCTTTCCGGTCGGATCGCAGGTTGTGCAGTGGATGTATTTCCTGAAGAGCCAAAAAACAATACAGAACCCTTTGTATCTGAATTGATTGGTTTGCCTAATACTATTTTGACTCCTCATATAGGTGGTAGTACTTTGGAGGCGCAGGAAAATATCGCGCGTTTTGTGCCAGGAAAAATCATGGAATACATCAACACGGGCAATACGTATAACTCGGTTAACTTCCCGAATATCCAGTTGCCTTTCTTGCAAAATGCGCATAGACTGATCCATATACACATGAATGAGCCTGGCGTACTGGCCAAGATCAACCAGATCCTGGCAAACTTCGAGATCAATATCGTAGGGCAGTACCTGAAGACCAACGAGAAAATCGGATATGTGATTACCGATATCGACAAAGCTTATTCAAGCGAAGCTATAGATGCGTTGAAGCTAATACCGGGGACTATACGATTTAGGGTGCTTTATTGATCACTTAAATATCATCACGATAATCCCGCTCAGATCCATGGGCGGGATTTTTTTTAGCTACTGGCATCAGTCATCTATCCAACAGCCTCCTATGATAGTTGATCTGTCCCAGATGGTAGCTGAAGTGTCCAAAGAGATGCACCAGAAAAAAACCATGGGTCATTTTGGATCCGAATACTTCAAGTGGATAATCTTTTTCAAGCATCTCCCCCTCCATTCCTTCCAGACTGGCCATTACTATTTTTTGAAGCTCATCTATACCTGAGATCAACTCAGCTTTAGGAATATGCTTTCCGGCAAATTCAAAGTCCCGATCCCGGACGTATTCAAATCCTCCCATCTCCCTACCCACAAAATGGGACATATTTCCTATAAGATGCAGGCATAGATTGCCTGCAGAATTGGCAATATTGGATTCTACTTTCCAGAGATTTTCCTCCTTCGTATAAGCATCGATTTCCGATTTCAATTTGGCTATATCCCGCTCAAAAAGTTTAGTGATTTCTTTTATACTCATTTTTTATACTTGGTTTAAGGTATGTTTTCTCCAAATGGCTTTTCATCTGAAAATCTTTCACGGCTTCATCTGCTTCAAGATCGAAATAGTCGGATGTGGAAATTAGATACCCTAATTCACCTAATAACTCTTGTAAAAATGAAACAGATGTTCCCCGGGATTTCAGCTTGATGTTCTGCATGGCATTTAGATTTAAAAATAAAAAGTACTCCAATATAACTGAAGTACTTTGTAATCGCAATACCTATAAACACTGATCAATCAGGGTCGATAACATTTTTTCTATTACCAAATTTACTTGGTTTGGCAGGCTGGGAGTTAGCTACATTAGCTTCTATTGGTTTTTTTGATTCCACTGCTTTCGCTTGCGTTCTCTCAGGAGCTTCAGTTCCCGAATTTTCCCGTTTAGGGAAAGGTTTTCTCTTACCATTAGAGCCGGAATTCTTGTTTTTATTGAATCCAGGTTTCTTTCCTCCACTGTTTTTTGAACCAAAGTCAGATTTACCTTTCTGAAGCTTTCCAGTGTATGTAGGTCCTTCCTCAAACCCCTCAGGTAAGGGATTTTGAGTGATCTTCATGCCGATCAGCTTCTCTATGTTGTCAAACTTATACTGATCTTTGGGGTTGACAAAGGTGATGGCTTCACCTTCCATATCAGCTCTCGCCGTACGTCCCACACGGTGTACATAATCTTCAGGATCGGATGGCGTGTCGTAATTGATCACAAGCTCTATTCCTACTACATCAATCCCTCTCGAAATTATATCCGTTCCTATCAGGATTTTGACTGATTTATTTTTAAATGCGGACATAATCTTCTCCCGCTCTACCTGCTCCAGATCTGAGTGGAATGCTTCTATTTCGAATTGCTTCTTTAATACTTTGTAAAGTGACTTTACTTTATCTTTAGTAGAGGCAAAAATGATCACCGCTTCGTATGCTTTCTGAGAAAGTATATTTCTGACCAATTCCTCTTTCTGTGTATCATATACAGAATACATGGATTGTGTCACTCCGGCGGCCGTTTTACCGATTGCTATGGATATTTCAGCAGGATTGTTCAGGAATTTCATGCTAAACTGCCGGATTTTAGGAGGCATGGTAGCGGAGAAAAGAACAGTTTGTCGGTTTTTCGGTAGATAGTTGACGATTTTCAGGATGTCATCCGAAAATCCCATATCCATCATACGGTCAGCTTCATCCAAAATAAGGTGTTCGAGCGTAGTTAGGTTGATCTTTCCCCCTGCCAGCAGCGCGATCAAACGACCCGGTGTAGCTACGATAATCTCGGCACCTGTTTCCAATGCTTTTTTCTGTTGCTCCCAGACGATCCCATCACCTCCACCATAAATAGGTATAGAGCTTATTCCCAGAAAATAGGCAAAGCCCTGGATTTGTTGGTCGATCTGAATAGCGAGTTCACGGGTAGGTGCCAGAATAAGCGTATTCAACGTACTGGTGCTGCTCTTGCTTATCTTATTGAGAATAGGAAGTATAAATGCAGCAGTCTTACCGGTACCTGTCTGGGCACATGCGATAAGATCCTTGTTTTCCATGATGACCGGTATGGCCATTTCCTGGATGGGTGTTGGTTTTTCGAACCCCATGGCGTCCAGTCCTTCCTGAAGCGAGGTTTCGAATTTAAATGATGAGAAGTCCAAAATGTGGTGAGTGAAGTATTGTAAAAAGAGACGTATTTATTTTCCTACGTCTTCCCAAATATAGCCCTTAATTGTACAGAAATACAACTAGTTGACTTTTCCAAGGTAACAACATGTCCTAACAACTCCAAATTCCACCCATAACATATGTGTATCTGATTCTTAATGGATGATAGTACAATTGGAAAGTACGGAGGAGAGTCATATCTTCAGAGTGACTAGTACTCAATCATTTAGGACTTGCCATCAGCAGGAACGATTAAAAGATGAATAAAAGCGATTACAATTTCGGGATTTTCATAATGGTTTTAGCCGTAATGACAGGATTTTTGCATGCTGTGGTTTATCTGGGAAAAAGACGAAAAAAAAGGCCGGACGCTACAGCCCAGCCTAAAACCATTATCCAAAAAGCTTTTCTAAAATCTTATAGGTGATCAGGTAAGTAGGCCTCACTCCTTCCATTCCCAGTGCCCCTGAAGCCAATGTACTTCCTGTTTCCAGAGGGTTGTCCGAAGCATAATAAGCGTAAAGTACTTTTACATTTGATCTGATGGACCGGCGTATTTTGGAGGCAGAC
Source organism: uncultured Algoriphagus sp. (assembly GCA_965651895.1). GTDB lineage: Bacteria > Bacteroidota > Bacteroidia > Cytophagales > Cyclobacteriaceae > Algoriphagus. Next base: position 8,782 of record CBFGUY010000054.1, on the reverse strand, counting down.
TGAATGGCTTTCTGGTAGTGCGCTCCCTCCATCTCTAGCCCTACAGCGTTCCAGGAAGATTCCATAAAATAAGTGAGAATATCCTTGTTCTGTAACGATGTGCCTAGAACAGAAATCATGGTTCCAGAATATACTCCTAATCCAAATCCTTCAAAGTCACTCATTTTGAGTTCATTCTTGAAAGGATAGTTATCCGCAGTACCCTCAAAAACGTGTGCGTTTGGGATCATCAAATCTCCTTTCCCTCCATAAAGAATTCCGGCTTTCCCCATAATAGAAGTGGATACCACATCTAGTGGAATTGACTTTTCATCTTTGTTGTAAGGCTTCAGCAGCTCATCAAAACATTCGTACGCCTGCTCGCCAAAAGCATAATCCATCACCACGAAAACGGGTCTTTTCTCTTTCTCCTTTGGCAACTTCACTCCGGGAATCAACTCATCTTTTTCGAGCAATGCCGTGTCAATAATCTGGGCACCAATGTTAGTACCTGATTCATCTGGCAAATTGATAAATCCATGCTGAGCTGCATATTTTTCTATCGCTGCCCCTTTATTGTTTTTGGCTTTGACAGAAATATCCATTACCACATTTTCCAAGGCTTGGTAATCTTTCAGATTGAGCAGCTGAAATCCATATACCGTATTGACTACTGAGTGGAGATTGGCTGATATAATATGTATAGGTCGCTTTAGCAAGTCATGCTCATCCAGGGCAACCTTGATTCTTCTTGCCCACATTTCTCCATAGACGTGATGTCCTATCCGCTCTCTCAGTGTAGTAGAAAATGATATTTCACGATCCAGGTTTTTGGTAGCTTCTTCCTGGGCTAATTTGCCCATGTGGTAAACAATGGAAAAAAGGCTGTTGGAGTTGCTGCTCTTTTCAAATTTATCTACTGCCTGAACAGTTTCCTCGTAAGTCCTGCCGATAAGATGACTCAAATAAGCACTGGCGGCTTCTTTTTCAAATTCCTCCCCTGCTGCTTCTTTCTGCACGAACTCTTCCAGCATTAGCCAATTTGTGGATATTTTGCCTTTGGGATCGGTGCTGTTGTTGTAAATTTTATTTGACTCTATATACAGAAATGTAAGGTGGGTCAAGATATCATAGATATCAGAACGTCCCCGGGTCATCTCTACATACATAATATGCTCATCCAGACGATAACAATTCCGCTTACGTTTGGCAGGGACTATGGCTTCCAGTTTGGATGTTTCATAGCCTTCACGACTGATCAGGCGGACAAAGCGGCACTCTTCTATTCCTCTTGGGAGACGCTCCATGACATAGAGGAGTCCATCCAACTCAATTTTTTCATTATCGGTGACCAGACCGTAAATCTCTGGACTGAGAACGCGCAAGGCATCGATCAGACTTTCTCCCGAAACCCCCATTGGTTTGTAGCTTCCTCTGGTAAAAAGGTGCCTCATCGTAATGTACAATCGCTCTATGGCGGCTCTGGACTCGTGTGCTCTGGTTCTTTTCATAATGCAAATGGGTTTTGCAGGACAAAAGTACAGAAATTACCTAAAGTATGCAGAGCGTCATACCGCAATGGCACTAGAAAGGTTTCCATTGATCACCATGGACTGCGGACTCTGAAAACTCAGCAACTCTCTTCTCGGACACCCAAATCTTTGGCTCTTCTTGATAACCTGAGTTCGATTAATTAATTAATTAATCGATAATTATACCGCATGGTATATGTTCTGACTTACTTTAAACAAAACTTTTCCAAAGTTTCAATTAATTTTAAGAGTTTAATACAACTATAAATTCTGACAGATATTAAGAAATGTCAACTAAACATCAACTTTGGAAAAGTTGATCAATAAATTAAGGCCGAACTCAGGCTGATACTAAATCCACATTCTTGATTCTTAAATCTTAAGCTTTATTACTGAGCACCACGCCACCGCTCGTGTCCCAGGAACAGTATCTGCGAACTGTTGATCCTGGACAATGGCTTGCCCTATCTCAGGTCTTATCTCTCTCCCGCTCCCCTTCTAATTCTTCAACTTTTCAGAAAAGTACTTCTTCAATTTATCCACCTTAGGTTTAACCACAAACTGGCAATAAGGCTGTGAGCCATTTTGATTGTAGTAATCCTGATGGTAATTCTCCGCCGGATAAAAATTGGTAAAATGCGAGATCTCAGTTACAATTGGGCTATCAAACACCCCAGACTCATTAAGTTGTTCCTTAAGTGTACTGGCTAGTTTTTCCTGCTCAGGAGTGTGGTAAAAAATCGCAGACCGATATTGCGGGCCTACGTCGGCTCCTTGCCTGTTCAGCGTGGTCGGGTCATGGGTTGTCCAGAAGACTTCCAAAAGTTCCGCTAAACTTAAAACGGTTGGATCGTAATACACTTGAATCACTTCTGCATGTCCAGTGGTTCCGGTGCAGATAGCGTTGTAGGTAGGATTTTCTACAAAACCTCCTGAATAGCCGGATACTACTTGCTCCACACCTTTTAAACGCTGAAAGACAGCTTCAACACACCAAAAACAACCTGCCCCAAGTGTAATTAAATTCAATCCTTCGGGTATAGTAACTTCTGTGGCAGGAAGTTTAAACTCATTTTCCATAGTAAAGCTTATTTGGTTATCCAACCGATATGATACTACTTAAGTTTGCTTGGGGGGAAAAATTCTCAAAGCATGGCTGATGCCCTCCTTGTTGCTATTGTTTCCTGAAGGCTCTTCTATTCTTATCAGCCCCTCAGTGCTTAGCAACTCAGCTTCCTTGTTTATCTCCGGCATAAAGTGTTCCCAGTCTTCAGGATACATCTGTTTTATTACTTCAGCGGAAGTGAATCCTTCTCCTTTTCTTTGTCTGAGCATATCCAAAATTGCTGTTCTGAGAATCTCCATACTTTCGCCTTATCTACAAACCATCACGAAAGCAGGCGGGATGTTTTTAAGCGTAAAGCTGGTATTCACGTGATCAAAATACTTTTTAAACAAAGTCTTCAACATGTAAGAATAGCATATCTGAATAAAAAAGCCATTCTGATTCAATGCAACCTTACTTTGTGTAAGTATTTGGTTTTTCACCTCTTGTGCGATAAAGCTGAACGGAAGGCTTGATAAGACATAATCCACCTTTCTTCCTCCAAGGTATTTGTCTATATTTTCCGCTGAATCATTGATGATCCTGACATTCTTCTGGGGAAACAGTTTTTCCATAGAATCGCAGAAGGATTTGCTTATTTCAAAGACCAGAAGTTCAGCATCAGGATCTAACCTATCCACTATGCCTTGGGTAATGCTTCCGTCTCCGCCACCTAATTCGACGACTAATTTAGCGCCTTTAAAATCAGCATGTGACAGCATTTTATTTACAAGTGCTTTAGAACTGAAAGACAACGCACCTGTGGTACTTAAGTTGGAATACAACTCCAACAACAAATCTGATTTACCCATACAATATTTAATTCTATGCTTGAAGATACCTGATTTTACACTATCTTTTCAGTCTTGACCGAAAAAGTTAACGCATAAATATGGCCCAAAAGGCTGAAATCCGATCCAATCTCCCAGTAAAGATTCAAACTACTCTCAACAACTTTTGGAGTATGTCCCTGATCTTCTCATTTTTGATGATTTTACTGCGGCTTACTGAATTGATTTTGATCTTCCGGACACAGGTGATCAAGCTGAGTATCAAAGATGTGATACTCTTCAGTCTTTTTGATGATCTAAACTGGATTCTATATTTCCTAGGCTTACTATTTATATTTCATATCATCAACAGCCTATTGTCACTGGGGTTGGCCAAACGCTTCACCCAAATCTGGCTAGTCCTAGCACTTTTGATACACATTACACTTATCTTCTATTTCCTCAAAACACTTCAGCCTCTGGGCAAAGATCTATTTGGGTATAGCCTAAATGATATAATCATTACAGTACAATCATCCGGTCAGCTGAATTTAGTTTCCGTCATCGTAGGTGTAGTGATTTGTACAGCTGTATTCCTATTGTTCAATCTGGCAAATAAACACCTCGCATTTGGGCTGAAAACCACGTTGGTTCTCAGCATTGCCATGTATTGGTTTTTGATACTGGTGTATTTTATACCTATAAAAGACCCAGACCACTTAAATGAAGCTAAAGCAAATATTCAACTAAACAAGTCGAAGCACCTATCAGAACAGGCATTTGACTTTCTGATGTATAAGAATGAGTATTATTTTGATTTTTATCTGAGAGAGGTGAAAGATGGACTCTTTGTAAAAAAGGAATACACTGATCCATCCTACCCTTTTTTATATTCCGCTGATTATCCTGATGTGCTCAGTCCTTATTTTGATAGTCTATCATCACCGCCAGATATAGTTTTTGTACTGATAGAAAGCCTAGGGAAAGCCTATTCAGGCAAGTACGCTTACTTGGGCAGCTTCACTCCTTTTCTTGACTCTCTGGAGCAACACAGTCTTGTATGGACAAATGCCCTCTCATCCACTGGGAGGACATTCGGCCTGCTGCCAGGGATCTTTGCAGGGCTACCTTATGGAGAAAGAGGTTTTTTGGAGCTTTATGATGATTTTCCCCACCACAATAGTCTCATTAGTGTGTTGAATACCAATGGTTATACATCTAGTTTCTTTATAGGTTCAGATATCAATTTTGATCATGAGAGGGAGTTCTTGGAATATGCCGGTGTGGATCATTTGACGGACATCCGAGGTTTTGAATCAAAGTATAAAAAAATACCATCTTTTTCTAATGGTTTCAGTTGGGGCTATGGTGACAAGGAGCTGTTTGCGCAAGGGCTCTCTTTATTTCCCAGAAGAGATGGGAAACCACAGTTGGGTATCTTTCAAACCATCACATCCCACGATCCATATGTGGTTCCTGAGCCTGAAGCTTATTCACAGAAGTTTGAGCATCACTTGGAAAACTATCTTCATCTATCTGAGACTGAAAAAAAAGACTACAGACCCTATAAAAACATATACCAGACAATTCTGTATGCTGATGATGCTATAAGGGATTTTGTCACTTCTTACAGTGCGAAACCTGAGTTCGCCAATACCATCTTTGTGTTTACAGGAGATCACCGCCTACCGGAAATACCTATGGCTTCCCGCTTGGATAGGTTTCATGTGCCTTTGATTATCTATTCGCCCCTGATCAGCAGGCCTGCCTACTTCAAGGGATTGGTAAGCCATTTTGAAGTGACTCCTTCACTTCTGGCGATGATGCAGGCGCAGGTTGGTGTAGAGATACCAGATGAGAAAATATGGATGGGACAAACCCTGGATACTTCGCGTGTTTTTCAGTCAAATATCGTGATGCCGCTCATGCGCAATAAAAGTCAGTTGATTGAATTCCTAAATGGAGAATACTTCCTTTCGGATGACCAGTTATTTATCATCACTGACGGCATGAATATAGATCCCATTGAGGATCAGAACCTCAGGAATAAAATGACTGGGGAATTTGAAGATTTCAAAAACAAAAACAATTACATTATCCAGACAAGAAAATTAATGCCAGGGACTTAATTTGACAAATCCTGTTTGTTCTCATATGACCTATCCAGGATCTGAGAAAGCAAGGGATAAAAGTAGTTCCAGTAAAAACTCTTTCTATCCGTATAGTCAGTAATCAGATGTAGTCCCCGCCATAAAGCCGGCAACCCCTGGAATCGGGAAGAACCTAAGGAATATCGCATATCAGAAAAATCCCCTGCCAGGTAGTAGTATTGCCCTTCTCCAATATCTTTGACGACTGCAGCAGGGAAGAACCGAGGTAACCCCATTTCCCTGAGCTTTTCCTTTCCCAGCTCAGAAGGGTCTATATCGTAATAGGAAATCACCTGATAATCACGCTGAATAAGCACTATGTCAAACCAATCCGGATAAGGCACCACTTCAGGAAGTTTAAACCCATGTTTATTGATTTTTTGGGTGCGTATTTTAGGAATACCACCATAGTAATCCCTGTTATTTGAGAATGCGTCCACCCTGCCGTCTTCATGGACAAATACTATCCCAGGCCCTGAAGGCATCCAGGTACTGTCATGCTGATCTAGATATTGGCTGATAAACCAATTAGGAATATCATTATTGATGGTAGTATCCATTTCATCAAAGTACCTGGCGATCCACCCTGTCCACTTTATCCCCATCAAATTTTCAAATTCTGCTCTGATCCCAACAGATGTAGGAGAAGCCATGGTATTGAATTCCGCAATGATAGTTTTATGAAGACTTGCGGCCTCGCGTAGTAAACTGATGTCTCCCTTGTTCAATCCCCCATAAATTTTCTTAGATCTCTCCTCTGAATCGATTTCTTTAAAGTCATCCTCAAATACGCCATAGGTATCTGCAAAATACAATACATCTAAGTCGGCAGCCTTTTGTGCGATTTCAATTTCGGATAGATCCCGGAGGTCTTTAGAAGTACCATAGTTGGATGTTTCATCAGGAAAAAAACCATAATAGTCCTTCCCGACATCATAGAAGTCACTTTTTTGGTGCTGAAATTTCAGATACTCGAGTGCCCAGAATATTCCATGATGTTCCTGATAGCTTTTTGTGGGAACAGTCTTGTCCACTACCACTATTTCGAGATGTCTGTTGGGAAAAAGAAGCCAAATCAAAAAGCTGATCAATGGGATACAAATGATAAATATAGCAAGCGGCAATAAGCGGCTTGTGTATATTCGGAACTCCTGTGTGAATATTTCTTTCATTAAAATCTATATTCAACCCCCAAGGAAAGATTAAGATTATCCCGATATCTATCAGGGCCTAGTTCATCACGACTGTACCCTGCAAAGCCATAAATCATAAAACGCTGGGTGACTAGCTGTTGGTATCCGGCTCTAGCCCGATATGAATTAAGCAACTGGGTAGGATCCCGGGTTTCCTCGTCCGGTGATACGCCCGTGCTCAACTGTAAGGAAAAGAAATCCTCTCCTGTCTTGAAATAATATCTAGCCTGCAAATTCGCTGAAGTACCGATACTGTTACCTGTGCCGGGAATCAGGTTTCCCCGGAGGTTCAACCACCAGTTGCCCACATACTTTCCTAGAGAGGCAGTATAAATATGGGTGGGATCCGAAAATTTGAGATACCTATACCCTGCTTCGACTTCCCATGCTTTAGGTAAATTATAAAAGGCAGAGACCCCTAGTCGGAAGTTGGGGAAAAAGCTGGCTGATGAGCCTCCTACGTTCAGGTAAGCATAGGCCTTTTCTCCTAAGGAAGGGTAGGCATCCAGCTCGAAAAGAGTTCCATTATCATCAAATCGGGACGATTGGGTCACCCTTCCTATCAGGGTTCCGGTCAGATTAGTCCGGGTTCTGCCATAAATAGAAATAGTATTCCATGGGGATATATCTCCCAGAAATGAATCATAATCATACGTGGCACCTACTGCATTGTTACTTTTGAGGCGGCGCAAAGTCTGCATATAATCCAGTAGATCTTCATTCTTATATTTCTTTTCAAAAAGTTCTTCAGCTATTTCATAGGCTGCATTGTATTCTTCTTTGTAATACAGTAATCTGGATTCTTTATATCTGAGCAAATCAGGAAGTGGGGAGCCTAGGTTTTCTTTTGCTTTAGCCAAAACTTCATCTGCCTTATCGTATTGGTCAGCCCAGGATAAATTATCCAGATAGGCGGCATACCCGTCTTCATAGCCAGGGGAAGCTATAATGGCACGCTCCAGATAAATAGAGGCGGAATCATTTTTGCCTTCCCAGGCATAACTCCGCCCTACTAGGATCAAAATATCAGCGTAATCGGGGTATTTTGAAAGTGCCCGAAACGCGATTTTTCTGCCTTCAGCATATTTTCCATCGAGAATCAGCGTTCTGGCATCCAGCAATAATTCATCCGGATCAAAGGAATCCTGAGCTTTGATGTCAAGAGAAAAAGCCAAACTAGTAATGAGTAGGATGAGGGCTTTTTTCATAATCAGGGGTTTAAATCAGTGGGCTCAATGCTTTTTTTATCTTCAGATTTCTTAAAACCAGTACGGATCATCTGGCCCCATCCACCTTTGCCTTTAATAAAATCCCAGTGTCCACCTAGTCCCCAATAAACAATCTTAGGATGGATAAACAGTGGTTCTAGAAGTATAGTGAGGATGAGTTTGTTCAGATCCTTCCTGTCCTTGTAATTGTTATAGGATATCTGTTCATATAGAATGCTAAAAGAAGAAACCAAAAGTGAAAGCAAATAAAGTACAATAAACAACGCAATAAAATAGAAAGCAGAGAAGTCACCTATGATGATGAGAATCAAAGTGTATATCAGTCCCATAAGTTCCAGGACAGGTGCCATTTTCTCAAAGACATTCCAGTAGGGATATGACAGCATCCCCATGATGTTGTAGTTTGGATTGAAGCGAATGACCCGGTGTAGCTGGAGGGTTTCTATAGTTCCCCGGATCCATCGGTTACGCTGTCGGGATAGTATTTCCTCGTTTTCCGGTACTTCTGTCCAGCATAGGGGGTCAGGCACAAATCCAACTTTATATGGGATATTGCGCTCTTCCATGTATCGCCGCATACGGACCACCAGCTCCATGTCCTCTCCTACTGTCTTGGGGAAATACCCTCCTACTTCTACTACCAATTCCCTATTGAAAAACCCGAATGCGCCTGAAATCAACATTAACCCGTTCACCCGAGTCCAAGCCATCCTACCCATCAAAAATGCCCTACAGTATTCGATCACCTGAAACCTTCCTAATAACGTAGTAGGAACCCTATACTTGGTCACCGTACCATCCTGAACATCACAGTTGTTGGCAAT
>CBFGUY010000053.1:0-22169 GCA_965651895.1 uncultured Algoriphagus sp. | reverse complement strand
GATTTTGCCAGATTTCAATGGCTTAAACTCCAAGCCGATTTTAGAAGATATTATCCTCTCAACCAAAAATCCACGGTCGCCTATAGGGCAAACTTTGGAATTGCCAATCCCTATGGAGTGAGTAACGGAATCCTCCCTTATGAAAAATATTTCTTTGCAGGTGGGGGGACAAGTATCAGGGCATGGCAAGCAAGAAGACTCGGCCCGGGGAGTTATACTCCACCCATAGGGGAGCGTGGCCGTTATGATTATGCATTTGAGCAACCTGCGGAAATGATCATTGAAACCATGCTGGAATATCGAAGAAACCTTGTTGGATATTTTGATATGGCCGTCTTTATAGATGCTGGGAATGCCTGGGTCATCGGGGTGGATAATTCCAGACCAGGGGCCGATTTCAGGTATGACAGATTTTATAAAGAAATTGCGGTAGGAACAGGGCTCGGCTTGAGGATGGATTTCAATTTCCTGGTAATACGTCTTGATCTAGCTACGAAAGCAGTGGATCCGTCCATGCCAGAGGGCGAGCGCTGGGTGCTTGACAATATATCATTCAACAATCTTTTTGGACTAAAAGGCCAAACAGTTCTTAACTTTGGTATAGGTTATCCATTCTAACCGCAAAAAACCACATCTATGTCACGAAAGAGTAAAGAAGAAATAGCTGAAATCTACAAACAAATGCAGGATCATATCTGCAAAGAGCTGGAACTGGCTGATGGTTCTGGGCGATTCAAGGAAGATCTGTGGGAGAGACCTGCAGGAGGTGGTGGAAGGACTCGCATTTTCGAAAACGGTCAAATCCTGGCAAAAGGTGGGGTGGCATTTTCAGCTGTGTATGGCCCTACGCCTGATAAGATCCTGAAAAAACTGAAACTTGAAACGGCTGACTTTTTCGCAACCGGTGTTTCTATAGTCATCCATCCTAAAAACCCAATGGTTCCAATCATCCATATGAATATCAGGTACTTTGAGATGGACAATGGTACCCATTGGTTTGGAGGAGGAATTGACCTCACCCCCCACTATATTGTGCCTGAGGATGCCCGGTACTTTCACAGGGAAATAAAAAAAGTATGTGATCAATACGATGCAGATTATTATCCAAAATTTAAAAATTGGGCAGATGAGTATTTCTATATAAAGCACAGGGATGAAACCCGTGGTATAGGCGGTATTTTCTATGATCGTTTGCAGGCTGGATCAGACGCGGAATTTGAAAATATTCTACAATTCAGTCTTTCCCTTGGCCGGCTATTTCCCAAAGTCTATGGTCATTTGATGCAGAAAAACCATACACTACCCTATGGAGAAAAGGAACTCTCCTGGCAAGGGTTAAGAAGAGGACGGTATGTGGAATTCAATCTGGTATGGGATGCGGGCACTAAATTCGGACTGGATACCAACGGCCGTACCGAAAGCATCCTAATGAGCATGCCTCCTGAGGCAAATTGGGAATACATGCATCAGGAAACTCCCGGTTCGGAGGAGGAGTTCACGCTTAAGCATTTGAAAAAGGGTATAGACTGGCTTTCTTTTAACCCATGATAGATCGATTAAAAACATGGGATGAAGAGTTGTTCCTATGGTTAAATGCCCATCACTACGACTGGATGGATCCTGTAATGTTTCAGCTATCAGAAACAATTACTTGGTTTCCACTATATGCGATAATCATCTATTTTATCTACAAAAACGATCCAAAGAATAGCTGGTGGGTATTTGGTGGAATAGCACTGACCATATTGATTGCAGACCAGGTGACTTCAGGCCTGATGAAGCCCTACTTTGAGCGACTCAGACCCTGTCATGACGAACGATGGACAGATCTTGTATATAACTATAGGAGATGTGGGGGACTGTTTGGGTTTGCTTCTTCCCATGCTGCCAACACCTTTGGGCTTGCTGTATTTTTAAACCTGAAGATGAAAGGCAAACTACGGTTACTGCCTTGGTTATTCGTCTGGGCTGCTATCGTGTCCTATTCCAGAATTTATCTTGGAGTACATTATCCGTTGGATATTTTAGTAGGTGCATTTGTAGGTGCATTAGCAGGTTTGATATCCTGGCTGATTAGTGTTTTTCTAAAAAGAGAAATTCTTAAGATATTGTTGAAATAAGACCATTTCCCCTCTCGATGTGAAAGGATATCTGTTTTTACTCATAATTTTTATAATGGCTGTGTTTTCTTTTAAAGATGCATCGGCTCAAAATGATTCTACAGACCTTGAGCCTATCCAAGAAGTATGGCCTGAATTGAATATATATTATCATATCAACGACAAGGTCAGACTGTAAGAGATACTATTTGGTTGGGATTTATTTTGATCAGGAAGAACTAGGGCAGAAGTTTCCAGCTATTCCAATGTACCAGTTTGGTCTTGTGGGAGGACTTGTATTCAGAATGCCTCAGGCTGGAGGTTAGCGGGATATGGTTCTTATTGAAACAAAAGCATCGAGGTGAACATGGATTCCCCGGTGCTTTTTTGTTATTTACGGGATAAATTTTACAAGTCAATCCATAATGCTTGAAATCAGGTCTATTTCACCAATTTGGTTAAGTTTCTTTTCGGTTCTTTTCTTCACTGTTTCTATTAATCCGTCTCTAGCACAAGAAATTGATACTACGCATATCGAAAAAAAAGAGAAAAACAATTTCCTGAAACACGGTTCAAAAGGTTTCGTATTAGCTACCGAAGATGGCAAGTACGAAATGCAAATTGAGGCGAGATTACAGTTGCGTTTTGCCGTCCCAGATGATCAGGATCCAGTTACTTTTGCAGATTTCGCCAATCAGGATACCAGAGTTTTTAAGATCAATAGAGCTAGGTTAAAGATAGGTGGCCATGCATATGAACCCTGGTTGAAATATTATTTTGAATATGAATTAAGCAGCAGCATCTTGCTGGATTATAGAGTCATGATAGAAAAGTGGTCCTGGCTTAATTTTAAAATGGGACAGTGGAAAGTGGAATTTACCCGGGAGAGATTTATCAGTAGTGGAAATCAGCAAATGGTGGATCGTTCGCTTCTTAATAGAAAATTCACCATTGATAGACAACAAGGCGTGGAAGTGTATGGAAATCTCGATGCCGGGGGGATTGCGAACTTCAATTACTGGCTTGGGATTTTTACAGGTACAGGAAGAGGATCTACCCAAAATGATGATGATAACATGATGCGTTTTGGAAGATTCCAATGGAATTTTTTAGGACGGCAGGTGCCATTTTCTGGAAGCGATATTAAAATCTCCCCTAAACCTGCTGGAATTATTGCTATTGCAGGAGTAACTAATACCAGCCCATATACACGGTTTTCATCAGCGGGGGGTGGTAATCTGAGTGGTTTTGAAGGAACTAATGATGGCCAATATCATGTCAAACAATACCAAATAGAGACGGCTTTCAATTATAAGGGTTTTTCATGGTCATCAGAATTTCATAGAAAATATATTTATGATACCTTCGATGAGGTAGAGACCAACCTTGGAGGCTATTATATTATGGCAGGCTACTTCCCTGGCCAAATAATAGACTTCTGGCCTAAGCCTCTGGAGGTTGCTGCCAGATATGCAGTTGTAGATCCAGACTTGGAGGTAATCGGTCTAAAACAAAGGGAAGCAGGAGTCGTATTTAACTGGTTTTTCTCAGAACATAAAAATAAACTAACAGCAGAATTGACTAGATATACTTTTCAGGATAAAAATTTGCCTCAGCAGGATGAGCTTAGGTTCAGAATCCAATATGATGTTTCCTTCTAATGGGCATACGAATTCTATTAGTTTCACTTTTTCTGTACACAGGCGTCGCCAGGGCACAGGAGGATACAGTTACGTACCAGCCTAACCGGATAAATAACTTCAGCATATTACCCCTCCCGGCAGTTGCCTACAATCCGGCTAACGGCTGGATGTTTGGGGTGGCAGCTGCAAGCTCATGGTATATGGGGGCGCCAAGCACTACGCACCAATCCAATCTAGTGTTTAATTTTCTATATACCACTAAAAAACAATGGATCATCAGCTCCAAAAGCAATGTGTTTCTGGCAGATGACAAATGGAATCTGATAGGTGACTGGCGCTACTTTATTACCTCCCAACCTACCTATGGACTAGGAAGTAGTAGTCCAGCTTCGCCATTGCTATATTTTTAGACATCACTCAAAGAATAAAGACGTAGTCTTCTACGCCATTGAAGACAATGGGGATTGAATCAATGTTCTCTTTGTATTTATCTTATATCATAGATTTTTAAAAGCGATTTCCCTGTTCCCTACATTACTATAACCTATTGTAAAAAAGAAATACATCAAACACACTATGGTTTTAATTCACTGAAAGCAATGTTCTATTTATGTCATTTATACATTTTTTTATTAGCTTACTGAGTGTTTTAACAAATCACACTAATAAACCCTGCCCAAATGACCGAAGTAAACCGCTTGGTGGAGGTTCCTGACCAAAGGAACTTATCTACCCCAAAAGACCATGCCATCCCTCATCAGGAGTGCCTTTGGGATGCATTCAGATCTGGCTGTGAATCCAGCTTCATCCGCATTTATGAAATTTATGTATCTGACTTATTTGATTATGGGTGCAAGTTTTCCGATGATGAGGAATTAGTAAAGGATGCCATTCAAGACCTATTCGTAGAAATCCGGACCAACCGCCAAAAATTAGGCAAAACAGGCTCCATAAAATTCTATTTGTTTAAAGCCTTGAGAAGAAAAGTAGTCCGTGAAAAGAACACGTTGCTCCACAAAGTAATCCCATTAGATCAAATCACCCATTTTGAGTTAACTTTTTCCCACGAACAAATTTTGATCAATCAACAGATCCAAGAAGAACAGGTTAAACAACTAAATACCGCGCTCAAAAAAATGACAACACGGCAAAGAGAAATGGTATATTATTATTTTTTTGAGGATTTAAGCTATGAGCAGATCAAAGAAATCATGGGATTTTCCAGCCTAAAAGCTACCAGAACCCTATTGTACCGCACCATTGATTCTCTAAAGTCTACGCTCATTAAAAAATAATTTAAAAATTTTCTGATTTTCGTGATGGTTTTCTTGAGGTTTCTTCCTGTTATATACGGAAGAGTACAAAAAAATCCATGAAAGACCAAGTTAGTGAACTTTTAAAGAATAAAGAATTTGTACGTTGGGTTAAAAAGCCTGATGAACATACGGACCGTTACTGGCAAAAATGGTTGGATGTACACCCGGACAAGCGTGAGGATTTTTTCACCGCAAGGGAAATGGTGCTGGGCATCCAAATTACCCGTAATGAACTCCCTGACCTGGAAAAAGAGAAAATACTTTTAGAGATTTTTCGAAAAGAAAGCCAGCCCACTGATAAAGAAAAAAACAAACAGGCTTCCACATTACTTCCATGGTGCAATCATTTTGCTTTTGAAGCAAAAGTGGCTGCCGTCTTTTTACTTGCATTTTTTTTGTTTCTTGGATTGCTTCAACCTCCTTTTTCACCGGAAGAAAGCACTAAGGAAGAAGAACCTATTACTACCATTCAAAAACAGACCCCGAGAGGTCAAAAAAGTAAATTTAAACTTCCAGACGGCACCTTGGTTTGGCTCAATTCAGACAGCAAACTGGAATTCACTTCAAACTTTTCCGATTCACTGAGAAAAGTACATCTTATAGGCGAGGCTTATTTTGACGTAGCCAAAGATCCCGAACGTCCTTTTCAGGTAATCACCGGTAGCCTATCGACTACTGCATTAGGAACCGCTTTTAACATCAATACCTTCTACAAAGAACGGTTCAATGTGGCACTTGTTCACGGTAAAGTAAAAGTGGAAAACAAAGACACCCAGGAAAAGATCGTGCTTTCCCCCGGACAGAGACTCCAATACATCAAAACTGAACAGAAAACTCTGGTAGACGAATTTGAAGGAGATTGGGTAACCGGTTGGAAAGATGGAATTCTACACTTCAAGGAAACTCCTTATTTAGAAGTCATCGAAGAACTGGAAAGGTGGTATGGCGTGAATATCCAAACAACAGGGAGTCCAACACAATCCTGGCATCTCACCGGAAAGTACAATAATGAGAGTTTGAAAATGGTGCTAGATCGCATGTCCTATGTAGAAAGATTTGAATATGAGATTAATGAAAAAAAAATACGGATTAAATTTTAACCCAAATAACCATGAAAATTAACAGCTCATAAAAAAACCATCCGCCGAAGCGGATGGCCAAGTCAAAAGGGGTAGTATGAATGCAAGTACATTGGGGAATGGACGCATCCTCTACCCTGTTTTCTGAACTTTATTAAACTCAAAATTATGAATTTAAAATTACAAAGGACAATCTATATGTTGTCGAAGTATTTCCTATATGGAATATTTATCCAAATGATTTTTATCTCATTGGTAACCGCCGGAGAGGTAAATGCGCAGTTTAAGTCCATCGATGAGGTGTCCATCGATCTGGGCAGCAAGGAAATGACTCTGAAACATTTCATTTCCACGGTGGAAAAACTAACTGATTTTAACTTTTCTTATGACAAAAGGCATATAAACCGCAATGAGGTTTACCGCTTCTCGTCTTCTCAAAACACCATTGAGGACCATTTAAGGGAAATTGTCTATCAGTCAAACCTTAGCTTCAAGCAGGTCAATCATAATATAGACATCAGCCAATCACCTTCAAAAACGCAACAACAGGTGGTGATCTCTGAAGAAGTGATCATAACAGGAAAAGTTACGGATACCGATGGTGAACCCATTCCAGGAGTTGTCGTAAGCATTCAGGGAATTTCCTCAGGCACGGTAACTGATATTGACGGTAATTATTCCATAGAAGTAGCCGAAGGAGCCACCTTGGTGTTTTCATTTATAGGATATGAATCCACCACTGTGACAGTGGGCAACCAAACTGTCATTGATGTCCAATTGGATGAAGATCTTTTAGCATTGGAAGAAGTAGTGGTAATTGGTTATGGCACCCAGAAGAAGGGAGATGTAACCGGTTCAGTAGCTTCTGTAAAAGCGGAAGATTTTGTCAGGGCACCGGTTAAGGATGTGGGGCAGTTGATTCAAGGTAAAGTGGCAGGATTGACTATTGGATCCACCAGTGGGGACCCTACCAGTGGGGTGCAGGTATCGCTTAGAGGCAATACAACTATTTTAGGCGCCAGTTCGTCTCCTTTGATTTTAATAGATGGGATTCCTGGTGACTTCCGGACAGTTGCTCCCGAGGATATAGAATCTATTGATGTACTTAAAGATGGTTCCGCAGCGGCGATTTATGGTGTACGCGGGAACAACGGGGTGATATTGATCACCACCAAAGGTTTTGATAAGAATCAGATCAATTCTGTCGAATACAGTGTACAAATGAGCACAGATCAGGTTTACCGACAACTGGATATGCTTACGGCAGCTGATTACAGGAAGCAAATAGCAGATGGGACACGGGATGCAAGTTGGGATAACGGTTCTGATACCGACTGGTTTAAAGAAGGAACAAGGAGCCCCTTTTCACAAATTCATAACCTGACCTATCGTGGAGGTAAAGCGCAAACCAGTTACCTCATTAATCTCAACTATCGCGATATGGAAGGCATCATGCTTAAATCTGACAACAAAACCTTTAGTGGCCGTGTCGATATCAAGCACAAAATGCTTAATGATAAACTGGTATTTAATATAGGTATACTGGGAAGACAAAATTCATTCACTACTACAGGTGATAACACCAGTTTTAGTGGTTGGACCTACCGTCAAATGACTATTCAGAACCCCACTTCTCCAATCAAAACGGAGGATGGCAGATGGTTTCAGGAAGGGATCTTTGACTATGAAAACCCCTTGTCTAGATTATATGAAAGCGATGGTCGTAAGAGAAGCCAATTTACCAGGTATAATAGTACTATAGAATATATGCCTTTGGACGGACTAAACCTAAAAGCAATGTTTGCCTATGATAAGTTCAATGATGCCCGGGGTTACTCTGAGACCAAGAACCATATCAGCAATATACGGGACGGACGTAACGGTTATGCTTCAATAGGCAACAGAGATGCCGCAAATAAGTATTCAGAGCTTACTGCCAATTATTCAAAAGGATTCGGTGGACATGAATTTTCTGTACTCGGAGGATATGGCTATCAAGAAAACGAGTGGTTTGATATGTCGATGAGTAACTTTGACTTTCCAACCGATCAAGTGGGATATGCAGATATTGGGGCAGGAAAGGCGCTTGCAGATGGATTAGCCAGCCAGAGCAGCTCCAGAGGAAAAACCAACCTGATCAGTTTTTTCGGTAGAGTCAATTACACCTACAAAGATAAATATTTGCTTTTGGCCAGTGTACGTCGTGAAGCAGCAAGCCAGCTGTATGGTGCCGAAAAACCATGGGGAACTTTCCCTGCTTTATCATTGGGCTGGAGAGTACATGAAGAAGGCTTTATGGATAATATCAGTGTTGTCAATAACCTGAAGCTAAGAGCTGGGTACGGTGTCACCGGAAACGCTCCGGCCGATCTTTTTTTAGGTGTTGCTACACTAGGTTTCTCAGACTATTACTTGGTCAATGGCGCCTGGGTCCGCTCTTTGGTACCTACAAGGAACCCAAATCCATATTTGAAATGGGAGGAAAAGAAGGAATTTAACGTAGGTGTTGATTTTGAATTGTTTAGTAATAGAGTATATGGCACAGTGGATTATTACGTAAGACGAATTGATGGATTGTTGTATGACTACCAGGTACCTAGTCCTCCCAATATTTATCCGTCCACAAGAGCGAATGTTGGTATGATGGAAAACAAGGGGCTTGAAGTCAGTCTGTCTATAGACCCGGTAAAAACAAAAAATGTAAATTGGACTACACAGTTATTATACTCCACCAATACCAACAAGCTTGTAAGCTTATCGAATGATTTGTACAAATTAGAGACGAATTATTTTCCGACAGGACATACCGGAGTACCTATCCAAACACATACACACCTTGTAGAAATAGGAGGTGAAATAGGGAATTTTCACGGTTACAATGTAGCGGATATATCGGATGATGGCTATTGGATTTACGAAAACAGTGCAGGAGAAGAGGTGGCTTATGGCGATTTTAACAGAAGTTTCGATGAAAAGCAAATAATAGGAAATGGTATTCCTGATTTCCATGCCGGCTGGAACAACACCGTTCATTATAAGAATTTTGATTTTGGCGTGACCATGCGAGGTTCCTTTAAGTTCCAAATTATCAACTTTCAAAGGATGTATTATGAAAACCCGGGAGATGAACGGTACAACCGCCTGAAATCAGCATATGAACCTGTTTTTGGAAAGACGATATTAAATGAAAATGTCCCATTGGAATATAACGATTACTATGTGGAGGATGGGGACTTCGTAAAGATCGATAATATTACTTTGGGGTATAATGTCAACCAGCTCAAATCGAAGCATATCCACTCCATAAGATTTCATGTTTCTACACTTAATACCTTCATTATCACCAAATATAAAGGTATAGATCCTGAGGTAAATTGGAACGGTTTGTCTCCAGGCATTGATGATAGGGATAAGTATCCAACTACCCGGACATTTACAATTGGAGCTAGTATAAAATTCTAAATTCAGAAAAATGAAGGCAATAAAAATATTTCTCTTATCAGCTATTCTACTGAATAGCATCGGTTGTACAGAACTGGCAGATGAAAGTTACAGCATACTGATCGCTAAAGACTTTGAGGTTACAGAAAGTGAAGTAGGTTCCATAATTGCATCCGCATATGTTCCCTGGAAAGACCTTTTCGGAGGATGGGGGAGCTACTTTTGGGCACAAGAGGTCAGCTCTGATGCATTGGTTATCCCAAAAAGACCATGGGGCTGGGTGGATGCCGGTGATTACAGAAGACTCCATGAGCATAAGTGGACTGCAGATGATCTGGTAATCGTTGAGTGTTGGAGGAGAGCTTATAGAGGGATTACAACCACAAACAGGATAATTTATCAAATAGAAAATGATCTTGTTCCTTTGGGAGAGTTCAAAGAAAGTGCGTTGGCTGAACTTAAGGTGCTAAGGGCCACCTATTATTATGTCCTCTTGGATATGTATGGAAACATACCGATTGTTACAAAATTCGATGTTCCCGAGGGATTTCTTCCTGAACAGAACACGCGAAAAGAAGTGTTTGACTTTCTGGTAAAAGATATTACTGACAATATCGATTTGCTAATTGAGGAAACAGGCAATGCTTCATATGGTAGAGTGAATAAATGGGTGGCACATACTTTATTAGCCAAACTTTATCTGAATGCGGAAGTGTTTACCGGTGAAGCCATGTGGGATAAATGCATAGAACAATGTGATATTGTAATAGCATCCAGCAAATATGAATTGGAAAGCAATCAAAAGAATAATTTTGTTGTTTATAACGAGAATTCAAAAGAGATCATCTGGTCATTGATTTTTGATGAAAACTATACAGCTGGTTGGAATGTTTTTGACCATCATATGCAGACACTTCCTCAAGAGGCTCAGGAAACATACAGCCTTCGATTTTCTCCTTGGGGAGGAATATGTGCCATTCCACAATTTATTGACACCTTTAACCCATTGGATGAGAGGTATACTGAAAACTGGCTAAAGGGACAACTGTATGATAGAAACGGCAATAAGCTAACGGTTCAAAATGGATCTTTAAAAGGTGATGATTTAATTTTGATTAACGATTTGCCTGCTGTTGATACGTCTCAAGCTGTTCATGGTTTACGTCTAAGCAAATTTGAAGTAGAACAAGGTGCCGGTGTAATACCGAACAATGACTATACATTTTTTAGATATGCCGATATTCTGATGATGAAAGCGGAAAGTTTGCTGCGTACCGGAAATGCCGGTGAGGCCGCTGCTATTGTGACACAGGTAAGAGAACGTAGCTTTAGAAATAATCCCGCAGAAGCACCTGTTACCGCAGCAGAACTCATGGGAGGTAGTAGGTATGATTATGGACGTAGGGATGTGCACGCTACTACCCATGAAGGCGGGGATGACATCCTCTATGGTCGGTTTATGGATGAGTTAGGATATGAATTTTTTGAAGAATGCCGGCGAAGACAGGATATGATCCGCTTCGGGGTGTTCACTACCAAGTCTTGGTTTTCTCATGAACCCAATGGAGATTACAGAATCCTTTATCCCATTCCCCAGGAAGAAATCAATAAAAACAGTAATTTGACACAGAACCCTGGTTATTAATCAATGTTTAAAAGCTTATAAATAGTTAAAATTGGATGTGTTTTAGTTCAAGGTTCCCGAATATTTGGGAACCTTGATTTTTTTCCAAAGAAACGAAAAACCCATATTATGATTACCCGCAATGATGCCAGTAGCCTTATTTTCTTTGGTTTGTTTGCAGGAAAGACCGAAGACGCCTGCCTGCGCCTTTAGGCAGGGGTGACCGAAGTAGCCTCAATGTTAGAGTTCACCAAATCCTATATTGCTATTGTTTTATTATTGGTAGAAAAGCGGATATACATTAACTTATATCCCCCAAAATCTTAAAAAGCAAGGAGAAACTAAAATTCAAGGCAAAATTCATCAACTAGACAGAAATTTTGAGTAATTTTAGAGTTAGACAAAACCATGTGATTATCTTGTATCTGTTTTAATTTCAATAACTTAAACATACTAAAGCACACTGATTTTATCTATTTTTCAACCCCAATAATTCTATATTTTATTAATCGAACTCAGGTTACAAGATATGCTGTCATACGTCCACACTTGTGGATATTTGAAACAAACAACAAGAATTGGCCTTAGCTTTCAATTGGTTTTTTGCCGGACATAAGAATAAATTGACAACTGAAGTAACACGGTTTACATTTGAAGATAAATATTTACCCCAAGACAATGAATTACGTTTCCAACTACAACTAGACATCTCATTTTCATGACTCGGATCCTGATTTTTGCTCTGCTTTTTTTGATCAACCTACCAATCTTCGCACAAGATTCAATAGTATATAAGCCAAATCAGATTCGGGATTTCAAATTGGTGCCATTGCCTGCCATTGCTTCAAACCCTGCAAACGGCTGGCTATTTGGCATAGCACCATCAGCTACGTGGAGAATGGGAGATCCTAAAAGCACCCATCTGTCTAATCTGGTAGGGAATCTAGTGTACACGACCAAAAAACAATGGCTGATCAGCTCCCGGAGTACTATTTTCCTTGCAGATGATAGTTGGGTTCTTGTGGGCGATTGGCGTTTTTTTATTACCTCTCAGCCTACTTTCGGATTAGGAAGTTCTAGTCCGAATGCCCCTATAGAAAACCCTAAACAACCGGATGTCTGGTGGGGCAAACAGCAAATGGATTATAATTGGGTACGTTTCTATGAGACCGTGCTCAAGCGAATCTCTACCTCTAAGTTTTACCTAGGTATGGGCTATCATCTTGATATCTATTCCAAAATTGACAATTTTATGGAGGATGGAATCTCCCAAGAGCTTACTTTCTCCAATGATTTTTACAATCATGCCAAAGGATTTCAATTAAACAAAAACACACTTTCGGGAATTACATTGAATGCGGTAATGGAAAACCGGGATTTGGCGGTATCTCCTTATGAGACAAACTTTGCTTTAGTCTCTTACAAAATCAATCCGGAATTTTTAGGTTCGAACCAATCTTCTTCCACCCTCCTACTCGACTACCGCCATTATTTCCCTTTAAGTGAAAGGCGGAAACGTCATTTATTGGCACTGTGGAGTTATGCCAATTTCCTTGTTTCAGGCGATCTCCCCTACATGGCCTTACCTTCAATCGGCTATGACCTGTTTGGGCGTTCGGGTAGAGGATATTCTCAAGGGCGATTCAGAGGAGAAAGCATGGTGTATTCAGAAGCGGAGTATCGCTTCCCTCTGCAGAGAGATAAGGAAACTTTTGGTGGAACTATTTTCGTGAATGCAGCAAGTTTTGGAAGCAAATTGACTCAAGAAAACCTATTTACAAAAGTAAACCCAGGCTATGGGTTAGGTTTGCGTGTGATGATCAACAAAGAAAACCGAACTACTATTACAGCTGACTATGGATTCGGACAAAACGGCAATTCCGGGTTCTATCTCAATATCAATGAGGCATTTTAGAAAAGCAGGAAACACCCAATCTTTTTAGGATTATTCCATCATTTTTTTTCACTGAATCTCTGAAATAAGTTTAACTTTATTACATAATCTTCAACTTATAAACTAAATACTTATGAAAAACTCATTTTTACTTACTGCGTTTAGTTTCATTTTCTTTGTCCACTTTTCCTCTGCCCAATCTGCTGTGGATAACGAAATCACATTAATCCAGTCATCATTTGGCATGGATAAAAAACTGATCATAGAAGGTTACATGGACTTGCCTGAATCCCTAGCTGATAGTTTTTGGTCCATATACCAGGCTTATGAAGAGGATAGAAAAGAAATATCCAGAGAAAGAATCAAGATTATAAATGATTATCTAACAGCTTATGATCAGATCGGAGAAGAAGAGGCTGACCAACTGGCTAAAAGAACGTTAAGTAATGATTTAGCTCTTTCTAAACTTCATTCCAGCTACTATAAAAAGTTCAAAAAGGCAACCTCAGCCTTAGATGCGGCAAAATTCCTTCAAATAGACACCTACATTCACAATACTATCAGAAATGCGATGCAGCAAGAGCTTCCTTTTATAGATGAAAACTAACCCAAGCCAAAAATTAGGATTTTGTTAAAGGTCTTATCCAATAGCGGATATTAATAATCTCAAAGCCAATGAAAAGAAGTAACCTTTACCCCCTGTACTTTCTAGTAATTGTAATTTCATTCTGCTCTACGCCTCAGGTGATCGTAGAACACAGTGAATATGAGAATTTCAATCTTCAAGAGTACACGACATTTTCATTTATGAAAATAGATCAAAGTGAGACTGAAGTTCCGCTTTTCGCACAGGCCATTGACTTCCTAAAGCAGGAAATAACCACCCAAATGACCTCCAGAGGGCTCTCTGAAGATCCAGCAGCTGGTGAGCTTAAAATAAACTTGGGTTTAGTAATTGAAAACAAAGAGCAAACCCGTGAGACAAACTTAGCCACAGATCCATTTATGTACTCGGGGCAACGCAGCTACACCTGGAAGAGCGAGGAAGTAGTGGTGAATAAATATAAAGAAGGCACTTTAACCATGCACTTGGTGGATTCTGAAACCAATGCGGCTGTTTGGGTAGGTACTGTATCAGATATAATCCCAACAAAACAAGAGAAGAAGCAGGCAGCTATAGAAGCAGCGGTAAGCAGCCTTTTCGAAAAAGTAGACTTAACTAACAAATCAATCCCAGAACAATGAAAAAACTAAATTTACTGGCAGGTTTATTACTAGCCGCCCTAGTTACAGCCTGTGCTCCGAGCACTAAAATCACAGGTTCTTGGAAAGCACCCGAAGTCAAGGCAGGGGGATATGGAAATATTTTCGTCACAGCACTGACGGATAAGTTGGTAGCCAGACAAACTATCGAAAATGACATAGACACAATCCTGAAAGAAGATGGTATTCAGGCCAGTAGCAGTTTTGAGATCATCCCCCCGGGCTTCAAAGCCACACCGGAAAACAAAGAAAAAACGGTAAAAGCGATACAAGATACAGGTCATGATGCCATTCTTACTATAGCTCTACTAGATCAAACATCAGAAACACGCTATGTACCGGGCACTACCATGTACTCTCCTTTGGGATATGGCGGTTTCTACGGTGGTTTTTATGGATACTATTCCTATTACAATCCTGTAATGTACGATCCAGGTTATTATACTACAGACAAGAACTACTATATAGAAATGAACCTTTACGATGCTCAGAGCGAAGCATTGGTATGGTCCGCCCAATCTGAGACTACTAACCCATCTTCCCTTGAATCATTTTCCAGAACCTTCGCCCAGGCAGTGGAATACCAATTGGTAAAAGACGGGATCATCCGCAAATAAGGAACAGCAACTGAACTCAATAAAAAGCCCCAATAGAAAATTCCATCGGGGCTTTTATCGTTAGTCACTAAAGTGATTATTTAGCGGCGTTTTTCATTGCTGTCACTTCAGCTCTGATTTCCTGTGCTAGATTTTTTAGGGCCTGCATTCCAGTTCTTACTCTTGTGCCGGCTGCTTTGTTACCATTCTCATAGAACTTCGCAAAGTCTGATTCTAAAGAATCGACCAAATCTTTAACTTCTTGGTGTTTGCTCATAATCGTTTTATTGGTTGGTTATAAAATGTAATTGGATACAATAAACATCATTTATAGTGCCATTTGAAGTCTTTTGGTGTTTATTTTTAATTTTTAGTGCAGAAAAATGATCTTTTCATAAAACTGCTCGGTTTTTTAAATTTTCTGCAAAATTTCAGGCTAAAAATTAACTAAAATACTTAGACGAAAATTGACTATATGTGCTCCAAACTGCTCAGGACACAGCTGAAATGGACAGGACACCGCTAGATTTCTACTTTTTGACCCTTTTCAGCCGAGTCTAAAATCGCCTCCACTATACGGATGTCTCGCAATCCTTCCTCTCCCGGTACAGCTTGAGGTTTACCTTCCATTATAGTTTTCGCATCGTTATCCATCTGCCATACCTGCTCCATAGGTTGCTGAAAGGGGAAATTAATTTCACCCAAAGGGCTTTTACCTTTATTTCCAGCGTAGGCAGAGAATGGTTCCATTTCTATCATTCCCTTTTCACATTTTATATTCAGAAAATTTATATTTTCTGCAAAGGATGTTTTGATCGTCCCTATAATACCTCCGGGAAATTCCAGTTCTGCTTCTACAACTTCACCTAGTCCATCTTGATAAATCTCAGGTCTTTCCGCCCAAACCTTCGCTGAATTCACTGCGATTGGTTCCATATTGGCTCCCAGCCTGGCACCTTGGATTGCATATACCCCCATATCGTAAATGACCCCTCCTCCCATTTCCCTTTTTTGCTTCCAGTGGTTTGTCCGGTTTTCCCTATAACCAGCCGCACAGTCCAGTCCCAATACGCTCCCAAGGCTCTTTTCTTTCACAATTTTCTGAAAAGCCTGTGTATTGGGTTCATGTTGACAGCGATATCCGATAGAAAGAGACACATTTGCTTGATTACATGCGTCGATCATTGCCTGGCACTCCTCCACAGTCATAGCCATAGGCTTTTCGCACCATACGTGTTTTCCTGCTTTGGCCGCACGAATGACATATTCCTTATGCATAGATGGAGGCAATACGATGTAGATCACATCGATATCAGGATTCTCCGCAATGGAGTCAAACGTATTGTAATTGTAAATATTTTTTTCAGGGATATTGTGCTTTGTCTTCCATATAGCTGCCTTGGAAGGCGTACCGGTGACAATCCCGGCGAGGTAGCAATTCTCCGTCTTTTCCAACGCCGGTGCAAGTAGGTCAGTACTGTAATATCCCAGCCCAACTAAGGCTATTCCGAGCTTCTCTTTACGTGCTGAAGCTGAGGAAAATACGCTGAAAGGCGACACTAATCCAACTCCGGCTCCAAGTGCAAGAGACTTTAAGGTATTTCTTCTCGAAATGTAATTCATAAGATTTTTAGGTTAAGGGTTTGAAAACTAATATACTTATCAAGTTAAGGTTTTCATGGCAACCTCCAAAAAATTATTAAATTCACCCTCTAGTAAATCCACTTGTTCACGTAGTCAACCTTAAATTAATCACATATATAAGCTAAAGTACGTAGATAGGAATTATCCACGAGCAATCTCCTGACGCAAGTCAGCCCAGTCAGTATGATCATTGAAAAACAACCATATAAAATGAAAAAACCAGCTATCCTCCTCCTTCTTTTGCTTCCCCTGTTCAGTCTGGCACAGAGCAACACCCAACCCTTCCTCACACTGGAAGATGCGACCAGAATTTCTAATGCCGCCGAGGAAAAATCCAAGGAAGAGGGCTGGAATATGGTTATTGTGGTACTGGATGCCGGCGGCCACATTGTTTCGCTCCGCAAAATGGACGGGGTGCAAATCGGCAGCATAGACGTAGCACTGGCTAAAGCAAAAACATCTGTGTATTTCAAACGGCCGACAAAAGCCTTTGAAGACATGATGAAAAGCGAAGGGGGCAACAGGATTGCAACGCTGCCAAATGCCATTGCTATCGAAGGGGGACTACCGATTTTCAAGGATGATGTGCTCATAGGAGCCATTGGGATCTCAGGTGCCAGCTCTGCTCAAGACGGAATTGTCGCAGCAGCAGCTCTGTCAGCATATTGATAAAATATGTTTGGGAAGCCAGTTGAGAAATTCGGATAAGAAAGCACTTACCTAATATCCTATTCTCTATATATCCTTGATGTTTGAAACAACAGAATACTCTTGGTGCTTACAACACTTTTCGCACAGCTTCACATTATTCTTTAAACTTGAGGCTTTCCTCAAAGCTTCTCGCCCAGAATTGTAAGGTCCAAGGTAATCGCGTTCATAGACACCGGGCATATCCCCGCATTCCCGTTCATGGATCACATAGGCTTCCTCATCGTTTGGATTAGAGGATAGATAAAAGAATTTCATGATCTGATTAAAACATTAATAATTAGCCAAAAATAGCCTTCCTGATCCTGCAAAAAAATACCCTATATAGGGTATTTTTTTACTGTTTTAGTCAAAATCAGCCGTAATTCCACCAGATTTTCAAACGGAATATTGCATTAATAGCATTTTCCACTCTTCATCCAAGGTCATGTCCGGTCTCTTCACCCCCGCCCTTCCATACCAATAATCGGCATTCCATAGGTCACCTTCCTTTCGGTGTAAATATGCATGGATCCTGGCAGCTGACTTACCGCCCAAGCTATCCACCTGCTCATGCGCTCGCTCCCAATCCCCATTCCCATCATACCAAAGTGCCCTGAGCATGGGAGAATATGTGTCCAGAGAAGACTTGTCGTCTAGAAAAGTAGCGTATTCACCTTTGTGCTTTGCCATAACAATTTATTCTTTGGCTCACAAAGTAACTAATTCATCTGGTAAACCCCACTCAATTACCAAATTAGTTTATGAGCGAGTATTTACAGGCTCAATTAAAATTTCTGAAAGAAAAAAGATTAAAGGAAAACCCAGATCCCCTCATTTTACCAAATTTCAATCAATCCGAGCTTTTCTCAAATAATACCCAAACCAAACCTTCATTTCCTTGCGATTTATACAATAAATTCTTCAAAAACAGGATTTTAAGGAATAATTATCTGCAATTGATCGGTAATTGAGAAGTTATATATTTGTTCAATTAACAATCTCAATATAACTGTACGATATACTCAATGGAACAAGCTTTAATTTATGTGGTCCCTGCACTGGGACTGGTGGGCCTCATCGTGATGGCCATTAAATCTGCCTGGGTCACTAGGCAGCAAACCGGTGATAAAAACATGATGGAACTCGCCGGATATATTGCAGATGGAGCTATGGCATTCCTGAAGGCAGAATGGAAGGTGCTATCCTATTTCGCTGTTATAGCCATCATTTTATTGGCATGGTCTGGTATGTCCGTGGAAACCTCCAGTCCTGTTATCGCTATTTCTTTCCTTATCGGAGCGGTTTTTTCAGCTTTCGCAGGATACATAGGGATGAACATTGCCACCAAAGCAAACGTCAGAACTACTCAGGCTGCCCGAACAAGCTTGAAACACGCACTTAAGGTATCCTTTACCGGGGGCTCTGTGATGGGGCTTGGCGTGGCCGGATTGGCTGTTTTAGGATTAGGGTCTTTATTCATCTTATTCTATCACATGTATGTACAGAGCGCAGGTGCGGGAGTGAATGGAGTGGAAATGGAAAAGGCACTCGAGGTACTGGCAGGCTTCTCATTAGGTGCTGAATCCATTGCGCTTTTTGCACGTGTGGGGGGCGGTATCTACACCAAGGCCGCAGATGTAGGAGCCGATCTAGTAGGAAAAGTAGAAGCAGGTATCCCCGAGGATGATGTAAGAAATCCTGCAACAATAGCCGACAATGTGGGAGACAATGTAGGTGATGTAGCAGGTATGGGCGCTGATTTATTTGGATCCTATGTAGCTACTATTCTTGCCACCATGGTCTTGGGACGCGAAATAGTCTCCCTGGATAACTTCGGAGGAATCGCCCCTATCCTACTTCCTATGGTATTGGCGGGACTAGGGATCATTTTCTCTATCTTAGGGATGTTTTTTGTGACGATCAAAAATGATAACGGCGACGTACAACATGCCTTGAACATGGGTAATTGGTCTTCCATCGTATTCACTGGCATCGCTTCCTTTTTTGTTGTGAAGTATATGCTTCCTGAGACCTTGTCAATACGGGGCTATGAATTCACCAATATGGATGTCTTTTATGCCATTATTCTTGGCTTGGTCGTAGGCACTCTGATGAGTATCATTACGGAGTATTATACCGCGATGGGCAAACGCCCGGTGAAATCCATCATCCAACAATCCGGCACAGGACACGCCACCAATATCATTGCAGGGCTTGCTGTAGGCATGGAGTCCACCGTACTCCCTATCTTGGTATTGGCTAGCGGCATCATGGGTTCCTATGCATTTGCGGGGCTTTATGGAGTAGCGATAGCTGCCGCGGGCATGATGGCCACTACAGCTATGCAACTGGCAATAGATGCTTTTGGTCCCATAGCGGACAACGCAGGAGGAATAGCCGAGATGAGCCAGCTACCAGAAGAAGTACGGCATAGAACAGATATATTGGATGCAGTGGGAAACACCACCGCCGCATCAGGCAAAGGCTTTGCTATCGCTTCAGCGGCCTTGACATCTTTAGCGCTGTTTGCGGCATTTGTAGGAGTGGCTGGCATAGATGCGATCGATATTTTCAAAGCTCCTGTACTGGCTGCGCTGTTTGTAGGCGGTATGATACCATTCATCTTTTCATCGCTTGCCATAGCGGCAGTAGGCAGGGCAGCGATGGACATGGTGAATGAAGTAAGACGTCAGTTCAGGGAAATCCCCGGCATCATGGAATACAAAGCCAAACCTGAATATGAAAAATGTGTGGAAATATCCACTAAAGCATCTCTGCGTGAGATGTTACTTCCTGGAGCTATTGCATTGATCACTCCTATGCTTATAGGCTTTGGTTTTCAAGGGGTATTTGAGCAGGTATCTTCGGCCGAGATGCTTGGAGGCTTACTTGCCGGCGTGACTGTCTCCGGTGTTTTGATGGGAATGTTCCAATCCAATGCAGGTGGAGCCTGGGATAACGCCAAGAAGTCTTTTGAAAAGGGTGTGGAAATAGACGGCGAGATGTATTATAAAAAATCCGAACCCCATAAGGCCTCCGTCACAGGTGATACTGTTGGAGACCCTTTCAAAGACACCTCTGGCCCCTCTATGAACATTCTTATCAAATTGATGTCCATAGTAGCACTGATCATTGCTCCTCACATCAGCCAGCGTCCTCATGCAGATCCTGTGGCCGATAAAATTGAGATAAAAAAAGAAATCAACTATGAAGACAGAAAAAATGGAGTGTCAGAGGTGATCACCGAAATCAGGTGAGTTAATCCTCCACGATAGTTAAAGCTTATTACAGGGCTGCCTTTTAAGAAGGCAGTCTTTTTTTTGCCCAATGTAAGCATCTTAGCTAAAACTTGCATGTATCCAGAATTAAATACGGCACAAACACGCAAAGGCAAATATTATTTGAAGAGAAATTAATTGTTGTGTTTTTATTAAAAATCACCCTTAAAAAATTGAAATTAATAAAGCATTATTCTTAATTTATGGAAAAATGATAGATAGAACAACCTAAATCAGTCCGATTTTCGGATAATTACAGGCTTTAGGGTGAAATTATGTGCTATAAGATGGATTAAAATCAAAACCGCTCAGGTTTTTCCATTGAGACAGATTTTACAGTTTAGAACACTGAAAAACTGATAGTTACCATTACAGAAGTAAAAAGAACTGTGCAGGAAATTGCCAGATATCAATAAAAACCAATTTATAATCCATAAACACTAAACACATGAAGAAAAACTACGCAATGACCTTGCTTTTTCTCCTGGGTTTTCTGGCGTATAGTCCACTCTACGCCCAGCAGACTGTCACAGGGAAAGTAACAGCCCAAGAAGATGGCATGCCACTTCCAGGGGTGAGCATAGTGGTTCAGGGTACCACTACAGGTGCCGTGACCGACTTGGAAGGCAATTACTCGATCTCCGTTCCTAATTCCGAATCAGTTTTGGTATTCTCCTTTATTGGCTTTCAGACCGTCAGTAAAGCTGTGGGTAACAATTCTACCGTGAATGTGGCCATGCCAACTGAAGCCTCTGAACTTGATGAATTTATCGTGACAGCGTTTGGTATATCGCAAGAGAAAAAATCGCTGGGGTATTCGGCACAGAGTATCGATTCGGAAGCGATTACAGCCACCAAGCAGCCTAACCTTGTCAACGCACTTCAAGGCCAGGTAGCGGGTGTTCAAGTGACAAGTTCCGGCGGGGCCCCAGGCCAATCCGCCCGAATAGTTATCCGGGGCATTAACTCTTTAGACCCAAATGCGGACAACCAACCACTGTTTGTCGTGGATGGTGTCCCTGTGGATAATTCTACGGTAGAATCAACTGGAACCCCGCGCGGAATGTCCAATAGGATGGCAGACATCAACCCTAATGACATAGAATCCATGTCCGTATTAAAAGGTGCTGCCGCTACAGCCCTATACGGTGTGCGTGCAGCAAACGGAGCAGTAATTATCACTACCAAAAAAGGAAAATCAGGACAGGTACAAATCAACTTCAACAGCTCTGTAGGGTTTGATAAATTGGTAAAAAAGCCAGCTCTACAAAATGAATACGGTCAGGGCTTCTCCGGTGAGCGGGATGACAATAGTTTTTGGCCAGCCTGGGGAGCAAATATTGCCGAAGAAAATGATCCCAATTATGTCTATCAGAACAATTGGGACAATGCTTTTGATACCGGAGTAACAATAGACAATAGCTTCAGTGTATCAGGCGGAAATGAAAAAGCCACCTTTTTTGGTTCTGTAAGCAGATTGGATCAAGATGGTGTCATTCCATTCTCTAATTGGGCAAGAACCACCGCCAAACTTTCTGGCACGGTTACAGCCAGTGAAAAGTTCAACTTTTCCGGTTCTATGAACTTCTCCAATTCAGGAGG
>CBFGUY010000052.1:0-22727 GCA_965651895.1 uncultured Algoriphagus sp. | reverse complement strand
GCATAGTCATGGCAGTGAGGTAAGAAGCCGAGATTTTGCTCTTAAAACCGTCCACGTCATTTCTCTGGATGAAAGAAATGGATTCGTCTCCTCTGATGGCTTGAAAATCACGGTTTTCAAACTTGAAGTTGTAGAATTGGAAGCCCAATCCGAAGTCCCAATAGAAGCCTTTGGAGATCCGCTGCGCGGCCATCCAGTTGACCCCTACATTCCAGCTTCCCCATCCTTTCACCGCATAAGGTTCGTTGGAAGTCGGGAATTTGCCGTTTTCAAGGTAATTGTTTACCCCCAGATCAAGGTTGAAGTAGGTTCTGAAGGGAGGATCACTTCGTCTTTTTAGCCCTGGCTCAAAGCGGACTTTGGTGTTCTCACCGGTTTCATCGACCAAGAGGCGCATGCCTCCTATATACACTTCTGTTTCCGCTCCGTTTTCGGTTACTTTTACCACCTGCTTAGAGCTTCCGTCTTTTCGTTTGATCTCCACTATGGTAGTTTCTCCGCTGTCTGCATCTTCTTCCAGGTCGAGTTCACGGATGATCTGATTGATGTTCATCAGTTTCAGTTTTTCAAAGTCTTCTTTGCTGTCCACTTTGATGACTATTCTTCCGGATTTCCCGAATTCTACCACTACGCTATCACCCGATACGGTGTGGCTAATGGATGGCATATTGCTGGCAAACCCAAGTTGCACGATAGCCATCAGGCAAAATAATAGAAGGTATTTTTTCATTGTAGGTTCGATTTAAAGGGATTGTGGTTATTTCCCGGCTTTGGATTTTCGTGTGGTGATGCTGGCGAATAGATTGTTTTTTGCATCCTGCAGGTCTGCAAATACCTGATCTACTTTGCCTAGTAATCCTTCCACTTCGTTAACGGTTTTGCCGATTTCGGCGATGATATTTTTTTCTTTAGGTTCTTCTTTAAGCCCGTTGGAATAGATTTTTACCGTATAGGCAGGTTCTGAAACAGCTGGCTGAGCTACTTCGGCTACTGCTTTTTCCAAGGGCAAAGAAGGTAATTCCAAATCACTGACTTCCGGAGCCTGTACTTCTATTTTTGGAACATCTACCTTTTCGGTTGTTTCCTGTTTTGGATCTTCCTTCACCTCATTCATGGCTACCAGATTTTGTGGGGTAGTGACCTGTGATTTTTGAGGCTTTGAAGTTGGCGCAGCAGGTTTTGCCGTAGGTGTTGTAGTAGTTGGTTTAGTTTTCAATTCTTCAGCCTCTTGCTGATTTTCCGCTTCGTTCACGGTGATTTCTGAATCTTTTGCTGGCGTGGTTTCGGTTTCGGATGGAGACTCTGAGAGTTCCTCAGTTCTATTGTCAGCCAGGATTGGCTTTTCTAAAGACACATCTCCTTCTTTCAAAACCAAGTACCCTACGGTGAATAAGATGGTAAGAGAGGCAGCAGCTGCCCACCAGATTCCTTTGTGGGATTTGGATTTTTGTGGCAACTGAGATTCCAATCTTTCCCAGGCAAGTGTACTTGGTTTTTCTGTATGGTTTACCAGTTTTTCTTTGAAAAACTGATCCAGATTATTTTTTTCCTTAGCCATTGATTCTCCTTTCTTTTGGTGTTTGACTGGCGATTTTTTCCTTCAGCGTATTCCTGGCCCGGTTGAGCTGGGATTTTGAAGTGCTTTCTGTTATCCCCAAGAGATCAGCAATCTCCTGGTGTGAGAAACCTTCGATGGCGTAGAGATTGAAAACTGTCCTATATCCCACAGGGAGGCTTTCTACCATTCTCATCAGATCCTCGGTTTCCATATGATTGAGTTCATAGTTATGATCCTTGTACTGGGTGTCATTTTCCATGTTGATCTCCATCATCAGGTGACGGTGACTTCTCAGCGTCATGAGCGCTTGTGTGACGATGATGCGTTTCATCCAACCTTCGAAACTGCCCTTGGCTTGAAACTGGGGGAGTTTTTCGAAGATTTTCATAAATCCCTCTATCATCACATCTTCGGCATGTTCCCGGTCTTTCAGGTACCGGATGCAGATGGCCAAGAATTTTCCCGAATACTGGTCATACAGGTGGCGCTGTGCCATCCGGTCGCCTTTGAGGCATCCTTGTATTAATCCTGTTTCGGTTGAAAAATTGACTCTGCTGAACATTTGAATTAGCTTTCAATTAGGTAGATGCCCCTCTGTAAAAAATGGTTGCTTGGGTAAGTGAAAAAAAGTTAATTATTTTTTATAATGAATCGATTGAAGATAGATTTTTTTTTGTAACTGACTATAATCAAGTGTTTTGTGTGCTGTGGGTGTGTTACGTTAAAGAGACTTTTATAGTGTAGCTAAATTATGAATTAAAAAGAAAAGGTCTCTACATGAACAAACTTATTGTCATGCGGAGACCTACTGTCTTTACGCAAGTGTAAGAAATGATGAAAACCTTGAATTAGAATGCTGCCTTATAATTCACGACGATGTCCAACAACGTCCATTCTTTCTCTTTCACCGTGACCGGCTGGATATTTCCGTCCCCGTCGAAGACACTTGCAAAAAGGCCGCCTTCTTCTACTGTCAGGATGGAATATCTCCCGGGGTTTAAGTTGACGGAGTACTGACCATTTTCGTCAGTTTCGACTTCTGTGATAGGCTTTGCGGCCACGGATTTGAACAGCCCATCTTCTAGGGTGACATCAGAGATTGTGATCAAGGGATACACTCTGACGGTTCTTTTCACAGGTTCTCCCACGGTAGTTCTTTTGTTTTTCTTGCCCTCCTCTACTATGGTAGGCATTTGGTTTCCTTCGAGCCAGGTGACTTTTCCTACTACACCTTGTCCCTCAGGTTGATAAGGGGCACAATTTGAGAGAATTAGGGTAAATGCTGCAGCGATAAGGATTAGTACTAGTTTGTTCATGGATTGATGGGTTAAGGCTAAGTATTGGATTGGTTGACACACATGGTATCAAATTCCCTCAAACAGCATAAATGATTCCAAATAATTTGGAATGACGGTATTCCATCCCAATTCTGTATTAAGTTTTTCTGCGAGCGCTGTAGCGCTCTTCTCTTCCCCATGGATCATAAAGGCCAGTTTTGGTTTTACACTGAATCCTTCCGCCCATTCCATCAGTTCATTTTGGTCAGCATGTGCTGATAAGCCTTCCACACTGTAAACTTTTGCTTTCACAGACACATCCTGGCCGAAAATCCTTATTTCAGATTCTCCGTTTACAATTCGCCTACCCCGTGTGCCTTCAGCCTGATACCCTACGAAAACAACACCATTTCTGCCGTTGGGCAGGTGATGCATAAGATGATGGAGTACACGACCACCTGTGGCCATTCCGCTGGCAGAGATAATAATGGCCTTTTCCTTTAGGCCATTCAGCATGCGTGATTGCTCTTGTTTTCGGATATAGTGGAGCCCAGAATGCTGGAATGGGTGCTGATCTGTGTCTTCCAGCACAGCTATCAACTGATGGTCCTGATGGAATTCCCTGTAAAGTTGCGACACGTTGATAGCCATAGGTGAATCCAGATAAATAGGCACATTCGGTATTTTCCCTTTTTTTATCAACTGATAGAGATAATACATGACCAGTTGAGTCCGGCCCACTGCAAACGCCGGAATGATCGCCAATCCATCTCGTGAGAATATATCATTGATGGCATTGGCCAATTCTTTTTCAGGTTTGGCAACTGAGGAAACACGGTCTCCGTAGGTGGACTCTATCCATACCACATCTGCTTCCGGGATCATAGTAGGAGGATACAATAGTGGATCATGGTATCTACCCAAGTCGCCTGAGAATACCAGTTTCTTGGTTTGAACTTCTCCCTTGATCACTATCTTAGTAATGGCCGCTCCCAGGATATGTCCGGCATGATAATATGTCACTTCTACTGATGGATGTATAGCAAAAGGTTTTTTGAATTCCTGAGGCTTCAGAAGCGGAAAGACAGCTTCTGCATCTTCTATGGTATATAGCGGTTCAGGATTTTCGTGTTTGGAATAGCCTTTTTTCTTAGCGTATTCTGCTTCCTCCTCCTGTAGTTTTCCAGAGTCCAGAAGCAGGATTTTTGCAATTTCTGCCGTCGCCGCTGTGCAGTAAATAGGCCCTGAAAATCCATCCTTAACCAACTTGGGAAGATAGCCTATATGATCCAGATGGGCATGGGTGAGAATCACTGCTTCTACATCTTCGGGAGGCATGGGGAATTTGTCCCAATTTCTGCGTCTAAGCTCTTTTCTTCCTTGAAAAAGCCCACAATCGATCAGGAATTCAAAATCTCCCAAGTCCAATAAATATCGGGAACCGGTCACAGACCCTGCAGCACCTAAAAATTTTACACTAACATCCATACGCTTTTGGTTTAGTCCAAAAGATACAAAAAAAAGGCACCCTTTCGGATGCCTTTAAGTTTTAGTCTAGTACAGCTGATGAGTCTGGTTTGTTTTCATTAAACTTCACTCTGCTGATACTGTCGAGCTGTTCTCTGCTGTATTCTCCGGTATCGGGCGCCTCCACTTCAAAATTGACTCCCTCAGATAGCTCCTCCTCAGTCTGATCCTCCTTTTGCTTTATTTCTTCTTTGCAGGTCAGGCATACCAGCCCCTGTCTGTTGAATGCCCAAATCGTATTTTGGGATAGATCATTGGATTTATATCCATTTTTGTAAATCGTATTTCTCAGGATTTCCAGAAGTGATCGTTCCATGATAAAAGGCTTGTCGTAAGGGATCTGGAGGAAGAGATTCAGCTTTTGATCCCGGAATTTATCGATATTGGAGATGTCATATCCTTCATCAAAAGTGATTATGGAATCCAATACTGAATAATTGTATCCTATCATTTTGGCATTGTTCATTGCTTCTGCCTTGGTTTTTCCTCTGGAGAAGAATTCCTCACGGAGCGTCACCAGTGAATCCGAAGTGCCTTCTAGTTTAAGATTGACATGGTTAAAGCTGGATTCTTCCCCGATAGGGTTCAGTCTCAGAATCATGGTTCCCTCAGTCACAGGCACAGCTTGTTCTATTTTATGCCAGTTTTCTTCTTTAAACTGAGCAACAATCAGCGGAATCTGGAAGGCACTTATGCCGACGCACAATAACCATAATCCCAGTGCTACAAAACCAAATCTTGCTCCAATAAGATTTTTTTGCATCAACACGCTTAACCCAAGTAGGATGATAATGATCCCCGGTATGATCAGCAGAAAGGAAGCACCGACTACCAACCATATAGATACCAAGTTGGAGAAGAGTTCTACTGGAAAATTATCCATAAGTACTCTATAATCATCGTTGGTAAATACGCCCATATATAAAGCCAAACTGAACAATGGAGTAATGGTGAGCCCCAAACCGATAAAGAAAACGAATAAGCCGAAAATCACCCGGATCACGTTTAGAAATAGTCTTCCCAACGGCCCCAATGCACTCCCTATAGCCTCGATTACCTGTCCGATTACCCGAAATGGAGTGAGGAGAATTTGTCTGGTCTTGGATTCAGGGGCTTTTGGAATGGGATTGATGTTTTCCTTGATTGTTGAATCTATATTGTCCAGCGTTATTTCACCGCCTTTCATCCGGATACGCTCAGTGATGGAACTCGCTACCGGCGTGATGATCCAGAGGATAAGGTAAATAAGAAATCCTGATCCACCGGCTAAGATCAATAGCACCAAGGCTAACCTGGTGTAGATCACTTCCACGCCGAAATATGCAGCCAAACCACTTGCTACACCACCTATAACTTTATCGTCAGGATTACGGTATAGTTTTTTAATGTTTTTATCCTCTTCGATTTCATAGGACACAGGCAGTATTATCCACAGGACGATGTAAGCCACTGCGGCAAAAAGCCCAAAACTCAGGTTGAGCCTAAAGTTGTCGAATGGCCAGATATCCATAAATCCAAAATTGAACCTAAGGTTGCCAGAAAACAGCAATAGGATCGCTATCAACCTAGTCCAAAGGGGGTCTATGGTAAAGTAATGCGCTATACCAGCACACACCCCTCCGAGGATTTTTCGGTTTTCTAGGCGCATCAGCTTTTTATAGCCTTTTTTGCCCGCATCCGGAGGTGTCACATATTTATAGAAGTCCTGCTCATGGGAAGTATTTTCCTCCTCATCCTCCAAAACTACCTTTTCCTCTTCTACAGAAGCAAAATCCGCAATAGTCCCCATTTTCTCAATGAGCTTGTCCACGTTTTCTGCTGTGATTACCTGCTTGTTATTCTTCAGGTTGCTAAGGAAAATCTCCGCAATACGGTTTTCTATATCAGAAATGATTTCCTGATTGTCTTTATAGGAAGAAAAATGGCGGTTGATCGCATCCAAATATTTACGGAGCGTATCGTACCCGTCTTCTTCGATGTGGAATAGAATCCCACTGATGTTTATGCTTATCGTCTTTTTCATCTGTTTTTAATTTTCTGTTCAAAGGCCACATAGCCTGTCCCGTCCGCCGCGGAGGATCTGCAAATCCCTGTCTGCGGCAGGCAGGTCGCATTTCCGATAATCTTCTCTAGGTGTGTTGCCTGTAACTTGCCCGATTTCATGATCAGTTCTTTGAGGTGATTAGAAGTGTGGAATTGACTAGTGCTTCCCATGTGGTGGAAAGCGTACTCAAAAAATCCTTGCCTGCTTCAGTAATTGAGTAGTATTTCCTAGGAGGGCCGGATTCAGATTCCACCCAGCGGTATTCTACCAGGGAGGCAGATTTCAGACGGTTGAGTAGGGGATATAGTGTGCCTTCTACCACGATCATCTGCGCCTGTGTGAGCTCTTCGATCAGATCAGAGGTATAAACTTCGCCCCGGGATATGATGTGCAAAACGCAGAACTCCAAGAGCCCTTTGCGCATTTGAATCTGTGTGTTGGCGACATTCATTTGTTAGGTGATTAGGTGTTTTTTTCTTCAGGGATTTTACTTCCCTTCCATCTCTACTAAAGAAAAATTATACCAATCTTTTCCAAGCTACCTTGTATAACCTAATTCCATGCGATAAACAGGTAGTGGGTAATATAAAATCTATAGAAAAACCCTCTTGATTCATCTTTGGGCATGATTGGGAAGATCTGGATATAAAGAGAAAAAATAAATCCTATCCGATTACTTTATTTTTGGATTCAGGAAAATGTTAAATTACTGAACATATTTGTGTACGATGGCGGACATGAAACAGTGATAGTGTAAGGAATTTCTCCTTATTATATATAGGTTTGATAAAATGGTTTATTTTGGATTGTGAAATATAGAATCAGAGGCCTATTTTTTATTTGTATTCTTCTGCTGTGTAGTTGGGCAGGCCAACTCTTAGCGCAGGATTTAGCACCCAAGTATTCCAATGAATTTTTAAGTATTGGGGTAGGGGCACGAGCTTTAGGGATGGGAGGAGCACAGGTGTCTGCAGTACGTGATGTAACCGCTGCCTATTGGAATCCCGCTGCGCTGATGGGAGTACAGCATAAATACGAATTTAGCCTCATGCACTCTGAGTATTTCGCCGGGGTGGCCCAATACGATTACTTGTCTTTTACCACACCGATCAAAGATCAAAGCCAGGTGGCGGTGTCTCTGATCCGTTTTGGAGTGGATGATATTCCTGATACAAGATTTCTGTATGATGCCAATGGAGCTTTGAATTATAACAATATCCAGTTTTTCAATGCTGCGGACTATGCATTGCTTTTGAGCTATGCACGTGACCTTTCTGACAAATTCAAAGTGGGGATGAACGCCAAGGTCATTCATAGGAATGTAGGCAAGTTTGCTCAGGCATGGGGATTTGGACTGGATGTGGGGGGGATTTATAATAAAGATAAACTGACACTGGGGCTGATGGTAAGGGATATTACTACCACCTTCAATGCCTGGTCACACAATGCTGAACTGGTACGGGATATTTACGCACAGACAGATAATGAAATTCCCGTCAATTCTGTTGAACTCACCCTCCCCAGAGCTATTCCAAGTATGGCTTATAGTTTTCAGCTTGGTAAGCAATTTAGTTTATTGACCACGGTGGATTTGGAAATGACCTTTGATGGGCAGAGAAATACAGTGATCAGTAGCCCTTTCGTAAGCATAGCCCCAAGGATAGGCCTGGAAGCAGGTTTTCAGAATATAGCCTTCCTACGGGGAGGGATTGGTAATTTCCAATACATCAAGGATTTTCAAGGAAAGGAAAGCCTGAACATGCAACCCAGCATGGGAATCGGTGTTTTTATCAGTGAGCGCTTTCAGATTGACTATGCACTCACCGATATCGGCAATGTCTCGGAAACGCCCTATTCCCACGTATTCAGTGTGAAAGTAAGTCTGGAGAAACTGGAAGCTGATTTTAGGAAATTTAAAAGCTGGACAGACAAATGATAAAAAATCTACTCTTCGCTTTTCTGATATTCTTCTTCTCTACCGGGTTTATACTAGGCCAGCAGCCTGTTTGGTATAATTACAACCAGACCTATTACAAAATTCCCACAGCCACAGATGGCATCCACCGCATACCTGCATCATCGCTTAGTAGCTCCGGAATCAATGTGAGTACCATTGATCCCCGAAATATCCGTCTCTATCATCGAGGTGTAGAGGTCGCAATCCATGTAGAAGGAGAGACTGATGGGAGACTGGATCCGGAAGATTATATAGAATTCTACGGAAGGCGGAATGACGGGACACTGGACAAGCTACTCTATACTGACTTTGATCAGATTCCCAATCCCTATTTCAACACTACCTCGGACACCACTGCTTTTTTCCTGACCATCACAAACGGTGGGGGAGGCAAGCGTATGAATCTACGTGCTGCTCCTGAGCCAACTTTGCCATCGGCAACTACTTATGCATCAGAAAAATTGATGATTCTAAGCGAACAGTATTCTTTGGGGATTTCCTATGCTTTGGGTTTCAGACTTTCTAAATATGATCAAGGGCAGGGATGGATGTCTTCAGTGGTTTCAAAGGGGAATACAAGACAGCTTTCATTTGAGGGATTAGGTGCAAAAGCAAATTCCGGTCAGGCAAAACTTGAAATCGGGCTGGTAGGCCGATCATTCAATGCACATAACACCAGGATTCTGGCTGGGCCTACTGCTGCAAACCAGCGTCTTATTACAACAGTTTCCAGTAAAGACTTTGAATCCACCCAGCTTATGCTGGATTTGAACATGAATGATTTCAATGCCGATGGAAGTATATTAATCGGCGTGAATTCTGCAGGCTCGGAGTCTACGGATAATATATCTGTCGCTTTCGCAAGGGTTACATTTCAGAAAACCTTAAGTCCCGGGGATTTCAGCTCAGAGCTGTTTATTTCTCCTCCGGGCAATCAGAGAATCCAGCTTTCCCAATTGACGGACAGTTATACTGCAATTGAAGTTTCTGATCCAGTGAATCCACAGAAAGTCCAGCTCAGTGGTACCGGCCAAACCCGCTCTTTAAGATCTGCGGTTCCGGGTGATTCCAGCAAAATCTGGGTTCAAAATGAGGCAGAGGTCATTTCGGTTTTATCGCTTGAGCCGGTGAGATTCAGAAATTACCTGGCGCAGCCTGCCAACTACCTTATTGTAGGGCATCAGGTGCTGGAGCAATCTACTGATAAGTTTGACAACCCGCTGAAAGCCTATGCGGCACATAGGGCTTCCCCTCTAGGCGGTGGTTTTGATACCTTGAGTGTGAAGGTAGAGGATTTGTACAATCAATTTTCCTTTGGGGAATATACCCCCTTGGCTATCTATGAATTTTTGAGGGCATATTATCCGGTTCACAAACCCACACATCTACTTTTAGCGGCAAGGTCATTGGCGATGTATTCCACTTCCCGGGTGGGCGGCGTAACGTATTTTTATAGAAACAATCCGGATGCTTTCGGTTTTAGGGATTTGATTCCTGCAGGGGGATTTCCCTTCTCTGACAATAGTTATACCATAGGCCTTGATCCTTCCAAACCTTCAGTTCCAGTCTTGGCTGTGGGAAGAATTCCAGCCAAAAATTCACAGCATCTGGCGGACTACCTAAGCAAGGCTATAGAAAAAGACGCTGTGGGAATATCGGACTCCTGGCAAAAGGAAATTATCCATCTCAGTGGAGGTGTATCCGAATTCGAACTGGAGCGCTATTTTAATTTCATGAATGGTTTCAAGACCATTGCCGAAGGCCTATATCTTGGGGGGAAAGTAAATACCTACAGAAAACGGTCAAATTCAACCGTGGAAGTAATCGATATCACGGGAGATCTGAATGAGGGAAGATCCATGCTTACTTTTTTCGGGCATGGAGCCCCTACGGTAATAGATATCGAGATCGGTTTTGCTTCGGATCCTACGCTGAATTACCAAAACAAAGGGAAATACCCCGTCATGCTCTTTAATGGTTGTGACTACGGAAGTGCCTTTGGCAATAGTTATACCCAAGGCGAAGACTGGGTAATCACTCCGGATAAAGGAGCCGTCTCAGTCCTTGCCAATTCGGCGATAGGGGTAGATGTGTATCTGCGTAGGTATTCTGATATGTTTTATAGAAATGCTTTTGCCGATAGTACGCTGATTTACCGCACGCTGGGAGAAGTGAAGCGGGAAGCTGAGGTAGAATATGTGGAAGCGTATGGAACTAGCCCACTGTCATTTTCCCACATGGAGCAGATGATCAATTATGGGGATCCGGGAGTTCGGATTTTCCCCGCAGACAAGGCGGACTATGCCGTTAAAGGGGAAGAAGTCTCTCTGGACAGTTTTGATGAGGTGCCTGTTTCCGTACTTTCTGACAGTTTGAAATTAAGTTTTGTGCTTAGAAATATTGGCAGGGTAGATACAGACTCAATAGAATACAAAGTGACGCGAAGATTTGCTGATGGTACATCAGAGTCTTTACCTCCCGTGAAAATCCCATACATTGCCCGATTGGATTCTCTCTTTTTCACCATACCTAATGCAGGACGTAATTCAGCAGGGGAAAATACTTTTACTATTGAAGTGAATCCTACCAAGACGGTGAAGGAAATGACTTTCGCCAATAATTCGGTGACTTATAGCAAGTTTGTCCCCCTGAGTGGTACTTTGAACCTATCTCCTTTGGAATATGGAATAGTTAATGGGGCTGAGACTATATTAATGGCTCAGATTCCAGGTAAAAGCACCGAAGACCGTACGGTGATTATCCAGCTGGACACGGCTGCATCTTTCAATTCCTCCTACCGCAGGGAAGTACGGGTCACTACCCGGGGATTGGCTGAGATGAAGCTCCCTTTGACGGCATTTTCGGATAGTACCACCTTCTACTGGAGATCCAAATACCAAGAAGCCAAACCCGGTGAAACGGATGCCTGGACAAATTCTAGCTTCTCCTTTATCCCCTCCGGCCCGGATGGATGGACGCAGCGCACTAGCTATCAGCTTGGGGAAGATCAATTGACAAATCTGGAAAT
This sequence comes from uncultured Algoriphagus sp., assembly GCA_965651895.1. Classification (GTDB taxonomy): domain Bacteria; phylum Bacteroidota; class Bacteroidia; order Cytophagales; family Cyclobacteriaceae; genus Algoriphagus. Next base: position 11,336 of record CBFGUY010000052.1, on the reverse strand, counting down.
CAGGGAGTCGGACAGGAGCTGGAAATACCAGGAAATTCAGGAAAATGTGGAAGTATTCACTGTAGGGGCAGGAGTGGATTCTCTTTCATTCCGCAACACCCAGTTTTACCTCAATCAAATTCCCCAGATTATTGATAATGTGAACAATGCCAATAGCCGTTTGTGCCCAAATGGTTCACTTGGCCTGGTAGCTTTTGAGCAAAAAAGCCTGATGCCTTATCTGGCAATTCCGGTTCCGGGGTTTGATGTTCTGGATTCCAGAGCCTGTGGACGGGTGCCACAAATGATCCAGAGCATCCAGAATTCCAGGATTACCACACCCGGGCAGACCATGCTGGTAGAATATGTAAATAATGTGCCCGAAGGGGATTATGTGGTGATTTTCTCAGTAGGCAATGTGACGTTCGAAGCCTGGCCGGATATTGCGATAGAGAAATTGAAAGAATTTGGAGCCAGTGAAGCAACACTCAGAGCGTTGAAAACGGGTGATCCCTACATTCTATTTGGTAAAAAAGGCATGCGTCCTGGTGAAGCAATAGAAATAGTGGGGGACAAAACCCTGGAAGTCCCGGCTTCCCAGCAGACGCTTTCTTTTGACACCGAACTTAGCGGCTACCTGACTTCTGGGATGATTTTGACTCCTAGAGTAGGGCCAGCCTCCTCTTGGGAGCGCTTTTTCCAACATGTGAATACCAGAAACTGGATCAATGAAGAAGAGAGAACATACTTTGATGTAATAGGGGTAAAGGATAACGGGGAGGAAGACCTGCTGATAGGGAATACCTACGATAAGGAACTTGATCTGTCCTTTATCAACACAGCGACATATCCTTATTTAAAATTACGCTATAGTATGGATGATCCCGAATCCACAGCGCCTGCGCAACTGGACAGGTGGCAGGTGAATTATACCGGGGTACCGGAGGGAGTATTGATGCTGAAATCAGCTAAAGATCAGGTGAATCTGCGAGAGGGAGAAACTGGGCTTTTGGAATTGCAATTCAAGAATATTTCGAAATACAATTTCTTGGATTCCATTCAGGTAGATTGGAAGATGACCAATCTAAGCAGTAAGAAGGTGGAGGAGTTTTCAAAGAAATTTCCGGCGTTGAAAGCAGGTGAGGCATTTGATTTTACTATTGAGTTCAGTTCCATTGGCAAAGCCGGAGAGAATAGTTTAGAGATTTTCGCCAATCCAAGAATTCAGCGGGAGCAGACGTTCCGCAACAATCAGGTGGATATGGGTTCTTACTTCCTGGTCGAAGGGGATAATTCCACTGCCTTGCTGGATGTGAGCTTTGACGGATTATACATCATGGATGGGGATATAGTCTCACCCAATGTAATGATAACAGCACTTTTGAAAAATGAACAGACGCTGCTGTATAAAAAAGATACGGTGGGATTGGATTTGTATCTGAAGCGAAACTGTGAAACCTGTGACTTTGAGCGCGTCAGCTTCTCCAATCCAAACCTGACCTGGACTCCTGCTTCGGAAGACGAGGACTTCAAGGTTTCGTTGATGCCCGGGCCATTGGAAGATGGGATTTACACCCTTCGTGTAGCAAATGAAGATTCTTCCGAGCCGTATGAGATTACGTTTGAGGTGATCAATGAGTCCCAGATCACCAATTTCTATCCTTACCCTAATCCATTCAGTACGTCTGTGCGCTTTGTCTTTACGGTGACGGGAATGGAAGTACCGGATGAGATCAAGATCCAGATCATGACAGTGACGGGTAAGGTCGTTCGGGAGATCTTGCAGTATGAGTTAGGGCCTATACGCATAGGAAACAACCTGACCGAATACGCTTGGGACGGCAAGGATGAATTTGGTGACCAGCTTGCCAATGGCGTGTATATCTATCGAGTGATGGTACGGAAAAACGGGCAGTTTATGGAGCATAGACCAACTGCCGGAGACAAGGCTTTCAAGAAGGGCTATGGAAAGATGTATTTGTTGAGATGATACGGGTATTCAAGCTCTGTGTAGTATGAAAATAAACATCATAGAATATGGGGATTTGTGGCGCTTAGCCACTTAAGATCGGAAGATGAACGCCGTAAAATTGCGATAATAAATAAGGTGGCAAGTGTAATAACACTTACCGTTAAAAGACAAAACACATAAATTATGAAATCAAACCCCCTACTTTTGCCCTAATCATTGTACATTTATGAGCATACAATCCCTCCCATACAACAACCAACTTCAGCAACTACAGCTTGCTGACATTCCATTCAACAGCATCACAATTGATGCTATTCCCGAGCCTTTTTATAAATATGAAGGAGCTCAATGGTATGACCACAAAGCTTTCAGGAATATATTACTCGAAAAACTGACTTTACAACTGCATAGTAATGTGCTGAAACTTTTGGTTTTCACACCCAAAGAAGACCAAAACTACACGGCTTTTGCCTATCTGTCCAAACAAGAAATTGTGGCGATGCAGCTTCCCAATTCCGGAAATTTTAAAAAATGGATGGATAATATTCTTGAAGAACAAGAAGATGCTTTTTCGGACAGCTTTTTCAAAACAGAACCAGATCCAAATGAGCGATACTTGCTTGAATTGGGCAAAGGAAGTTTTTCCATAAAAAGTGGCATAGGCGTTTTTTATGACGACAAACCAAGTGAAACCGGAGCTTATTTACACAAAAAAGCACCTGCAGATTATAACAAAGCCGCACTGACCAACGAGAAAGATCAATTCATTCAGCTTTACATCAAACCCAATAGAGAAGTGGTAAGTGCTGATGCTTTGAGCCAATTGTTTCAAGAGCTTGTTCAATCCAAAAATCTAATACCAAATCCACCTGAAAACAATGAAAAGGTGTATAGCGAATTTGAAACGCTTGCAAAGTATAAATTCCCAGAAGCACTAAAAACCTTGCTCAACCTTCATAACGGTATCGAAAAAACAGGCTTTTTATCCGCTCAGAAAATTTTGGTAGAATGGAAAATCTGGAAAGGCATTTATGATGATCCCAATTGGAAGCTAGAAGACCTTACCGGTAACAACCAAGCCGATGGATATAAAACCGTTGGCGTTTATACCAATCCGTATTGGGTGCCATTTTACAGCACAGGTGGTGGAAATTTTTATGCGATAGATTACGCTCCTGGTGTACAGGGGAAATCGGGGCAGATCATTGCCTTTGGTGCAGATGAACACCAAATTCGTTTGATGGCGGATACTTTAGAAGATTTTTTACAACTACTTATTTCTGGCAATTTAAATTTATAAAAAATGAGCAAGTTCTTACCCATCTTTCTGATATGCATTTTGGCAGCAAGTTGCTCCGGATGTTCAGCCACAAAACCAGAAAAAACCACTCCTCATCAACAAAATTACTCAAATATGATACGTTTTATCAAATCAATGGCAACGGGCTATGTCAAATCTGGCAATTACGGTGGATCCACTCAAAATGAGCAGTTTCCGTCGGTTTACAATTACAGCTATTTCAATGGCGAAACTTCAGAGAAAAACAAGGAGTTTCAATCCATTTTCAACCGTTACCTACAACATACAAAGGTAAACAACAGCGTTACCCTGCAGGATTACCTCACGCATTTGTTAAACAACAATACCGAAAAGCTTCAAGAAATCTACAACCAAAACCAAGGAAAAAAAGAAGTGGGAAACAGTCGCCAAGAACTCCCAACCCTGTTTTTTGTGGATGATGAAGCCGGTACCGTGCTACGCATTGATCCTTATTTGGTACAATTAAGTTGGAACCAACATTCGACCAATCTTAATCAATTTTTACAAGAAAACGCTACCCATTTTAGCAGCGAAATACCTGACGAATTTTATACTAAATACTATGGAAGATGAAACACTTATTCAGCACTTTAGTCGTCTTGATTTACATTTCCATTGGTGCATTCAGCGGATGTGCACAACAAACAGAGACAACTAAAAACACAAAAATGGATAGAAAAGACCAAAAAATTTTAGAAGTAGCATTGACACCAGGCAGCCCAGGAAGCAACAGTTATGCCTATACCGTTTATGCTGATGGACGTGTTTCACTACCCGGAAACACGTATAGCACGGCCAGTTATCAACTTTCAACTGAGCAATTGGAAGAAATACATTCTAAATTGGCAAACATAAATTTTGTGGAATTAAGCGAGGAAAAAAATAGTGTTCTGCCAAAACCACAAGTTCACGATGGGCAAACAAAAAGATTAGATGTCTATAAAAACGGAAAGTTCTATCGATTAAGTTATCAATTAGGTGACGAGCCCATTCCCAGCGAAGTGAATGATTTTCATACCTATTTTTTAGAATTGGTAGCAACCCTTGATAGCCAAAACTTTGCTAAAAGTAGCCCATTACAAGCACTTCAAATTTCGCATATAGAATTAGAGCATACCAACCCCTCGATAGGTATTCATGAGAAAATAATTACAATTCGACTTGCCAATAATGCTGAAACAATGGATGAAATAAATCAATTTTTATCTGAAGCTATAATCAACAATTCCATTCCTCTTTCGGAATTTATAGTGGCTTATCGAACCAAAAATAAAGAGGAATTAAAGAGGGTAATAACAAATTTCAAACCGGCTAAAGAGTTAAATGAAGGAGAGCAAATTTCAAACTTGGCTTTCTACTTTTCCGACAATATAAGCCCACTGACGCTCAATGATGTGTATAGAAATTATTCCATTTCTGGTTTTTATGGAAAATTCACACAATATATGGTTGACAATGGCAGCAGGACAGAATCGGGGACTTCCATTGAAAGTCTGAGACCTGTTGATACAGACGAGGATACTAAGGATTAAAAATAACTATGTGGTAGAAAATATAAACCACATAGTAACATTGAGAACATAGGGGCTATGTGAAGAAAAAACTATGTGTCTATGTGGTGGGAAAAAATAAAAACAACAAGAAAGCATCAATCAATTAAGGTAAAAAAGAAATAGATGATCAATTTAATTCATAACCACAAATCAATCCTATGTCAGAACCAAGTTCACTATTTGTAAAAATCAAAATAAGAAAAGAGCGTTTGCATCATTTTCTTACGTCAAAACCAACAAATTCGCAACTAAATGAAAATTGGCTGGAATGGTGGGATTCAAAACAAATGTACGGAAAGAAAGAATTGACGCAAACGGACTTAAGATGTTATGATTTTGCGACCAATGAAGCCATCGTAGCCGATTTCGTAAATGACCCGCGCAGCTATTCGTTTTCGGATTATGATGAACAAAGTGAAACTTGGTATTTCGGAATTATGCTTTTTACCGAAAATTATTATGAAATGATACCCGGACTTGCCCTGATTCATAATGTTTCCAAATTTAAAGAGTTCGATAGCACTGATTTTGCCATTATTTACAATTTTATTTGGGAAGATGATATGATTAATGCCTTGATGGTTTTTGACGAAGATCAAGCAATTTTAGATGCAAAAATCAACACAAAAGCAGATTTAAATCCGGAAATACTAATACTGAGCAATGCTTATTTGGAGAATAAATGGGAAGAATTTGAAGATAATACGACACAATCTTAAATTAATATAAATGAATTCTTATGAACAAAAAATAACCATTTACTTCAACCAACTCAAATCAGTCTTCCCTGAATTTAATACACAGGATAAAAAGATTTTTGAACCCTCAGAAACTGATTTCCCTTTTTCTTGGAAAGACCCTTTGAAAGCCGCTGATAATGTACTTAAAGTGCTTGCCCGACATATTGGATTAAACCCCAATCGCATCGAACTGATGTTTTATAGCGACTATCCAGAGGAAGATGTTGAAAACAAAGACAGTATCTACCTAAGGTTTACCAATGACAAAAAAGCCACATTGGCAGATTATCAAAGCCACATCAAGCGTTTCAGTTTCAACATAGATGCTTCTGTTTTTGACTATGCCGATTGGGTAATTGCCGCCATTGCCCACGAACTTTGCTATTTGAAACTTCTTGAAAATGGTAATTTTGATATGAAGGATGAAATACTGATAGACGTTGCCACCGTTTATTTCGGGTTTGGAAAATTGATTGCAATAGCATCTGCTAATGACCACAAAAAAACAAGTGAGCGAGCACACAAAAAGTTTGGAAGTTTGGGTAAGCAAGAAAGGAAATACACAGAAAAGCTTTCTTAAATCTAACGTAAGTACCATCATTACAAACCAAATAGCTTTATAGGAGCAATAGAAAAGCTGTTGAATGAATTAGCAGTATAAACATAATTCCAGAACACCAGCCACATTGCCTTGGATACAGCCTACCTATCGGCCATAGCCGTCAGGTTAAGGTATCAATTATGTGAATTAGAGACAGTTTGTTTTTCTTTTTTTCGAGGTAAAGTAACGCTGGAGCAAGTAGGGTTATGTTTTTGATAAGCGCTTTGAATTCTTTGAAGCATTTGATTGCTTTGATTAATTGGTCCGGGATGCTTTGAATCAATGAAAAATATTTCCAGATGCTGCATAGTCTGTTTTCTTGGGTTTTTATCTGCTGTTGAACCCAATTAAACAGGTTAATGGTGAGTATGATCCAGATCAGTTTTCCATAGAGTTGGCTTTCGAAGCGATGGATATTATTGATGTTGAACTCGTCAATAGTTGCCAAGGATTTCCAGGTTTTAAAGATGAGTTCAATTTGCCAACGAAGGGCGTATACTTTCCTTACATCCTGGCCTTTGAGCATTTCTGCCGGCACATTGGTGACTACAATATTGAGCTTGGCTCTGGTCTTAAACTTCTCTGTTACTTTATTTCCAGCGGATTTGGCTTGTTTTGAGGTTTTCCGGATTCTTTTTTCATATGTTGCCTGATCGGCCGGGGCCAGAACGATTCTTACGGGTATGCGCAGATCACTTCCCAAAAAAACCTCTTCCTCCATATAGTCAAGTTTGTTTTTGGTAAGTTTCTTCAGATAGATGTTCATGTCAATCGGGTCTTTGGCATCCCTTTCCGCGTAAACATTGATCTGGGATCCCAGCCGGTTGACAAAATAAGCGTCGTTTCGGTGGATTTTGTCCATATACTTCACTGTACAGTATCCCAGGTCCCTGATAAAAAGATCTTTCTCCTGTATGTCTCCGGTAAAATCAGCGGAGTCTGACTGGTCATTCCCGGTTCCTGAAGTCAGTCTTAAATCCAGACTTTGTCCACTCAAAAAATCATATTCATACTGGATACTCATCATGGAGGAAGAGCGGTGAAGCACTCCGCCATATCCCTGATAAGTACCCGAAAATGCATCAGGAAGTGCAAATTTAGTGGAGTCCTTGATCCGGATCCGGTTAAATAGCGTTTGAAAAGGAGCTTTATCGACAGAAATCCCAATCTTCTGGGATAAAACTGTATCAAGGCATTTTCTTAAGAATTTAACAGAGCTTTCAGTGAATCGATCATGAAGCGATTGCTTGGTGATGCGGATACCAAATTTGCGAAAAAGAAATAATGCCATTTCCAAGAGACTAAAGTGTTTCCCCTTCTGATAGGAAAACATTAGGCTGAGCAAAAAACTGAATCCGTCAAGTTTGGATTTTCGGACACTAAAACCAGCTTCTCGGGCTAGATTGTTGATGGCTTGTGTACTGAAAATAGCGTGGAACTTTTTGTTTAAAACCCGGTCTTTTTTCTGTATAAACCATTGATTTTCTTTTCTTTAACTACATAATATCCGTATATTAGGAGAAGAAAAAAGGCGGTGAACAACGACATAAACCGCCTTTTTAAACTAAAAAAACAATATACAAATATGAGCAAAAGGAAGAAAGATCCCAATGGGGATCTACGTTCTGTTCACAAAAAAAACCAAAAATTTTTAAATCGTTAAACTGACGGCTATGGCCTGACGTCAGGCAGGCCCGAACTCTCCAAGCTGAATCCCGTCGAACTGTCTAAAAACCGGTTGAATGCATTTAAAAACGAACTCTCTTATTAAAGTTTTTTGACTGAATATTTAAAATGAGTTCTATTTATTTAAGTTTTCATGATTTTTCTTAAATTAGTAGAGCTATTAATTAATGGATCATGAAAAACTTTAAAGCGGGCAGCTATATCAATCAAGGAACCTTTAAAAGCTTTATTCCTGAAGAGATAAATCGGGATTGGGTGCTTGATGACATGGAAGTGATAGCCCTATTAAGTCAGGCAGATAGACAACTTGGACGGCTTGACATGTACTCCGAGCACACTCCTAATATTGATTTGTTTATTTCAATGCACGTTGCAAAGGAAGCCACCAAATCAAGTAAAATTGAAGGTACCAAAACCAATATTGAAGAAGCACTGCAAGAAAGAGAAGAAATTAGGGAAGAACAACGGGACGATTGGGAAGAAGTTCAGAATTACATTAACGCCCTCAATTCAGCAATCAAGTCACTTGATGAATTGCCCCTATCATCCAGACTTATCAAAATGGCCCATAAAGTCCTTCTTCAAGGAGTTCGTGGAAAACACAAAATACCCGGACAGTTCAGAACAAGTCAAAACTGGATAGGAGGAGCCTCAATTTCTGATGCGACATTTATCCCACCACCTCACCAAGAGGTCGCTCGATTAATGGGGGATTTGGAAAAATTTTCGCACAACACAGAAATCAGGTTGCCTCATTTATTAAGAATTGCCATAATACATTATCAGTTTGAAACTATTCATCCCTTTTTAGATGGCAATGGGCGTGTTGGTCGTCTTTTAATCACTCTTTACTTAGTTGAAAAAGGGATTTTAAAGAAACCAGTACTTTACTTATCAGACTTCTTCGAGAGGAACAGACAATTGTATTACGATAACTTAACGAAAGTAAGATCCTCAAACGATATCAAACAATGGTTTAAATTCTTTCTCGTAGGAATCATTGAAACTGCTGAGGGAAGTATAGTGACTTTCGATAGCATCATGAAACTTCAAAAAGAAGTGGACATGAAAATTCAAGGTTTAGGTGCAAGAACTAGCAACGCAAGGGCGGTTATCAATCAACTCTATTTACGACCACTTATCACCGTTCAAAAAGTTGCTGACCTAACACAACTTTCACTTCCATCGGCTTACAAGCTAGTGAGTGAACTTGAACATCTCGGAATTCTTAAGGAAATTACAGGAGCAAAAAGAGGGAAACAATATTGGTTTGATGAATATATCAAGCTATTTAAATGAAAAAAAACGCATCCTAAACATCACCTTGGATATAATACGCTTACTTTATCATGGATATACGGAATGATGCCAGTAGCCGTAATTTCTTTGCTCAGCCGGACAGAAGACCGAAGACGGGTGACCGAAGCGGCCTAAATTCTAGCGTTAATCATATTCTATTTTGCTTTAGCCTCTTTACTGGTATAAAAGCGGATATACATATACTTTAATTTTACGAATTAATAAAAATTATGAGCTACTTAGAAGCAACCCACGGCTTATATAAAGACGCAGCCTTAACACCAAATATTGGGCTTTGTTGTACCACCAATCCAATTTGGGAATTACCAGGCTTAAAGATTCCGAAAATAATGCAACAAATGAATTATGGATGCGGGAGTACTATAAATGCTCGTGATTTAACTAACACCCCAAAAATCCTATATGTTGGTGTTGGTGGTGGGATGGAATTATTACAATTTTCTTATTTCTCTCGTCAGAAGGGAGGTGTGGTGGGCATAGATGTGGTAGATGAAATGCTGGAAGCATCTCGTAGAAATCTTATAGAAGCCGAAGAGATGAACCCCTGGTTTAAAAGTGAATTCGTAGAACTTAAGAAGGGAGATGCATTAAACTTACCTGTAGCCGATAATACTATTGATGTTGCTGCGCAAAACTGCCTGTTTAATATCTTCAAAGAAGCTGATCTCAAACGGGCATTAGATGAGATGTACCGTGTGTTGAAGCCACACGGGAGGTTGGTGATGAGTGACCCGACTTGTGAGCAACCTATGAACGAAGCACTAAGAAATGATGAGCGCCTACGTGCGCTCTGCTTAAGCGGAAGCCTTCCAATAAATGACTATGTAAAAGCTTTAACCGATGCTGGCTTTGGTACCATTGAAATCAGAGCGCGTAAACCCTATAGAATACTCGATACTAAAAATTACCCCACAGATGAATTAATATATATTGAAAGCATTGAAGTTGCAGCCATTAAAGACCCGGTTCTGCCAGACGGCGCTTGTGTTTTTACTGGAAGGGCGGCGATTTATTACGGAGATGAAGAATACTTCGATGATAAAAAAGGTCATGTTTTAATGAAAAATCAACCCTTGGCTATTTGTGATAAAACAGCAAGGCAGTTTAAAGAGTTGGGCAGGGATGATATTTATATTTCTGAATCCACCTTTCATTACGATGGTGGTGGCTGTTGTTGATTTTTTAAATTAATAATTCGACTTTAATCGCAACCAATCCCCCAGCTCAAGCAAATGAACCAAGAAAAACTAGCAGCATTAACAGACCAAGAATTGCTGGAACAAGCAAAAAAAAGTAAATCCTCAAAGATTTATGATGCAGCCATCATCGGTGTATTAATAGGAATTGCAATTTTCAGCACCGTTAAAAATGGATTTGGACTGCTGACTTTTCTTCCTTTGGTCTATTTGCCGATCGCGGGAAAGAACAAGATCAAAAATTCAGAATTGCAGAAGCTTTTAAAAGAGAAAAATTTATAATAATCTATTCGGAGCCCTTTATCTTCGGCGAAAGATGTACTATGCGATTTGACCAAATGAATAATCAGAATCCTTTAGACTATTGTAAAAAATGTGAACTGGAAATCACTGGCAATTATTGCGTAGGTTGTGGCAATGCCAAAGAATTGTTACGGATAGATGGAAGATACATAACCAAAGAGATCACGAGTGTTCTAAACTTTGATAAGGGAATATTATATACGATCAGGGAGTTATTGATCAGGCCCGGGGCAGCTGTCAGAAGGTATATTGCTGAAGATAGAAGCAGATTGGTGAAACCGGTGATTTTTATCATAGTCAGCTCATTGATTTATTCGGTTTTAAGGGGATTCTTGCACTTTGAAGATGGATATTTCAATTACGATGAGTCCAATTTTACAACGGCAACCGTCATATTTAAATGGTTACAAAACAACTATGGCTATGGGAATTTGATGATGGGGGTATTTATAGCCTTTTGGACTAAGTTACTTTTTAAAAAATATGGCTATAACTTCTACGAAATACTGATTCTTCTATGCTTTGTAATGGGAATAGGGATGATTATTCTGGCCGCGTTTGGAACAGTTCAAGGGTTGACCAGTCTTAAGCTTTTAGACTATGGAGGGATGCTTTTTATAGCTTACAGTTGCTGGGGAATTGGGCAATTTTTCGATAAAAAGAGA
>CBFGUY010000051.1:0-22783 GCA_965651895.1 uncultured Algoriphagus sp. | reverse complement strand
TAATCAGTCAAAATGATAGCTTTTAATCTATTATTGCGTTTTTCAGCAGGCCCTATTTATAAGTTGAATTGTATAGCGCACATTTCCATATTTACCAGTGTAGTCAGGGCATGCTGAAAAAATTATATTTTGTCCTCATTTATCAGCAACTTATCCCTAACGAGGAGCTCCATCTATGACATTAAACCAATCCCCTCCGGATACTTCCTGGGTTTTACCACCGTCTTTAGAACAATAGTATATCCACTCAGGAGGAATGGGTGTAAGGAAATCGTACTCATGAAAAGTAGGAAAAGCTCCGTTTTTCCCGGCACTGGAAGCCATGGCAAGTATTTGCATTCCTGAGGCAGCCTGGTATAAAGCTATGCTGGGTGAAGCTGAGACACATTCTAAAACTTCATCTACCTTGATCATGTAATCATTTCCTCCAGCACCGCTGGCAGGCCCAGTACATACATAATTTAACAAGGTGATTGTTCTTCCTCCAGATACTTCAATTTTCTGATTTGACCAGACCAGATCTATCTGTTCATGCCGTTTTGCGGTAGGGTTTATAGCAATGCCACGTTCGCGATTCTTCATATTCTTGGAGATATCCTCAGAGGCCCTTGTATTCGGGATGGATTTTAAAAATGAAATCAACTGCTCATTATATCCCTCTGCTTTTTTCCCCGATTGAAATCCAACAGCGGAAATTTCTTCCTTGGGCCTGCTGTCTCCCCGCATCAGGTTATTAATCGTCAAAAATTTAGGTATCAGAATAGCCTTATCATTGGCATATCCTTCTTCTGAGGCTTTGATGTTATGAGCTCCTGGGCTATGCACGATAGGGTTCTCTTTATGTTCAGCCCCTCCCTTTTCCAGAACTGATTCCACCTCAGGGACAGGTGTTCTACCACCCATGCGTTCTTTTCCTATTGCAGGAGACACTTCACTAGTTGTACTGGAATGAGCAACAGGGACTTTAGTACCAATCGAAGTAGCTTTACTTGAGGAATTGGTCGTTTTTTCAAGTGATGGTTTAGTACCTCCCTTGATTCTATTGCCAAGGGGCTTGGGCACCCTAGGCACCTCTTCTACTTTGGGTGTCGAGACAGAAGGTTTCATTGCCCTCAAGGCAAGAATCGCATCCGGGATTTCGTCTGCGGTATATTCCTTACCTTCTTTGGCCAATGCGGTGTAAATCCTGTTTTTTTCTCCAAAAGTAAGCCCGTTCAATTCAGTTGGGAACTGGGCTATGAAATGCGAGACCTCATTTATTTTAACGTCTTCTGCAAATTTCCCCTGAGAGACATGGTTCCTATAGTTAGTTTCTGTGCGCAGCTGTGTTGGAACAGTATGATCGGATTGAAGGGATTTACTACCCATTATATCCGCTTCTTTTTCCAGCCCTGCATCATCATTGATCCTTGTTCCATTCATCATCTGGGTGGTGGGATTCACCCTCCCCTGCTTCTGCTGTACCACATGCCAGGCTTCATGGGGCAAATGCCTTTCCTGTCCAGGCCCTAAATGGATGTCTGCTCCCTGGGCAAAGGCATGGGCATGCAATTGGGCAGGCGCAGCTGAATTGTAATGGACCCTGACATCGTCCAAGGACAACCCGGAAAGATTCTCTATTCCTGATTTTAGTGCTGATGGCATGCCTGTGTTGTTTATATTTTGCACTCTCTGCAAGGGGGGATTTACAATTTCTCCAAACTTACGCTGTACGGTGGATTCAGGTCTATTGTCCTCAAACTGAAAAGTCGTTCCTGACAAGTCTTGTTTTCCTAGTGTATCAGCAGCAGTAGGTTGTGCTTTGGTGGTAATGGATTTGTCTAAATGTGAAGGCATAACTTTATTATTTAACACTGTAAGTAAAATAAAAGTAGGACATGATGAAAAACGCCAGTAATGAATTAAAAGCTGCATTTTGGATGATCAGCCCATTTTTCATGCGAAGACTTTTTCAGCAAGCCCTAAGTAGATGCGCAGACAAGCATCTTTTGGATTTATCTCTATCTGACCATATAACTCTAAACGAGATACTAGGAGGCTGTTTCATTAGTTAGTTTTCATGTCAGACTGAGCAGCCGGTCTGCCGAAGGCATGAAAGTCGAAGCCTTTTATGCGCTAATTAACCCCATTTCGAATTCCTGCCCTCCGGCAGGCGGGCGCTCAATGTGACAATTATGAGTTATGTGACAGTCTCTATTCTTATCGCGTAGTAAGACAGTCAAGTAATTCATATCCCGAATTTAGTTCTGAAAACAACTATCCTCCTGTATATTCAAGCCACACATCACTTTTTGTAATGCTACTTCCACCATGAAAATCCCTGCGAAAACGAACCCTTACATTGCGGGCACCGTCTGGGAGAGTCTCAATTTCCACCCGATCACCCATATTCCAGGATCTTGATGCCAATTCATGAATATCAGCCACATAAGCAATTGGTCTAAGAAAGGATCCGCCTGAAGTCTCCGCCTTTTCTTTCTCTTTATCATGACCCAATCTATGGGGCGCTGTTAACCATGCAGACATATTTGAAGTATGTTCAAGTGACCCGGGAACTCCTCCAAACTTGGGAACTGGTACAGTTGGATATTCTTCTTTCCGTAAACTTTTCTCATAATCACCGCCACTTCCAGATGGTGAATACCCCCTTCTTGGAGGACTTGGAGACCTTGATCTCCCAGAAGTTTCAGAGCGTTTCAAACTTCTGCCCCTTGTCTTCAGACTTTCTCTGATCTCGTGCATCAATCTGGCTAATTTGAGCCTATTCGGACCAGGTGTCTTACTTACTGGCTCAATTTTCCCTATCCCTTTGAGGTGTGGTGTCATCCCTGTGAGGTAATTGCTGTTTAAAATATCATCTCCTTTTACAATTGTTTCGTAATGTCTAAGCATAACAATATTGACCGCTTCTTCTGTCGTAGAGGCATTTAAAATATCGTCAAATACCTCTCTCATACGATCATGTGCGGCTGCTTGACCTTTCCTTTTACTAGGTCGGGAAGCAAAACCAGTGTGAAGTCCAGCTTCAGGTGTTCCTATGGGGTTAACATCATTTATACCGGCAGTCCTATTAAATGCAGTGAGAGCAGTAGATGATCTGGCGCCACTTTGTATTCCTATCATAGTTTCATCTCCGGAACTAGCTACTTTACCTCGCATATTGGTGGGCATCAGTTCATGAAGTCCGGCTCCCCCGTCAATATCCTCATGTGCTTGGGCATCCTCTCTCACATGACTTTCCGGGGGAGTACGGCCTGAAATCTGACTTTCAGCTCCACGCTGACCCATAAGTTTTCTACCACCTTTTAAAAAGGGTTTAACTGATTCATCTTCATGTTGACTATATGTCTCATCCGATGTAGGTGGTGAAGGAAGTAAAGCGGGCATGTTATCCGGTCGAACGTGGGGATCTGGAGCAACACCTTCCCGGTTCCATTGGTGATCAAAATAAAAAATATAAAAGATTTCGCCATTGCCGGATAGTTTAATCTTGTTGTCAATCTGAACTTCAATTTGCTTGTAGATCCTACCTGTTTCAAGGTCTTTCCAAGACTGATAATGTTCTCCTTTACCTCTAATAAATTTACACTGGACAGTAGCTTTTGGGCTTATTATGGATCTTTCTTTTTGAAAAGAGTTCGACTTTGAATCTGTAGTATTTGACAAAAGTTGAAAAGCTCTTCCCTGATTTGCCCACGGACTACTATTCGCCACCTCCTGTAGCTTCCTGTTAGCTATAGTTTCATGCCGCTTATCTACAAATTGAAAAACTGATCTACTGTCACCTTGCCTATTAGGTTTGCCATTGACAGGTGATTGGATAGTTTTCTGTGTGGATTTAACTTCGTAACTATTCATGATTTTTCTTTTTAAGACTGTGTTAGCTTGTCCAATTATAATCTCTTAAGGTAAGTCCCGCTGTGCGTAGCGCTTAGCAATCCTTAGGCTGTTAATCACCAACCCGGCCAATATCCCTAAGGTGAAAATCAAGATCAACAACCAAATAGTCACCTCGTTGCTGCCTGCACCGATAAATCCCACCTGGGTGTTGAAAAAGAAATAGAAAAACAAAGCGATAAAAGCCAGCAAACCTATACCTATGGACACTCCCACCGTGATGCCCCGCCAGCCCCAGTCGTCACCATATTTTCTAATCCCTAAAAAGGTGATCACTCCACCAATGAGCAGCAGCACAAACAACAACGAAGCGGCGATTCCATTAAGTCTGGAATACTGATCCCATCGGCCAAGCATACAAATACACTCCTGGAAATTGTCAATGGAATAGTAATCAGTAGCGCCATATTTCACAAAATCACTCCGGAAATCCCAAAAATCTGCAATCTGGTAGGCAGCGGCAAGACTCTCCACACTGTCCCGGCTAAGCACCGGTTCAAAATAACAATATGTCGCCTCAGGCTTCCTGTCAGGATCTCCAATATAGATATCATTCAATCCGGCAAACTGTAAGTCATTTTTATAGGTCAGCAGGTAATCCCACAACTTCAGCTTCCCTGCCTCGATGTTAAGTTTTTCCTGACTGGTGACTACCGAATCCACCTCCACTAACGTGGCACCCAATACATCCCATAGCTCCGTATTCCCATTTCCATCCCCTAGCCCCCATATCGCCACTCCTCCTAGGGAATTAGCCAAAGCCCAACTGTATTTATCCGATAGGCTTTTATAGTCATTATACCAGAGCTGTTTAAGGTTTCCGGAACTGCTATAATTTATATATGCTGATGCCTGCAGCGGATCATACCCGATTACGGTTCCTTCTTCCATGCTTTCAGAGGCAAGGGTATTCTGAATGGCCTTGTAATCCATGAATTCACCAAAATCCCTGGCCCTGCTCCCCGGGGCAAAATCGTTCATCGGCCAATAGATACCCTGATAGCTCACTGTCATGACCAACTTGCCTATCGGGACTTTTCCGTTGGAGTAAAAGGAAATGGTTTGTTCTATCGATCCTCTCGAATTGGCCTGATCTGATAGCAAGGGGCTCAATGAAAAGGGTATCCGGGTGCCTGTCACATTTAACTTCTGGGTTTCGACCAGATAAAAGTCAACCCATGGATTCATTGAATCAAAGTCAAAACTGCTCGCCAGCCTTGTATCCGCTGAATTTGCCAAGGGAGGGATGGTTATGGTAAGAATATGGGTTTCATCAAGTTCTGACAACACGGCCTTGAGGCGGCTGATAAACAATGAATATTGAGGTATGTCAGCTCTGGATATTCCCGAAAAAGAAAGATTTATTCCGTCGAGTTTATAGCTTGGCATCAGATCCTTGATCCTGGCAAAGAATTTTTCCTGGGACGCCTTGGAGTTCAGGAAAGCACTGGTCACCCCAGAGGATTCACTCGTTACAGCCAGGGATATGGCTTTGCTATAAGCATGGCTTTTACTTAACACTACGCTGTCCAATACCTTAAGCAACGCCTCGGGATTTCTCTCATTACCGCTTGCGTCCAATTGATACCCGTACAATAGTACATCCGTCAGGTAATTAAGATTGTAATTTTGAAAATCGTTGTTGGCAGATGGTTGATGCCAGCCAAATATGCGCACCTTGGCACGCAGACATTTTTGGTAGTTCACCAGCAGGGTGTCACCGATCGTGGCCTGAAAACCGGGAAGTCCCTCCGCCCCACAGGAAAGCTGGATCTGCCTGAGCTGGGACAGCTTGGCAGCCAATGCCTTTTTTTCCTCCGCATTTTTGGATTGGGACTGGTCCAAAAGCCCCTGAAGCACATTGCCCAACTGCAGCTGAATAGAATCCACCAGATATTTGGGTGCTTTTGAGTCCAGATTCAGAATAGTACGATCTATTTCCTTCTGAAGGTTGACGGTAGTATCCCGGGTTGCGGCTAGGCTATTGGTCAATAGCAACAGGTCATTGACAATGGCATCCACGGTCGATGAGTCAATCACCACATCCCCCTCTGTCGCCAGTTTCCTGATCAAATCCACCATCCGTTGACGCTCTTTACGTACCTGATTTTCATGAAAACGGAAGGGTTGGATGATTTTGTTGATCAACCCGCTCCTTGTACTATCTCCAAGATTAATCGTGTCCTTTACAATAATTTGCGAAGGTGGAATTCGATTATCCTGGGCTTTGACCCCGACACACAAAAAACCAATGAAGGCAATAAAAAGAATTGAAAATCTGGCAAATCCCATAATTCCCTGAATAAAAGCTCTTAAAATAATTTTACATCCTTTCATTTTACCTCCATTTCACATCAAGTGATTTTTCCATCCATGGCAGGCGGACCACCGCTATGTTCCACGGGATAGACTCCAGTAGCACATCTACCCCGGTTTTGGGGACACGCAACACAAATCTTTCGGATTCAATTTCCAGACTCCCCTCCCGTTGTAGAAAGGTTTCCCTAATTGCTTCTATGGAGGCGTTTTTCATTTTATCCCAGTTACTTTTCATCCCCGCAAGCAGGCTTTCTGCCATTTCTTTTTCCTCCGGGCTGAGCTCTACCTTTTCCAGATGTTGACCGATTTTCATCCCGACCAAAATCTTATTCAAAACCAGTTCATATTCAGGAAAATCATAATGTCCATATACCAGGTACTGCAGTAAGTAAACCGCTCTGGACTGGGATATTTCGGGGATTTTATTGTTCTCACTGATGGCGAGTCTTGAAAAAAGAACGGATAAAAATGGCCAACATAAAACCAAACCAGCATTGGACAACCTAACATGGTCACCTAGATTGGGCTCATCAGAAAACACCTTTTGAGCTACTGGATATATGTTTGAGATCACTTGCTGGTTCGCCTCTCCTATTGCCTTGGTAAATCCCTTGTTTTTAAGAAGTAGATGAAATACCCGCTTCCAGTTAACCGTGGATTGAATCTTGTTCAAAAAGGAAAGAAACTGTTTTAAGAACATCCTGCTGAAACCATTTCCTTTTTTTATGTAAAAATCAACCCCAAAAGAAATCAGCAATCGTTTCCACATCCCAGGATTGAGGTTGCCGAAATACATCCAAGGACTCCATTTCATGAATTCTATAAGCTGCTTTTGCAGCCTGGGATCATAATAAAACCATTCCTGGACCAGCCCTTCTTCATTACATGAATCAATATGTTTTCGGATCAAAAGAGATATTTCGGTAATTGGTTTGTTTTTCAAATCCACCATTCCATTCTGGGCAACCGATAGAAGTTCTTTCTTCTTTACATTCTGCGGACCTTCTTTATAATCCTGGATGCGTTGATCAAGGAGATGAAGGAAGGAATCAAAGTAGTTTGAATGGGAACTGGTAGTAAGCAGCCTGTACAGCCTCCTAAGTTCATCTTGCTTTAAACCAGTAATAAGCTGATCGGTATTTTCACCGGAAAACATCCATACCATCGGGTTTGCATCTACCTGGCCTGATACCTCTGACTGATGAATAAAAGCAGAAAGAAGCCCCATTTTAGTTTTGACAGGAGCCCACCAAGGCAGAAATCCTTCGTCCTTCAAAAATATAAGCGCGGATGCGGCATGGGCTTGACTAGCTGACTTTGTAGATCCGCTAAGTCCGGCACTGGTATGTTGCTTTAAAAACCTTATTAACCTAGACCGACCTGCCTTTTGCAATTCATCGGAATAAAGCAGGTAATTCCAATCCAGCATTCGGAGATCATAGGAAGAAAAACCCTGTTTCAAATTGCCTAAAAATGTATTCCAAAATTTGGTTTCGGTCTCTTTGTTTATCCCAGTGCTTACCTTCATAACACTTAAACTAACCATCCTTTTCCATCTGTAAATGAGAGACCTATGATGAAACACAGCATCTGGCAAGCTTAGGAGGAATTTCAACTCCTTTAAAAACTCCGGAGTCCAAATGGATTTTCCCCCTAGCCTTTCTATGATGCCACTAGCCAGGTTGGAGGATGGCATAAGCCTCAACATATCATCAACTCCTAGACGGGAGGACATATTCTGAACAAGTGATATGTCTGTTGGCTGAAGTAAGGAAGGCCATTCCATCTGGGTCATGGAAAAATGAAGCTTTTTAAAATGACTGAGTTCCTGATAAAAATGGACGGATATATAATTTTCAAACCGCTCCCATTCGTTTATTTTAAGGGTTTCTTTGAAGTGGAAAAGCAAAAAAACCAGTTGAGATCGGTACTGCTTAAAAACAGGAAGTGCTTGTTCCTTATTTGATACCGTAAATGCATACACCCTTCTTATTGCCTCTTGCTTATCCCTATGGTTGAATAATGGCCCTACGGAACCTGATAAAACGCTCCTTACTAAGCGTTTCAGATCTTTTTTGATGAGCAGGATTGCTTCTTGCCTGGTTTTAGTAAGGTATAGTTGGTGGTCTAACAGTAGTTTTCTGACTGGCCCAGATAAGTGAAACCCTTTGAAATCCTGAACCATCCAGCTGTGGGGCCTATTTGTTCTTGCTCCTGTAAGCTTCGCTAAAACCAGTTTTTTATAATCTTTCTTGGCTAACGCCGGGTATCTATAATCCGGAAACCGATGTGCAGAAGAAACCAAATAACCGAATAAATCCATAACACTTGATTTTGCCATCGGATCATTCGGAGACAACAGCAGAAAAGACTTGAGTATATGAAGTGATTTTTCGGAAACAGTGATCCTTCGTCTATCACTTACCGAGAGGTCTGGGATCTGCGAAAGTATTGATACCATTGCACTCATTCTTTCCAATGTCTCAGCCAGATAAGCAGAGGCTTTTGATTTCCCGCTTCCTGCTGTTTCTTTTACAAAGCTGATCCAAATGAGTTGATCCAGGCGACTCTTTACCTGTGAATTCCCCGCTATCGTTTGTTCCAAAATCTTCTGAAAACGAAGCAAGCCCTGGGTTTGCTCCCCACCATGATTCTCCATGAACCCCAACAGAACCTTTCGTTCGGATTTTTTGAATAATGCCCATAATCTTCTTTTGGCGGGTATATCAGCTGATTCCTCTACTTCTTTGATGCAATGGATAAGTAGCGGGTTGTTCAGTTTCATCATAGCTGAAACCAATCCCACCAGATCGTTTCTGTTTAATTCCCGAAATGACTTCCCCAGAGTACCTGATCTCAGGTATTCCCTAAGCGCCAGTTCGTGGATTTTGTATTCCTGTGCTATAGAAAACTGCCCTTCTACATACTTATCCGGCACTATTTCACCAGAAGTTTTTCGACCCTCTGCAGGAAGGGTCATCAGATCTACAGGCTCCGTTCTTCTATGTTTATCATTTCTCAACAACAGGACGGGCACATTGGAAATACCGTGAGCCAGGCCAAGTTGCACCAGGCTTTCCTTCCAAGAATGATTTTGTTTTTGATGACCGGAGGCATGAATGACCAGAATAGAGAACCAGCCCTCCAAATCATAAAGTACTGTGCGACGGAATGAGAATTCTGCCCAGGCTATATCGAATAGTTGTCGTGTGTGCCCAAGCCTATCCAAGGAACCGGTAACAGCCTTTTGCATATCCGCCCAGTCGAGGTAATCCTGCAACAGACTATTCCATTTAACCCCATCAGCCCTGCCCAAAACTTTCACAAGGTTTTCAAAGCCTCTGCCACTCAATAAGTTCCAGAACCCAGGATACTGGACGGCAAGTTGCTGAAACAAACTACCAGTGCCCTCTCTATCTTCTATCCAGTGCAGCAGGTCTGGATGTTGTGGGGTATAGTTTAGCCAATAGGCAACCTGGGAAATACCGGGGATTTCCGTCAAATGAAAAGCGTCTTCATCTACCTGGTTTTTTTCACCTACCCAAATAATCGCCTCCTTAAAATCCTGATCCAATTGGTTTTTAGGCGATCTATTGGACACTATCTTCTTGATTTCTTTCAGAAAATCTCGAAAATCAATAGCATAATGTGCCGCAATCGCCTTCAACGCCCGTTCTGAGAAGCTTAATCTGTTGAATTTGGTCCCGGATTCATTGACTATAAAATTTAGTATAAATAGGTTTAGCGCTTGTTCTAGGCTTTTAGAAGAGCCGGGAAGTGAACTCTCACTCTGATGAACCTGTATGTATGAATTTCTGTAACCAATAAGCCAATCAACCTCTTCGGGAACCATTACCCCTATAATCCTGTCAAAAAAAGGGGTATTGAGTTGGGCTATTCGTATTCTTGCCGCTTCACTTTTAAGGGAAACTTCCTTGGCCAGCATTCCGACTGCTTTGGGAGTGGTACTTAGCAGTACTTCTAAAAGTGAATACAGGTCTTTGTCTTTTTCCAACCAGGCCGGAAAATAGCCTTTTAGAAAAAACGATTTAAGGGCAGCCAATGCGTAATCTTCCGGCTGAAGGCTATTGGACTGAGTTGACAAGGTACTGTTGTTTACCCGTAATTTCAGCTCATCAGACAATGCCCCGACCAAAAGATGGCGGATTCTCATACCAAGTCCTTCGGAAATCTCATCTTCTGTAATTCTTCCCAGGTCAATTTCCAGTTTTTCCAATTCGAGCTGAAACAGCGGATAACTGACTTGATCAAACGCACTTTCCATTTCAGGCACCAGTATGGGCATCATCAACTGGGACAATCTGTCATTGCACCGAGAGGCTTGTTGTGCTTGTGTATAAGAGAAAGAGAACATCACCTCCTCGATCCGGTTTTCCTGCCGATCAGCCATTCTCCCCTCCTTTCAATTGGTATAAGAACTCGTATAGCTTGATTGCGGCCAGTGAGCTTTTCTTCTGTGATTTTCCACTTCCTGAGCTGCTTTGATAAGTTGAGTAAATCTGCTCAAAATCCTGGAACTCCTTCAGGTTCAACCAATGGATATCTATTTCCATATGGGCAGGGCCTCTTTCTTTTACTTCTCTTTCAAGAAAAAACCGAAAATGTTTCTCCTGGAACCTTGCAGGCCAGTCAGGAAGAACCAAGGAGGCTTTCAGGTCAAAAAAGTTTTCCCTGATTACTTTCCCGTTTTTCAGTTTACGGAGGAAAATGACTGCTCTTTGCCTATACGTTCCCTGATGATGCAGGGTCCCCTTCAATCTTAGGCTCTCTATTTCCCTTAGAGACAAAAATCCGGATAGATTAGGTTCTCCATCCATTAGCTGCGAAAACTCGGCGGTACGCTGCATCAGCTCACTTTTATCCAATGTGGCTGTATTATGGAAAACCGCCAACAAGCGACCTTTCCCATCCTGCACTTCGATGGAGTTTTCTTTAGACATATACGACTTTTCATTGAGGGAAGCTTGGTAAAAAGCCTTTAGCAGCCCATTCCGCTCGTCATGTCCAGCCACCCAAGTTGACCTGAAGGTAGGATGTCCCCATTCATCCAGCAGGATAAACCCATATTCTGATTCATCCAGCATTGATCTTAACCCTATATGGTCCACCAAATACATTCCTTCAGCACGCTCGTTCATGGTTCTGAAGTGCTGTATGGTCGTGGCTATTGCAGACAGGGCTTTTTCCTCGCTATTGCCATCCCAAACACTTATCCAGTTGGATTCTGACTTTTGGAAAATCACCTCCATCTTACCGCTCTTGCGGGTAGTTTTGGAAATCCAGTAGCTCTCAGGGTCTATAGCTCTGGAAAACAAGTCTTTAATTCCGATTTTACCAAAAGAGAAAACGGAATGGGACTGCGCGTCAGGTTCTAGGCTTTTCACTTCGTTTTTGTGAAGCGGCCTGAATTTTCCACTAAAATCAGAAAAAGACGTTTTTGTCATCAAAGTTCCTGATCCAGTGGCTTCCTCATTTATATCACTTTTGGAGATAAACCCAGGGATTAAAGAGGTAGTCTTTTCCTGAATCCCGACTACCAGATGAAGTAGCTTGACAAGGGCAGAATTAAAAACAGTAGCTGTTGTCACAGGAAAAACAGCCCGGTTTTTTCCATAATTAAGTTCTGGTATTAATCTTAAAATCCTTGATTTTTGGAGAAGCATAACCGCCAAAACATCCTCCTCTGATTTATAGAGGTTTAGTTTCAAAGAAAGCTTAAAAGGCTGGTCGCTTATATCCTCCCCAAATCTTGCCAGCAGGTGGTCTAAGACACGGTTTTTCCTGAGCAGCCATGATTTTCTGCTTTCTCCGGTACGTGGATTAATTCCCGCCTTGTTGAATCCCGGTTCAAGCATGGATTTGATTTCCAATTCATCGTTTCCAATGCTGGTCTCGAAATCCTGTGCATAATACGTTTGTTCAGCAGTGATATTATGATCAAAAAAATCTGAGATATGGGCCAATTGTGCCAGGTAATTGGCCAAGTGCCGCTCCATCAGCATGAGGTATCCTTTCAGCTGACGGACTTTGGCATGCCGCTCCATCGGCTCATGTCGGGATATACTATCCTTTCCCAAACCATAAATCGCAGGAAAGTGATGCTGAATTGAATAATACTTGCCGGGATTTCTATAACGTCCAACGAACTTTTTCCCCGTCACATTTTCCCTAAACAGATCTACTTGGTACACCCGGTAATTTTTTGACCAAAGATCCAGCAACTTATCTGCCACCCGGGATTTGCTTAGTCGCTGTAGATTGCCATTCACATAGAGGCACAGTGTTCTAAAGACACTTTCTGAATGGGTAAAATCGGTAGTTATAGCAGCATAGGATTTATCGGGTATGGAAAACAGTTTTTCTTTTCCGCCTGAAGAAAATCCCAGATCCCAACATTTTCTTACCCCCGAAATCCTTGATATTATCCTCGTTACGGTTTCTGCATGCAAGGTCTTACTTCTATCCTTCAGCTCTGAATCCTGAATAAATCCACGGCTCAATCTGGGGCCGGAAAAAATTTCCTCTAACCTGATTCCTTGCTGCTGCAATTCTTCCAGGCTGGAAAAAGCCACCGGATGGTACAAGAAGACTTCCAGAGAAAAAATAATCTCAGCCATGATCTCATCTACGTCTCGGTTCCCATCCACTTCTATGCTTGCCTCTACCAGTATAGGACAAGGTTTCAACAGAATGGGCAGTTCAAAATCTTCCCCAAGATTCCTGTTAAGCCTGAGGAAGTCCTTTAATTT
This sequence comes from uncultured Algoriphagus sp., assembly GCA_965651895.1. GTDB lineage: Bacteria > Bacteroidota > Bacteroidia > Cytophagales > Cyclobacteriaceae > Algoriphagus. The sequence goes on along the minus strand of CBFGUY010000051.1, from coordinate 9,797 downwards.
AGTAAGGAATTCCAGCTCTGCGCCAGGGCTTTTGCCCAACACCTTTTGAAAGGGCAAGGAAGGCAGTACCTCTATCTGATACACTCCATTAATGCCCTCCTCTTTCCCTTGGGGATAGCTTGGAGTCAACCAACAGTTCTGAATTTCCGGAAAGGTATCAATCAATAACTTTCTGAAATCTACGGTTGTTACCGGATGGGAGCTAAACACCAATGCCGGGGAATGAAAGGAATTTTTATCCCAGTCAATTCTTCCATCAGTCTCTTCTACCAATAAATCTTCAATAGGAAAAGCCGTTTTATATCCCAGTTCTGTCAGTCCGTAGCAATACTGTTCCAGAATAGTAACCCCTGGATCGTGGGCATTGTAATCCGTCCAACTATCCCCACTGAATTGCTGGACGTACGTTATGCCCTGCTGCATCAGGTATGGCAGATTCTGGGATTTGTTCGTTTCCTGTTCTCGTGAGATAGATCCGGGGTTTTTCATAGAATTAAAGCTCATTTAAAAAATCATCGTCCCATAATTTCCCTATCCTGAAAGTGATCCGGGCATCTCCTCCATAGTTGCTGCCAGTACGCATCTGAAGCTTGTAATTAAAAGTCCCCCCCGTCCATCTGCAATCTATCTTGTTCCACCAAAACCCATAGTGAGCGCAGGTTTTGCTTATTTTAGGTTTAGAGTTTCCATAAGTGCTCAGTGCCGTGGCATGAAGAAGGGAGTATTTCCCTTTTTGCTTCCGCCCTGCATGGGCTATAATTTCAAAACCTTGGCAGCCTGTCAGCTCCGTCAGTACATCATGCCAATTCCCGTCAGCGGGAATCGAGCCTTTGTGAAACACACCAACTCTACCATGTGAAGCGATCATTCCAGCTACCTCAAGCTTTTGGCTTGGCCTATCTGTCCCGATACCTACATTGCCCCCATTCTGAAAAAAAATAGTAGGGGTATCCTTTCCTTTTTCTTTTAAAATAATGCCTTTCGCCTCTCCTTGCGCATTTACCAATACCCAACTGGCCCTCTTGTCCCGCAAAGAGTCATAAAAACTGAGTAGAACCTCTTCGTCCCCTGAAGGAAAGATCATAAGCCCATCCTCCGAATTTTTGTTGATACCGTCATCCACCTTGTTGAACATGGAGTCGATAAGAATGGCAAAATGAACTTCAGAGGGCAGCATGCCGCTTCTAAAGTACTTTTTGAGTTGTTCTCTATCGTTGATAATTACGCTGTTACCGGATATATCTGCCATGACAGGTGTATGCCTATTTAATTGTTAAAACTCTTGATGATAAAATCTGAATCGATAGAAAGGTCACCTATACTGGCTATTTCCGGATCCTTAAGTTCTTGATAATTCAAGATTTCAAGCTGATGGGTTTCCGATGAGGTAAGAATGGCATAAGGACTAATCGTCCTGAGACGTTCTACATTAAAAGCAGTGTCCGCAGTATCGATGATCTTATAACTCCCCTGAACTTCTACTATCTGGAGAACCGAAAAAGCCGTCATTGAATCCACATAAGTCCTTGATTCTATGAAAGTTTGGATTTCCGCCTTATAAATTGAGTTTATGAAGCCTTTTTCCTTTTGGAAATCCCCAGGATTAGGTGACAAAAACTCTATAAGTTCACGCTCAAGCCTGTCCCGGTAATAACCCGCCTGTTGAGACTGTTTGAACTTGACTGATGCACGGATCTTCAGCTTTTCAAAAACAGGATTGCACACCTCCACTCGGGCAAAAGGTGAAACAAAAGTTTGGAGAAAAGCCTTAATTTCCCTTAACAGCTCATACGGAGCCCGAAACCCCTCACTCCTGCCATTGCTCAGCAGCGGTGATTGGGGTATGACTACAGCCTGGATATTTGAATTTTTCACCATATGTAGCGGATAGTCGCTTCTTCCATACACCATTACCCTCCCTATCTGCGGGAATCGCTCCAGTACCAACCGCTCCAAATCCCAGGTAGAAATGCCCCGGTTTCTATGCCGGATCAGCTCACTCACACGGATTCTATCCATTTCAAATGACCTCTTAATAGCAGGAATAATAAGATGAAAAGGTCTGGACACGGCGTCCAATGCGGGATTACCGGTAGACCGCACCGATAAAGACTGTCGCATCTCCTCAATTGTAAATGAACTTACCTGCTCGTTTTTCACCTCGGTGAGCCACGTAGCATTTGTGAACATAGAGAGTAGCCGGCTATTGATGTCCGCCTTACCTACATAAGATGCCCGAATCCAAAATTTCCCTGAAGAAAGACGCGTATTGGAAAAATCCAGCTTATTGGGTAACCTGATTTTAACTATGCCCGACTGTAGCATCCCATGGGTGGAATCCTCCATCATCAGGTTTCCCAATGGATGCCATTGATTTCGTTCCAGGTACTCCCATATCACCTGTGGAGGTTGGGTGATAGTATGGATAAAAAACGCAGGGTGAAGTTTGAACCCAATATTGATGACTTGGTTTTCTTCTACGTCCACCAGCCCTATCAGTAAGTTTCCCTTTCCCCTTACCTGTGGGAGTAAATTAGATTCCGAACTCCTAGAGGCCGGAAACACCTGCTTATGCCCAAAAGGATACAGGTGAAAGAACTTAATACTACCTGCTTCATCATCCGTCTTTCTTCCCAGGTTTTCCTTGGTGAAATTGCAATAGGAGATTTCAATTTTTTCCAGCTGTGGAGTATAGGCAGCTTTCGGCAGTTCCTTTTGCTTTTTTGGAAACCTACTGTTGTATAGTGAGGTATCGGCATAAAGCTGAGTGTATTGCTCATGACCAAATGCAAAAGGCACAGGTTCAGCGACACGAAGTGAAATGTAGGGCTGATCTTTCCTTAAGAATTCCGCAGATGATCTGGGCTCTTTCAAAGCCGTCATTTCCACCAGGTCTAAATTGACATTGATAGACTTGGATTTAAGCAGGTAATTACCGTCGGCTTTTTGGGTTGTCTCGAACATAGGTACCTGTTGCTGTGCCGCTTCATCGGACGGTTTTTCCCTGTATAGGTCAGATTTAATAGAGATTGCAGCGATGAAACTTTTATCAGTGATCTGCTCCGAATAAGCCTGGTAATATTCCCTGAATCCGTTTCGGTTTTCAGGCAAGCCCATCCATTTAAGTGAAATAGACAATCTTGACAGAAATCTATTTAGAATCAATGGGTTATAAACCTTCAAGTAGGAATCCTTAGACGGGATAGAACCAAATGGAAGAAAGGGACTGGTCGGATCGAGTTTGCCTATCTGGTTATAACATTCCAATCCACTGCTGACTCCTCTGGAAAGTGTGTGAATTTCAATAGCCGTCACCTCCAATAGGCTCATAAGCTTGTATGGAGGATAGTGGGCGGAATTATTCAGGGAAAAACGCACACAAGGCCATTCTGTACCGGAAAGCCCGTCATGCAATCCCGGATCAAATACACTGGGAAGTTCCGCCTCACCTTCCGGTTCTATCTTAAATACCAGTGTACTGTCTGCATGGGAAAACTGCACCTGTAAATAATCCAGTGTTTTCCACCCTGCTTTGGTAGTAAGTGATACAGAAAATGCCTCATTAAGAAATCCTATCATGAAGCTTTTCAGCTCTTGCTCGTCATGCGTATGGACAATTCCCATATAGGCTTCCTTATCATGAAGCAAATCTGAAAGTAATGCTTTGAATTTATCTGCAGACTCCCTGCTTAACCCACATACGATCTTAAAGAAATGGGATCCGTGCTCTACAGAAAATACGGGAGAACTTATCACAAATCCCATGGGAGAACTGACCATGCTACGCTGTGCCAGGCCTTTCTGGCTCTGGTCCTCGCCCAGGGTAAGCGGAAAATCCTGAAGTTCCTCACCCGGAAAAGAAACTTCCTGCCTGCCAGCTCCCTTATACAACACGGCCTCAAATAAGCTATTCAAAGACACCTCCTGTAGCTTATGCCCTGCGGAAAAAGGGTAATAATCACTTTTGTAAAAGGTCCTGATCTCGGCAATTCTGCCCTGACTCAGCTCTGTAACCAATCTGTTTTCAAAAGGAATGGTCTTCTTGGAAGGAAATTGCAGGGTAAACGCCGAATTAGCAGGCAATAGCTGCCCTCCAGGCTTTGGATAAAGCCCTACCAACAGTTGAATAGGTTTAGTTGGAACCGGGGATTGCTGAAGGATCCTTTGGTAATAAAAATCAAGGTGTCTTCTGGTCAGCTGGTTTAAATCCGCCTGGATTTCCCTGAAAAGCTTCAAAGAAGCTAACAAAAGACCTATATGAGGCTGATGGTCCTGGGTATGGTCTTCCATCATCTCATCGAATCTCCTCTCCGCAAAATCCACTAGATATAAGAGGTTTTTATAAGACACCTTAAAGCTCTCCTTTAGACTGATTTCCTGAGAGGAATCAACCTTTTGCAAATCCAATCCAGGAAAATCAGACACTTTAAATCTTTTTTGGAGAGTAATCCCCATTTTTATCACAGGTTCTACAAATTTGACCCCGTTCATAATCTCTTTTAAAATGGGACCTGTGTAGTTGCAACTCTGGAACAAATCCTCCCAATAGATTAGATTTTTAATCATAGCCAGAAGGTTTTCAGCCATCTCCTCCTTCAGCTTTTTATCGGTATCCAGACGCTCATCTGCTTTGGACACTAGATCATCCTGCCTTAGCTTGTAGGACTCCAGTGAAGTAGAGACAATCAACCCGGTTATAAATACTGGGTTGTTAAGAAGGAAAGGCTTCCAAGTGCCTACGGGTTTATTCTGAAAATTGAAATAGGAAACTGCCTCAGCGTAATTTAACGTGAACTGCACCAACTCCAGCAAGGAACGCTCATCCAGTCCCACAAAAGTGGGATCCAAGGGGGCAAGCATCCTTCCTGATTGATTAATTCCGTTTTTCATAGTTTACAGTTGTTTTCGATAACCCAGCTTACTCACTTGTTGCAGCCTATGGAGTTTCGCCCCTACCTTGGGCAGATCAAGATCATAACCCACTTAGTTCGTGAGCTTTTTATAGATTCGTCCCCTCTCTAAAATAGAAGGGATACACCCGGTTGTTCCGAGAGTTGGTAATAATCACCGTGTAATCAATATGTATCATTAGCACTCCTTCCTGCAACTTCTCTTTGCCAAATTTGATGCTCCTGACTTTTATCCTAGGTTCATAATAAAGCAATGAATCACTGATGGTATCCCGCAGCATCGTCTGATAAGTAGGATCATCTGTCTCAAAAACATACTTCATAATATCGCATCCAAATTTCGGATCGCTGACCCGCTCCATAGGAAGCGTATTGAGGATAATTCCGATACTCTGCTGTATATCCTCTTCGCCGGAGACCAGTTCCACCCACTTTGAATCCATCTCAAACGATGGGGGGAATGACCAACCTTTTCCTAGAAACGCTTTTGGTGAATCTCCCATCTTACCCTCCGATCATTACTGTAGGACATCCCAGGACAACAGATCCTCCATGGGCTGTGGTATCTCCCATTCTTGCGGCAGGTTTGCCACCGATCATTACAGTTGCCGAGCCTTTTATGATGGAATCTGGCGGACCCACACAGATACAGGAATCCCCCATTACAGAAGCCGGCAATCCGCCAATCATAACGGTAGGAATACCAGGCCCTACGATAGGCCCACCCACATGGGGTATGGGAGGCACCCCGGGGGTCTGCATAGGACAGGTATGCATATCTGTCAATCTTGCTGCTAAAGGCATAGTAAGCTAGTTTATCATGACCATGGCACCTTTCAGGCTTGTCTGGCCAGAAGCTGAAAATTCCGCTGAAGCGTTTCCGGCGGCTTTTAATGTGATATCAGCTTCCAAGGAGACGTTCATCCCTTTTCCACTCAGATCCCCGCCTGAAGACTCTAAGCTGATTCCTGAAATTGCTTTTAAATTTATTTTTCCCTGTGCATCCAATACAATGTCTTTGGGACTGCTCAGTTTGATCCCTTCCTGTCCAAGTATCATCTCATTGGAGTTGCTGTCCTTGGCAGTAACCTGTTTTTCTTTATCATCCAACATAAATGTATTGCCACCCGGAGTCTGAATAGTCAGTATCTTATCCTTCTCATCGAAAATTATAGCGATACCTGATTTGGAATGGATGGCTTTGGTGGAATTTTCCTCGTCCGGAACCAGCACCGGGGCTAATTTGGAGCTATAAAGGCTTCCAATAATAACGGGGAACCTGGGGTCTCCATTCAGGAAGGTAATCAGGACTTCATCCCCTATTTCAGGGAAAAAGAAGAACCCTGCCTGATCAGAGGCATAATTAAAAGCTATCCTCGCCCAGAGTTCGTTTGAATCGGAGTCATTTTGAAACGCCACCAGATCCACCAGCACTCGAAACTCCCCGTCTTTATCCTCGTTGATCTGTTTTACTTTTGCCAGATGCGTTCCCTTCACTCCCGGAAGCAGCCCCAGTCCATCCTGTTCCTGTACGTCCGGAAGGGAAGAATGCCATCGGGATTGTGCCCCAATAAAGACTTTGGTAACCCAATTTCCATTGGAACACTCCTGTTCAATTTTGGAAATAAAGGCCACTCCGTCATATCTGGCACCGAAATTTTTCAACTGTACCAAATCCCCGGGCTTGAGTTTAGCTGTTCCTACAGATGTAATTTTCCCCTTTACCTTTGAAAGCGCAGATTTGTTGAGCCAGCTTTTGGAATAGGCTGTAAGCTCCTCCTCAGAGACCGGTGCGGAAGAGTATTTGTTGATTGCCGGCAGCGAAAGAGCCCCCGCTATTTTCTGTGCCGTGAGATTGCTTAATTGCTGGGGATCCGACATGCTAGAACTCACCACCTTTTTTTCCTGGGTCTTAGGATCCCAGGAGGTGAAATTGAACTCTGAAAAAACAGCATCCCCACTCAGTTCCAAATCCGCCTCTATAGCAGCCATATCCGCCTGTAAGCAATACTCAGGAGAGGACGATAGCTCATAAGCCTTAACACAGACTTTTTTCTGGTCTGTGACTACGAAAAGATTATTGGTTTCCGAACGGATCACCAGATAATCCCAATCAGAGGAATTATATTGAAACAGAGGCGAGCTATATTGGGTAACAGATGCCACATCGGCCGTGAGTCCGGCATTGGAAATCAATTTGGAGAAAAGGTCGTCATCCTTGGAGTCCGCCATCACCTGATTGAACCTGCTCGTGGTCAGTTTGAAAGCCTGATCTTTACAGGACACGGACAGATAGGATGTATCACTGCGGACTACCAGACGCTGACCAGTGATAATCCCAGTGAATACCGACTCCCTGTCCTCCCCCCAACCCAGATTTATCTCTATGTCATTTCCGGGAATAAAATTATCTGATGAGCTGTTGGTAAAAGGCTCATTCTCCAATCCAAAGACTCCGCCATCTGAAATTTTAATCGTAGCGGTAGCTATCCGGTTGATTTCCCTCGATATGCCGATAGAGATAATCTCAACTTCCCCAGAAAGGACTTTCCCTTTGATTTTGATTTCCGCCGATACCGGCAAATCACTGGATTTTATTATTTCTGCCATAGAAGTTAGACTAAGGGTGGAAAAATAAGTTCCTCTCCCGGTTGGATAGCCCTGATATTATCCATTGAATTGAAGTCAGCTACCTGGATGTAATATTTACTGTCCCCGTAGATCCGGAAGCACATCCCCGGCAAAGTATCGCCTGCCTTCACAGTCCTGATGTGGGTGAGGTCTGAGGAGTTTTTTCTTTCCTCCAAGGCTTTTTTCTTGGTGGATACCGAGCCTATAAACACAGCTTTGATTTCGGCCCTCAGAGGAGTCCCATTGAGATCCAGCATGGAATAAAGAATATCCCATTCCTTGAGTCTTCCTTCAAAAAGAGATTGGGTCCCCCATAGTATTTTTACATAGTTGGGTTCATGTATGTCTCCGTTGTACGTATAGATCAGGTCTTTCAGGTATTCTATCTGCTCATCCACAGGCTGGGTGGACATGACCCCGGTGCTGTCAAAAAAGAATTCCATATTGAAAATCTTGGAACCCGCACCCCTAAATTTGACCGTTTCGGCAGAAACCCCCAAGGGGGATGAATTGGTGGTATATTTCAGTTCAGATTTATCACTGTACTTATCAGGATTCACCAGCACATCATACTCCCCGACCTTCTCCGAGAAATCCGGGTTTTTATAGGCCACCAATTTCATTTTGGTCAACTTTCCGGAATCCATCATCACCGTGCAGCTGTATTTTCCAACATTTCCATCATCCGTTCTTGGTATTCCCGCTCAATATCCTTTTTGGCGTTTTCCACTAGCTCTGCCACTTTCTCCAGATTGAGCTCATTTTCGCGCCTGTATTTGGCAGAGTCCTCCACCACCTCACCTCTTATCACCAACTGCCGGATTATTAAAGTCATATCATGTGTCTTTTTTAAAATGCTTGTATTTTAAAACCAATGTCTCAACCGCCAATTCGTTTTTGGTACTTTCCAAAGCGCCCAATTCCCATGAAAGGGGAATTGCCTTATAAATAGACCAGGAAGCCAACGGAGTGGTGTCCCCGCCCAACAGGACCACCTGTAAATCGAGAGGCTTGAATTTGAAGTTTTCAAGGGCGTTTCTGCACCATTGGTCCAAACTCGAATTAGGCATCAGGCAGCGTTTAAGTACCAAGTCTGAATATTGGGGAAGGGAAGGAAGATAATGTATGTATGAATTATCTCCCCCCTCTTTCCTTTCAGTTGTCGTTACGGTTACTTTCAGTCCGGAAACTTCTTTGAAGCTGCTGTCCATTTCAGGAAAATCAAGAAATTTCACCTGAAAATAGAAGGCAGTAGGCGGAGTGTATCCTTTTTGAAAGAAACTGGTATCCCCCATTTACTTACCCGTTAGCGATGGTCAGTCCCTCGTGGGCAATTTCAATGGATTCTACAGCCACCTCACTGGCATCAGACTTCAGGTCAGTAGAACTGATCTTGGTCGGCCAGGCGTTGTTCAGTGTCCAGGTCATGGTAGGTGAACCCGATTCATCCAGAAGCTTGATGACTACGTTCTGTCTTTCTATGGTATTCATTTTGATTTTGTTGTACCAGTCCCAGAAGGCGTTATCGTTAACAAAAACCCCTTTCTTCATCGTCACATTACTGTTTTTGATGATTCCGGGCATATTGATCGTAGAAAATACAGGACTGTTGCCATGTCTGTATTCTATAGGTTGGGCTTCGATCTCCAGGCCACTCACTTCCTGAAAAGGTATATCCGTGGTACTACCCCAGTCTACTGAAAAATAAAACTTGGGTAATGGCCAATTGCTGTCTTGTGCTTCTCCTGCCATAATTTTTTAAATTAAAATTTAGTTTTACTAGTTTTTATAAGTTTAAATGGATTAAGATTTTTGCATTTGCTGCTCAAATGTCACCACAATGAATTCCGCAGGTCTCACGATCGCAAGTTTCACTGTAATGAGCATTTTGCCCTCCAAAATATCCAAGGCAGTCATGGTGGAACCCAAACCGATCTGCACATCAAACGCATCTTCCGGACTTGCTCCTGCCAGTGCTCCCTGCTTCCATTTTTCTACCAAGAAATTGGAGACCAGGCTTTTTACTGTCACCCAAGTATTTGCATCATTCGGCTCAAACACATAGGCTCTCAGCGCCAGTTTGATCGATTGCTCCAGCATGATCATCGTTCTTCGCACATTGATATATCTCCAGTCCAGGCTATTTCCATCGAGTGTCCTGCCGCCCCATACAAGTGTGCCTACTCCAGGGAATGTCCGGATAGCATTGATCGACTTGCCCGATAAGGCATTTACATTCAGGTCTTCTTGCTGATC
>CBFGUY010000050.1:0-23660 GCA_965651895.1 uncultured Algoriphagus sp. | reverse complement strand
TACCCTAACCCTAACTTCCATAACTCACCTTTGATATCTGCTCTAGGTCAACATAAAACCTTCCTGAATTCAATGGGTTCCCAAGAAGGATAATTCTAGAAAAATAGCCACATGCTCCTCCTCCTAGTATCACCGATGATGCTAATTGGGGCCAAGATGATATACTCTTCCCGATTTCCCCAATGCTTCTCTGGGCACGAGAGGATAGTTTTTCAAAATTCAACAGTGACATAAGAATCTCCGTTCTTTGCTGTGGAAGTTTCCGCAAAATCTCTGATTCCTCACCAAACTTCTCCAACAGCCCATGTAATATCAATCTGTCCGGCTCTAAATCAAACCGCTCAACATCTATCATACCTCTGTCACTAGTATCCATCAAAACAGGAACTCCTAATTCCTTGGCTTTGATTCTGCTCTTTAGTTTTACTTCTAAACTATCACATTCTTCGATCAAAAGGTCAAGCTGGCCATCCTGGCAGAAGAATTGATCAATATTCTCATCATGAACTCCTTCGCTGAACAACACTACCCTGAGATAGGGGTCAATTTCTGCTATTTCCCTGGCCGCAATTACGGACTTTTTTACCCCCAAATTATGGACACCTGTTCTGATCCTGTTCAAGTTACTCAATTCCAATGTATCGAAGTCTGCGAGCCTAAGTTCTCCACAGCCTCTTTCCAAAGCCAAAGTCAGTGCGACGCTTTGTCCAACTGAGAGCCCTATTATGCCGATTTTCTTTTTCGACAATACCCTTTGCTCCTCCTCTGTGATGACATACCTGTTCCTTATCGTACGGACAGTGACATAATCTTCTTCAGGAAGCAAATGGACAAGACAGTGACGCCAAGGATAATAAACCCAATTTCCGAAAAGTGCAGGAGAAAGCCCCCCAAAATGATCATGAACGGCAAGGTCTAAATCCTCAGCGCTAAACTTTTTTTGAGGATTTCGGAGCTTAATCAGATCTCCTACCTGAGAAGCAATTTCATCGTAAATCAATAGAGTAGGATCACTCTGAAGTTCCTGAAAATCACTGTTTGAAGCACTATCTATGCCACTAAATATCAACGGTTCATATACTTCCTTATTGGAAGGATCCACTTGTATAGACATGGAGATTAACCTAAAAGGTTTAATTATGGGGTGAGTAATAATTCACTAAAATGCAATAAATCAGTTAATGTTAAATAGTAAATCCACTTTTATTTTTCATCGACCTTTCACCTACAAGTTACATTATTTTACATATCAAATGAAAGAAACACTATGTAGCCTAAAGCCCCGTCGCAAAACCAAGCCTAAACAGGAGAAAATTTCAATACAAAAATGGAAAGCCGTGTAAATCAACTATCCATCATCCAGACCCCAAACTTACCAGAATATAATTTGGGTTTGCACTAGTTCAACCAAGAAAATTTAACTAATTTGAAATTGAAACCACAAACACATAGAATTGCAGTTTTTTTTTAGATTTTTGCATCATGGAAGAAAAGCCTCAAGAAAAAATAAAAATCCTATATGTAGATGATGAGGACAATAACCTTCAGGCGTTTAAAGCCACATTCAGAAGAGAATATAAGATTTTTCTGGCGATTAATGCCCAAGATGGCAGAGCCATACTGGATCAAGAAGAGATAGACATCATCATCACTGACCAGAGAATGCCGGAAGAAACCGGAGTGGAATTTCTGGAATCCATTATCCCTACCCATCCAGGCCCCATAAGGATACTTCTGACAGGATATACTGACATCCAGGCTGTAATTGATGCGATTAACAAAGGACAGGTTTACCACTACCTGACCAAGCCGTGGGAAGAAGACTACCTGCGTACAGTAATCAAAAATGCTTTTGAGATTTATCAGCTTCGCCGCGAAAACGAAAAACTTACTCAGGCATTGATTAAGTCCAATGACCAGCTGGAATTTCTGTTAAGACAAAATCTGCTTTCTTAACCCTCTAATACCGGGCTGCTAATAGCAGTTGCAGTTCCTTATGGCTTATGCCAAACTTCCTGCCCAAATAGGCATTTGTCAAGCTCCCTCTATAAGTATAGACACCTCTCAAGAACCATTTATAGTTGAAAATCATTTCCTCGGCACCGCCCAAATCAGCCATTTGTAGGATGATAGGAGTAAAAATATTGCTCAAAGAATAGGAAGCAGTCCTGGCGACCCGAGAAGCTATATTGGGCACACAGTAATGGATAATATCATGCGTCTGAAAAACAGGGTCATCATGGGTAGTCACCCGCCCTGTCTCTATACATCCCCCCTGATCGATCGCTACATCTATAATAATGCTGCCGTGGATCATATTGGCTACCATCTCTTCAGAAACCACTATTTTATTCCTGCCTTTTTCAGCCCGTAAAGCCCCAATCACAACGTCTGCCTCTGAAAGTGCCTGAGTCAAACTGAAATTATCTATCGTGGAAGTGTAAATCTGCTGCCCCAGTAATTGTTTGAGACGGCGGAGCTTATAAATATGGTTATCAAAAACTTTGATATTGGCACCTAAACCCAAAGCTGTCCGTGCGGCATACTCAGCCACCGTACCTGCTCCTATAATGACCACCTGGGTAGGTGGTACCCCGGTGACCCCTCCCATGATCAATCCTTTACCATTGTTTTCGCTGGAAAGGTATTCTGCGGCTATCAGCATTACGGTACTTCCGGCTATCTCCGACATCGCTCTCACGACAGGCATGCCACCTACCTTATCTTCCAGGTATTCAAATGCCACAGCCGTTATTTTCTTTTGATTTAAAGTTTGGATAAAATCCTGGCTCTGCCTTTCCAGTTGTAAGGCAGATATCAAGCAGCTTCCCGTAGCCATATAACCCAGTTCTTCTTCTGTAGGCGGATCTATTTTCAACACCACCTCTGATTCAAACACCTCCTTTTTAGAGTTTGTGACCTTAGCCCCTGCGTCCGAAAAATCCTGATCAGAAAATTTGGATTGAAGACCTGCTCCTGCCTCTACTACTACGCTTATACCGTTGTTGGTCAGCAAGCCCACAGACTCAGGTGTGATCACTATGCGTTTTTCTTGGGAGGAAGCTTCCTTGGGCAGCCCTATCACCAAAGAGTGATCCCGCTTCCTCACCTTAGCCGGTGATTCCTTTGGAATAAGTCCCACAGCTGTCAATTGATCAATTTCAGATGGCATTTTGGATATGTTGTAAGTTCAGGGTTCGTTGGGTTTCGGAATCCGTAGTGATCCGGATTAGGAAAAATTTCTCAGGCAAAAATGCGACAATTTTCTCAGCCCATTCCAGCCAGCAATAGTTTCCACTATAAAAATACTCTTCTATTCCGATATCCAAAGCTTCTGTAGGGTCTTCCAATCTATAAAAATCGAAGTGATAAAAAATCTCACCACTTCGATTGTCATAATGATTGACTATCCCAAATGTAGGACTGCTCACGGGGTCGCCAATTTCCATGATAGTTGCAAGTGCCTTGATTAGTGTAGTCTTGCCGGCACCCATTTCCCCTTGGAACACCCATATTTTCTCCCCGTTAGCTGCCTCTATTACATTCTTTGCAGCTTTGTCTATCTCATCCAGCTCGTACGTAAAGCGTGTCAAATGCTCAATTATTTTGGTGAAAGATGAACGATCGGAATGATCATTTCCTCCAAAGATACACCTCCATGCTGAAAGGTATCCTTATAGAAGTTCACATAATAATTGTAATTATTGGGGTATGCAAAGAAATAATCCTCAACAGCAAAAACATATGTGGAAGAAACATTCAACCTTGGCAATTTGGCATCTTCGGGTTTTTTGATCTCAAACACTTTTCCCTGCTCAAAATTCAGGTTTTTACCCTGCTTATAACGCAGGTTTGTAGTCACGTTTTTATCGCCGATGATTCGATAAGGTTTGTTCACACGTTTTGTGCCATGATCAGTAGTTATGATGACTTCAGCCCCGGCATCATGGATTTTCTTCAGTAACTCAAACAGGGATGAATGCTCAAACCAACTCGTAGTGAGAGACCGATAAGCAGACTCATCTGGAGCCAATTCCCTGATCATTTTCATATCTGTGCGTGCATGCGACACCATATCTACAAAATTATACACCAGGACATTCAGGTCATTTTGTAGAAACGAGTGAAATTGCTCTAGCACAGTCTTCCCCTGATGAGCCTGGATGATTTTGTTATAGGTAGTTTTGATTGGAAGCCGGTTTTTCTCAAGGTTGATTCTCAACCATTCTTCTTCAAAATTATTTTTCCCTTCATCAGAATCTTCATCCTCCCAAAACTGCGGATAAAACCTCGCCATGTCCATGGGCATCATACCGCTGAAAAGCGCATTTCTCGCAAAAGCCGTAGTGGTAGGCAAAATGCTATAATAGGTATCCTTATCTTTTATGTTGAAATAGGGTGCTATGATAGACTCTATATCCTCCCATTGGTCTAATCTAAAATTATCAATCACTATAAAAAAGAGTGGTTTTTTCTCTTTGACCTGAGGGAATACCTTCTTTTTCATCACTTGGTGTGAGAGTAGAGGTTTGACTGGATTTTTTTCTTCCATCCAGTCCAAGTAATTTTCTTTTATAAACTTTGCGAAATTAGAATTTGCCTCAATTTTCTGTGACTCTAATACGGGCAGCATATTTTTATTTTCAGTGTCATCGATCTGCATTTCCCAGTAAGTCAGCTTCCTGTAGATATCAGCCCAATCTTGATGATCCTCAGCATCGTCAAAAGCCATGCTGATATTCATGAAATCCTGCTGGTAGCTCTGCGTGGTTCGCTCATCGATCAACTGTTTGTTTTGAAGCAATTTCTTAACTGAAAGCAAAATCTGGTTTGGATTAATGGGCTTGATGAGATAGTCAGCTATTTTTCCGCCAATAGCATCGTCCATGATATGCTCCTCTTCACTTTTGGTGATCATCACCACCGGCACCTGGGGCTTGAGCTGCTTGATTTGCTGCAAGGTCTCCAGTCCTGTCATTCCTGGCATCATCTCATCCAGAAATATTACATCGAAGTTTTTTTGCTCCACCTCCTCGATTGCGTCCACTCCTGAGTTGACGGTGGTGATCGCATATCCTTTTTGTTCGAGAAAAAGGATGTGCGGCTTTAGCAGGTCGATTTCATCGTCTGCCCAGAGTATATTGAATTTTTGAGACATTTCAGATTCCGTTTCTTTTAAAATTATAATTACTTTTGAGGCAAACAAAAAAGGCCTCCTTGAAAAGCCAGAAGATACTAAACGACCCGGTTTACGGATTTATCACGATCCCCAGCGAGTTGATTTTTACGATTATAGACCATCCTTATTTCCAACGATTGCGGAGAATAAAACAACTGGGTCTGACCGACTTCGTCTATCCCGGTGCGCTTCATACCCGTTTTCATCATGCGATTGGGGCTATGCACCTCATGAGCATTACGCTAGACAATCTACGAATAAAAGGCACTGAAATTACAGATGAAGAATATGAAGCAGCACTAATTGCCATTCTTTTGCATGATATTGGACATGGACCTTTTTCACATGCCTTAGAGTACAGCCTGCTCAAGGACGTTCCCCACGAGCAACTCTCTCTTCTGATAATAGAACTCTTAAATCAGGAGTTTTGTGGCAAACTAGCCCTTACTTTAAGAATATTTAAGAATCAGTATGAGCGCAAATTCTTTCATCAGCTAGTTTCCAGCCAGTTGGACATAGACCGCCTGGACTACCTGCAGCGGGACTGCTTCTTCACAGGCGTCTCTGAAGGGACTATTGGCGCCGACCGCATCATCAAAATGATGGATGTAAAAAATGATCAGGTAGTCATCGAGGAAAAGGGAATCTATTCCATAGAGAATTTTCTGAGTGCACGCCGACTGATGTATTGGCAGGTGTACCTTCACAAAACCACCGTAAGTGCTGAAAAAATGCTGATCAAGCTGATCGAGCGGGCTAAATTTCTTCGGCAATCGGGACTTAGTTTCACCATTACCCAGGAATTTGACTACTTTTTGAATAATGGCTCAACCTTGTCAGATTTCCGAACTAATCCGGATCTTTTACGATTGTTTCTCGAAATGGATGATCTGGACATATGGGGAGCAGTGAAGCTGTGGAAAAACCACCCGGATTATGTGTTGAGAAATATTTCACAAATGTTTTTGACAAGAAATCTTTTCAAAATCAACCTATCCAATGAGCCATTTTCTCTTGCGGAAATTGATGAATTAAAAGAAAAGACTATATCCAAGCTGCAGATACCGCGGGAAGATGTGGATTATTTCTTTTCTAGCGGAGCCCTCAGTAACTACGGATATCTAGCCAAAGACAGAATAAATATCCTGACAAAAAAAGGAAAGGTAATTGATGTAGCCCAGGCTGCTGATCTCCCAAATATAAAGATCATGAGTAAAATCGTGGAGAAACATTACGTATGTAAGGCCAAAAGCCTAAATTTAACTTATTAACTTCCTCAATCAAGTATATGGAATTTACCCTCGGACAAGTAGCTGAAATCCTGCGGGGAAACGTAGAAGGCGATGAAACCCAAAAAGTATCCCGGCTGGACAAAATCCAAGAGGGAAAGAAAGGTGGTATCAGTTTTTTGGCAAATGATAAATACACCCCATTTATCTACGAAACAGAAGCCACCGCAGTAATTGTCTCAAACAATTTCACGCCAACCAAACCTATAAAAACCAACCTGATCAGAGTGGAAGATGCCTATACCGGCTTTACCCAATTGCTGGAGGCTTATGCTATGCTGATGAAAAACAGTGTGGTAGGGGTAGAGGAACCAACCTACATGGATGCCAGCTCCAAAATGGGCAATCAAGCATACCGGGGGGCATTTTCCTATATAGGCAAGAACTGTATGATAGGGAATTCTGTAAAAATCTATAGTCATGCCCATATAGGAGACCGGGTAAGTATAGGAGACAATACGATCATTCATACAGGAGCAAAAATCTGTGCAGATACTGTCATAGGCAGCAACTGTGAAATTCACCCCGGAGCAGTCATCGGCTCGGATGGATTTGGATTTGCCCCTCAAGCGGATGGAACTTACAAAGCTATTCCCCAAATAGGTAATGTAATCATTGAAGACAACGTAAGCGTGGGCGCAAACACAACTATAGATTGTGCTACAATGGGCTCTACTATTATAAAAAAAGGCGTTAAAATCGATAATCTTGTACAGATTGCCCATAATGTGATCATAGGTGAAAATTCTGTAATTGCATCCCAAACAGGTATCTCGGGCTCTACAGAAATAGGCAAAAATTGTGTAATAGCAGGGAAAGCAGGAATTGTAGGACACATAAAAATCGCCGATAATACTACTATAGGCGCTAATACTGGCATAAGCAAGACAATAAACAAAGCCGGAACAACACTTTTCGGGTACATAGGCATGGACATGAAAAACTTCCTGAAATCCTATTCTATCTTCAAAAACCTGGAAGGGATCGAGCGTCGCTTAAAAGAACTAGAAAAAAAGCAGTAAATTTGCAGCCTTTAGCTTGCTGAACGGTTCAATAATCAGATGAAAGTAAAACAACACACGATAAAAAAACAGGTGGAACTATCCGGGGTAGGACTTCACACCGGTGTCATTTCCAATATGACTTTTCTACCTGCCCCCCCAAATCACGGCTATAAATTTCAACGGATTGATCTGGAAGGCCGGCCTACGATAGATGCAGACTGTGATCTGGTGGTAGATGTATCCAGAGGCACTACTTTGGAACAAAACGGTGCTCGCGTATATACTGTAGAGCATGTCTTGGCTGCTCTGGTGGGGCTGGAGATTGACAATGTACTTATACAACTGGATGGGCCCGAGCCTCCTATTATGGACGGATCGTCCATACAATTCATTGAAATCCTGGAAGAAGCGGGACTTGAAGAGCAAAATGCCCTGAGAAGGTTCTTTGAAGTACAAGAAAGCATACAATACAAAGATTCAGCCCGCGAAGTAGAAATGGTAGCATTGCCTACTGACAACTACCGTGTGACAGTGATGGTAGATTACAACTCTCCTGTCCTAGGCAGCCAGCACGCCTCGATCACTGATATAAGCCAGTTTAAAACGGAAATTGCCTCATGCCGCACTTTTTGCTTTCTACATGAACTGGAAATGCTCTACAACTCCAACCTCATCAAAGGTGGTGATCTGAACAATGCCATAGTAGTGGTAGATAGGATTGTAGAAGAAAAGGAATTGGTTCACCTCGCCAAGATGTTCAATAAGCCTAAAGTTGAGGTAAAGAAAGAAGGCATTTTGAATAATGTCGATCTCCGTTACCGGAATGAACCCGCACGACATAAATTACTCGATGTAGTAGGAGATCTTGCGCTAGTGGGCAGACCGCTTAAAGCACAAATCATGGCCGCAAGACCAGGGCATGCCGCCAACGTAGCATTTGCAAAGAAAATAAAACGTGCGATGGAGAAGTCAAGCGCTTCCCATATACCCTATTATGATCCCAAACTGCCTCCAGTTATGGATATCAATCAGATAAGCAATATTTTGCCGCACAGATATCCGTTTCAACTACTTGACAAGATCATTTACCTTGATAACACGGTAGTAGCGGGAGTGAAGAATGTCACAATCAACGAACCGTTTTTCATGGGACACTTCCCTGCGAACCCGGTGATGCCTGGGGTATTACAAGTAGAGGCAATGGCGCAGACAGGTGGCATTTTAGTATTGAGTACTGTAGATGACCCGGAAAATTATTGGACTTATTTTCTAGGGATCGAAAACTGTAAGTTTAGAAAAATGGTACTTCCTGGTGATACTCTCATTTTTAAATGTGAACTTTTGGCCCCGATAAGACGAGGAATAGCAAAAATGCGTGGTGAAGCTTATGTCGGAAATACGCTAGTATGTGAGGCCGTAATGACCGCAAGCATAACCCGAAAAGAATCATGATCAGCCCTTTAGCACATATTGACCCTCAGGCGACAATTGGTAAAAATGTCCATATAGATCCATTTACTACAATTGGTAAAAATGTGAGCATTGGAGACAATACCTGGATCGGCCCTAACGTGACAATTTTTTCTGGAGCCACGATTGGCAAAAACTGTAAAATCTTTCCCGGGGCAGTGATTGCGGGAATACCTCAGGATTTAAAGTTTCAAGGAGAAGAATCTACGGTTCTAATCGGTGATAATACTACCATACGTGAATGTGTGACTATCAGCCGGGGCACTATAGAGAAGCAAACCACGGTGATAGGAAGTCATTGCTTATTGATGGCTTATGTACACGTAGCACATGATTGTGTCATTGGAAGCCATGTCATCATTGCCAATTCTGTGCAGATTGCCGGCCATGTATCCATTGATGATTGGGCTATAGTGGGAGGATCGAGCGCTGTCCATCAGTTTGTGAAAATCGGGATGCATGCCATGGTCTCAGGAGGCTCATTGGTAAGAAAAGATGTACCTCCATTCACCAAAGCTGCCCGGGAGCCACTTTCCTACGCCGGTGTCAATTCACTGGGACTAAGAAGAAGAGGCTTTTCCAGCGAATCCATTTCCCATATTCAGGAAGTATATCGTTATCTTTTCCTCAATAGCATGAACAATAGCCGGGCACTGGAAGAAATAGAAGTGAACCTTCCTGCTACGAAAGAAAGAGATGAAATCCTGAATTTTATCCGCTCATCCGAACGTGGCGTAATGAAAGGCTACATCAATTAACTATGCTGAAAATCCACCTAGAAGAAGTGTCAAAACGCTTCCAATACGAATGGATTTTTAAAAATCTAAGCCTTGAATTATCACAAGGCAATTCCTTAGCAATCACAGGAAGCAACGGTTCAGGTAAATCTACACTTTTAAAATGCCTGTGCGGAGCCATTCCGGTCAGCTCAGGGAAAATAGTATATGCCCAGGATGGAAAACTAATCCCTGAAACCGATTGGTTTTCACATCTTAGCATTTCCGCTCCTTACATGGAACTTCCGGAGGAATTCAGTCTGGAGGAATTACTGACCTTTCATTTCAAATTTAAAAAACCGCTCAGTGGAATCTCTCCAAAAGAAATAATTGACCTGCTATACCTGACTCCACATGGCTCTAAACCTGTGGGGCAATTTTCCTCAGGAATGAAACAAAGGCTAAAACTTGGGTTGGCGCTGTTTTCTGAAGTCTCTGTTATTTTTTTGGACGAACCTACCTCTAACCTTGATCACAAAGGAATAGCTTGGTACCAGAAAATGATGGCTGAATTCGGCAAAGACAGAATTTTAGTAATCTGCTCAAACGAGCCCCGGGAATATGAATTTTGCCAGCAAAAAATCACACTGGAAGACTACAAGTAAAACGCAATTTTAAACTTTAATTAATACCTTTAGTTTTACAGGCGTAAACTAGGTAGAATGTGGCAGGCAACAGATAGAGAGAGGATTATCTTGCGCATGCCAGCTGTGGTTAGGACAGCCTATAGAAATAAAGTATAATCATATGAAATCGAGTATGACTCAAGCGTCACACAATGAGATGATTATCAGCAATGCGAGATTCCATATGGCCTTTAAAAGACAAATTACAAACAGATGAAACCATCAATTCTCAAACTACTCCTATCGGCATTTGTACTACTTGTACTTCAAAGTTGTGGTGGAGATGATCCTAAGCCAGATCCGGTGAAAACTCCAGAGCAAATCGCTACAGAGGCTTTGACAGGAACAGGTTCGCAGACATGGGGGATTGCCGGAGGCGGTTCGGTAGAGCGTGACGGTACTACGGTTACAGATCTTTACTCAGGTTTTGAACTAATGCTAGCATCCACAAACTCTAAAACCTATTCTTCCAAAAACAACAATGACCTTTTCGACAATTCCGGCACATGGTCATTTGCAGGAGCAAATTTTGATAAATTCGTATTGTCTGGATCCAAACCTGCTTCGGATAGAGAGATTTCTTTTACTCAAACCAACAATACTTTAAAGCTCACCTTCACAATTCCAGCACCTGGCGCTAGGATCAACGGGGTGATGGCTGTAGCTGGGAATTATACGTTCAACTTACTGAAGCAATAAAGTACTTTAAAAGCCGCCTATTTACAACAAAGGAGAGCAATGAGCTCTCCTTTGTTGTTTTATTTCAATGTGACTAAGGTAACACCAGCTCCCCCGCGATCGGCATGTTCATCCTCCATGTGCTTGACCTGAGTCATGTCTCTCAGAAAACTCCTTGTCAAATCCCGAAGAATCCCATTGCCTTTACCATGTACGATTCTAAGATCTTTCAATCCCAGCATGTGGCCTTCATCTACAAAGGTTTGAATTAATGACAGAATTTCCTCACCCCGCTTACCCCGTATATCCAGGTTAGGGGAATAATCCATCATCTTCTCATTTGTGTTGTAGCCGCTTCGGGAAATGGCTGCTTTCTTTTCTTTTTTTACCTCACCTTGGGAAATCTTCTCCAATCTGGAAAGCTTTACTTTTGACTTCAATTCACCGATTGAGACTTCTACCTCATTGCCTTTGACCTGAAGTACTTCCGCAATAGCACCGTTATCTTTGACTCTTACCCAATCCCCAGCTATGATTTCACCTCCGATTACTTTGATTTCAGGGCTTTTGACAACATTCTTCTCAGGCTTTACCTTTTCTTTGAATTCTTCCAGATCCTTACGTATCTGCTTGGTAGCCTCTTTTTCAGCCTTTCCTTCTTTGATCTCCCGTATGGTAGCTTCGATCTTCTTATTAGCTTGGTCAAGTAGCTGTTTCGCTTCTTGTTTTGCTTCCTGAAGGTAGCGCTTCTTAGTACCCTCCATGGTTTCTTTCAGCTCGTTATATTCCTGAAGCCGCGTTTTTAGCAGTCTTTCCTTTGCCTTTACGTCTGCCAGCAAGGTTGTGTATTGATTCTTCTCATTTTCCACCTGGGTGAGCAGCCTGTCATACCGGACACGCTCCTCTCCTATCTGGTCTTTAGCATATTTCAGGATCTCCTTAGGAATCCCTATTTTAGAGGCGATTTCCAAGGCGAAGGACGATCCCGGTTTACCAATTTCAAGCTGGTAAAGCGGCTCCAATTTATCTACATCGTAGCGCATCGCTCCATTCACCATTCCTTGGTTTTTATTGGCTACCTGCTTTAGGTTACCATAGTGGGTCGTAATCACCCCATACGCTCCAAGTTTGTTAAGGGCTAGAAGGATTGACTCTGCTATAGCACCCCCAAATTGTGGCTCGGTGCCAGTACCAAACTCATCTATGAAGAGTATAGTTTTCTTATTGGCAAAAAGCGAAAAGTGCTTCATACTCATCAGGTGCGAACTGTAGGTACTCAGATCATTTTCTAGATTTTGCTCATCACCTATATCTATAAAGAAGTTGTCAAAAAGAGAACTTTTAGAATCTGGATGGACAGGTATCAACACACCACACTGCAGCATGTACTGAAGGAGCGCTACTGTCTTCAATGTAACTGACTTTCCACCAGCATTTGGCCCGGAAATCACCAGCAAGCGCTCATGGCCGCTCAGTGTGACGTCAAGTGGCACGATACTTTTGCCTTGGGCCTTCAGCGCCATTTCCAGAATCGGATGCCTAGCCCTTGTCCAAGTCAATTGTCTTTCTTTGGTAATCTCAGGCCTGCAGCTATCTGTTTTCTGCGCAAATTTTGCTTTGGCACGAATGAAATCCATCAGGCCAAGAAAATTGGTGGCTTTCCTCAAAGCTGGAATTGCCGGACGGATTTTATCAGTCAGCTGAGTGAGAATCCTAATAATCTCCCTCCGCTCCATATACTCCAGATCCCGGATCTCATTATTGATATCCAAGGCCTCCTCCGGTTCCATATAGACTGTCTGTCCAGTCGCAGATTCATCATGAATGAACCCTCGCAGCTTCCGCTTATTTTCTGCAGCCACAGGGATCACCAATCTACCAGACCTAACCGTGATCGCAGAATCCTCCGGAGTCAATCCTTTTGCCCGCGCTTCCTTGAATACCCTATCCATGACCTTTCGGAGGCGGGATTCTTCATATAGTATTTGAGTTCTTATGAGTTGCAGATCTTTACTTGCATTGCTCCTCATCTTACCTTTCTCATCGATAATCAGCTCGATAGCTTTGAGTAAGCTCATATCAAGATCTATCAGCAGCCCCAAGAGTTGACTCAAAACTGGATAATCCTCTTCTCTCTTCTTGAAAAATGAAATACAACCTCTCAGTGTATCCAAAGAGAGCTTGATTTCATAGAAGTCCTCTACGTCCAGAAAGGAATTTTCAAGTTTTGCCTTTTCTAGGTAAGGATTGAGATTAGTGAAATTAGAAGAAGGAAACAACTCCCCTGAAATCAAAATCTGCCGGAATTCTTCCGTCTGATCAAGTAATTTGGAAACCAGATTATAATCTGAAGTAAAAGCCAAACGATCGACATACTGCATTCCTAGCGGAGAGGTACATTCCGCTTTTATCAGTTCTTTGACTTTAAGAAAATTTACTTTTTGTTCTAGATTACGCGGGTATAGCATTATAACTTATCTAAATCTCCTTCCACAGAATCCCTTACCATGAGTGAATCTACTACGCGTGAATAGATCCGTTCCATTTCAGCAGGATCGCGGAGGTAATAAATCATACTTTGGGTAAAGAGAGAATCATTTACCTGATGCTCGAGGAAAACATCCTTTTCCAGCAGGTTATACAAGACTCTGGAGGAGTCATATGAAACAGGCATAGCACTCGCAAGCCCCTCAGTGATATGGATATCTATCAGTATTTCCACCATCTTATCTTGAGAGAGCAACCCTTTGGGTTTGCTACCTGAATTGCAGGCAACTAGCGTGAGAATGCAAAAACTTACTATCAGAAAACTTTTCACAGGCCAAAATTAGGTTTTTTTAACGATAAAACTTCCCACCCTTCATGTAAGTGAAATTTTATAATTCAGCTTAGAAGCATAACTTAGGCCGTTCAAATCACCATTCATGAACGAATTATTCAATAAGCTCAGAAAATACGAAATCATGATCCGAAAGGTGGCCAATAATCACCTACAAGGAGAGTACCAATCCCTCTTCAAAGGATCAGGGTTGGAGTTTGATGATCTCCGTCCCTACCAATACGGGGATGACATTCGTACTATTGAATGGAAAGTATCCGCTAAAGGACACGGAACATTTGTAAAAACGTTTCGGGAAGACAAAGAACAGTCTGTTTTTTTTCTTCTGGACATTAGTGGAAGTCAGGATATAGGTCAACCTGGCAATAAGAAAATTGACCAAGGTAAAACCATAGCCGGGGTATTGACTTTAGCGGCGATATTCGAAGGAAGCCAGATAGGCCTTATTAGCTATTCCGATCAAAAGGAAAAACTCATCCTTCCATCCAAAGGGAGTAAGCAAGGTGTAAAAATGATCCGTGGTATTTTCGATCATGAAAATATATCCCTGAAAACGGATCTTAATTCCATGTTTACATTTGCACTGAATCTGATCAAAAAAAGAGCTGTGATTGTGATTATCTCGGACTTCATAGATGAGGGATACGAGCGATCTTTCAGGGCACTGGCTGAGCGGCATGATGTGGTAGCTATTCAGCTGACCGATCCTCGGGAGTCTGCCTTACCATCTTTAGGTATAATCCCGGTTTATGATAAAGAAAAAGGGAAAACAACGTGGGTGAATACTGCCTTTGGAAGTTTTTCTAAAAAAATAGCTGATACCTTTACTTCCGAACGGGAGCATCTCAAAGATATCTGCAAAAAGAACCAGATAAATTACCTTGCTATAGATACCACCCAAGATATAGTAGGCCCACTTATTGAGCTATTCAAGTACCGAAATAAAAGCATGAAACGTGGCTAAATCGCTCAAAATCATACTCTTTCTATTTATCCCATTTCTGGGCAGTGCACAGCAGATTAACATAGAGGGCTACTTTATGCAGGACTCTGCCAAACTTGGTGAGCGTGTGGGATATGTGTTAAAGGCAACCTATCCAGAATCAGCCCAGTTGATTTTTCCTGATTCCACTTTCGATTTCACACCCTTGGTTTTATTGGAAAAAAAGACATTTATCTCCAGTACCCTGGACGGAATCACCCAAGACAGCTCCATTTACTACCTGTCTAACTTCTCGTTAGACCCAAGCTCCTACCTCACCTTGCCGGTATATGAATTGGCCAGGTATGACAGTATAGTCCACTATCCCCTAGAGGCGGAACTTAAGCTGAAGCTTACTCTGGATAGTATTCCTGAGCAATTGGTTTTTCAGGAAAACAACATATACCAGCCTTTAGATAAATCTTTCAACTGGATCATCTTTGGAATTATTGCAGGTGGAATTATAATTCTCTTAGGAGTTTTTTATTTCCTTTTTGCCAAGCGAATCCAGGATTATTGGAAAGAAAGAAGAGAAAAGAGGCGCTGGGCACAATTCGAGAAGAAATGGAGAACTCAGACAGCTATGCTTTCCGAGAATCCTTCTATTGAAAGTGCAGATGAGGTAATAGGCCTGTGGAAAGGTTATATGGAAAGTATCACCAAGCTTCCTGTGAAAGAGTGGACATCAAGTGAGATCGGAGAAAGAATGGAAAACAAGCAGATATTTAAAGCGCTACGTACCATCGATTTGATAATATATGCAGGAGACTCATCAAAAAGTGAGGAGGCAACCGCCTATCTACTAGAAGTAGCGAGAGAAAAATTTCAGGAAAAACAAACCAAAATCAAGCATGAGGGAGCAGTTGTCTGAATTCTTTAGCTGGTCTTGGTTTCAGACTGAGACTTTCAAAAGCTATGAGTGGGAAAATCCGCTTCTACTAAATCTGATCTGGATTATTCCTGTATTTATACTATTCAGGACCTTCGTAAAATTCCTGAAAAACCCTGTCCTGGAACTTTCATTGCCCAAACGCATAGCAAATAACAATCCTTGGACGTATTTAAGGCTCATTCCTGCAGCTTTTTTCTATCTATTCTTGATTATGTTGGTGATCGCCTTAGCCAGACCCCAGCGAAGTAATGAGCGTGTGGAGCAATTCACAGAAGGAATTGACATTATGATAGTTTTGGATATTTCTGAATCCATGGATCTTCAGGACTTCACTCCAAACCGTCTGGAGGCAGCCAAAGCCACCGCCATAGATTTTATTAATGGCAGAGTGGGTGACAGGATAGGCGTGGTAGTATTTGCCGGAGAGGCCTACTCCTTAGCTCCTTTGACGAATGATTATAAGTTGCTCACTGATCTGGTAAAGGAGATCTCCTTCAACATGATGGAGGCCAAGGGAACTGCCATCGGCTCTGCACTGGCAGCAGGAACTAACCGTATGAAAGAATCAGAGTCTGCTTCCAAAGTAATGATCCTTCTAAGTGACGGAGAGAGCAATGCAGGAAATGTGGATCCGCTTTTTGCAGCGAATCTCGCAGCCGCATTAGACATCAAGCTTTATACCATAGCCATGGGTAAAGATGGCTTGGTTCCTTATGGAACTGACTTCTTTGGGCGGCCTCAGATGGTAGAAAGCTACCTAGACGAAACTACCCTTCGGGAGATAGCAAAAATAGGCGATGGTGAGTTTTTTAGAGCTGCGGATGGCGGCACATTAGCCGCCATTTTTGAAAGAATCGACACATTGGAAAAAACTGAAATCACCGAGAACAGATATAAAGAAACGGCTGATTACTATCGCATCTATTTATTTTGGGGATTGCTATTCCTTTTCACCTGGTTAGGACTTAAAAGTTCATTTCTCAACAACTTCCTTCTGGATTAATTCTTTCAGAATTAAAGTAATAACTGATCAAAATCAGGTTTTGTAACCCTGAAAATCAACAAATGTAATTCATGAGTTGCCGTAATTCGCACCAAACGGTAACTCATGATGCTATCCTCCGAACTGGTAAAAAAATATAACCAACCTGCTCCAAGATACACTTCCTATCCTACGCTTCCCCTTTGGGAAAACACACTCAACCCTGAAGTATGGGAAGAACTTGTAAAAAAGGCTTTCCTGCAATTTGGAAAAAAGGAAGGGATCTCTCTCTATATCCACCTTCCCTTCTGCGAAAGTCTATGTACGTACTGCGGCTGCAACAAGCGGATCACCAAGAATGACGCTGTAAAATCCCCCTATATTCAGGCTCTATTAGCTGAGTGGAGAAAATACACTGACCTTTTCAATGAAAAACCTAAAATTGCCGGTATCCATTTAGGCGGAGGTACACCTACGTTCTTTGACCCGGAGAGTTTACACGAGCTGATATCCCAAATTCTGGGGAGTTCTGAACGGATGCCACATGCTGAATTTAGCTTTGAAGGACACCCAAATAACACCAGTTTTGCCCATTTAATGACACTGAAAGATCTGGGCTTTGACCGTGTGAGTTTCGGGATCCAGGATTTTGATGAGCAGGTGCAAACTGCTATCCATAGAATCCAACCTTTTGAAAGAGTTAAGAGTGTAACAGATTCTGCAAGAATTTTAGGCTATACCTCTATCAATTTTGACCTGATCTATGGACTACCGCATCAGACGCTGGAGAGCATGACTGACACCATCGCAAAAGTCCAATCTCTAAAACCTGATCGTATTGCTTTTTATTCCTATGCACATTTGCCAAGTGCTTTCCCTGCACAGAAAAGTTTCGAACAATTTCTGCCTTCTGAAATACAAAAGAAAGAATTGTATGAAACAGGGAAGGCACTTCTTAAAAATATCGGCTATGAAGAAATCGGTATGGATCATTTTGCGTTGCCAGGCGACCCATTAGTCTCTGCAAAGTCCACAGGTAAGCTTCATAGAAATTTTATGGGCTATACTACATTACCTTCCAAAGTATTGATCGGCCTGGGAGCAAGCAGTATTAGTGATATTTACTTTGCGTACGCTCAAAATGCGAAAGGAATAGAAAGTTATCAGTCTGGGACAGTGAACGGTAGCTGGGTCTTACAGAAAGGACATGTACTTACTGACAAAGACATACAGGTAAGGAATATCATTCTTGATCTAATCTGTAAAAACCAAGCGGAAATTCCCCAGGAAATCTGGAATTCGCTTACCGAAAGACAGTTAAATAATTTAAGAGAAATGGAATGCGACAAGCTCATTGACACTGCCCCTACTATGCTGACTGTAAGAGAGAAAGGGGTGCATTTCGTACGGAATATTTGTGTACAAATCGATCTAAGACTTGCAGCTGACCAATCTAAAAAAGAGCTATTCAGTAAGGTAGTTTAACGGCAAAGGGTAACTTCAAACTGCTGAGTCCCATAGTCAAAAACCGCTAAATCCGGACTGTAAAACACTCCCAGTCCTAATCCGCGAAAGATAAAGAGGATGCCTATGACTACTCCTAGATAAGGAATGGCTTTCTGAAATCTCTGTCTGATCTGGATTGAAAACACCTTTCCGGAATACATCATCACGAGAAGCAAAGGAATAGTTCCAAGCCCAAAAACAAACATATATGCAGCTCCTAAAATTGGGCTTTGTAAAGCTAAAGCTGCAATCAATGCCATATATACCATTCCACATGGCAATAGCCCATTAGCAAGACCGGTGGCAAAAAAAGCAAAAGATCCCCCTGCTTTTATGAACCTACCCAGTTGTTTTTTCACCCAGAGAATTATCCCTGACAACGCAGGAACGGATAAAAACAGATCTGCTTTATTGTAAAAAAGTGCTACGATCAAGATCAACACGCCCATAGCTATAGAGAATATCTGCTGGACTCCTGCCAGGGACAATGTAAACCCTATACTACCGATCAGCAAGCCCAATGCTGCATAAGTAATGCTTCTTCCCAGGTTATAAAGGATTTTATGGTAGAAATAAACATTCCGCTTAGAACTGCTTACTGCCAAGGCTATAGGCCCACACATTCCCACACAATGAAATGCGCCTAAAAAACCCAACAAAAAAGCTGTCCACAACATCTATAGATTGATTTTCTTCTCTTGATAATAATCGACCCCATTCTCTTCCCATTTCAGCTGAATCTTCCAAAAACCAGGCTTCAGCCCCTTCAGAGGCACGTTTGTCATCCCAGCTTGATTGACATCAAGCTTGATTTCCTGATCTAATGAAGAATCAGACGGACGGAAAAACTGTAATTCCCCTTTTGTACCTACGGGAAGATCAAGAATTAAAATAGTTGATTGAGCATTAAAGGAGATCACTTCCCTATCCAAGGCGTTTGCTGAAGTAGAATTATCAATACGATCCTGATAGTTGATTTCCTCTTCATAGTAGTTTTCTGTTACCAGTTCTATTCCATCCATTCGCACTGAGAATACCACCATACCCATAATCAATGCTACGAAAGCAAGTATTGTTAGAAAGATTCCTTTTCCCCAATCCATAATCCACAAGTTTTTGTCCTATTTTTTACTTAGTAGGCGCAGTGAAATTAGTTTTAATATGGTCTATCTCTTCCCCTAGATGGATTACAGATAGCTCTATTTGTTCTTGATTTACTTTGACATCCTGTTGGCTTTTCACCAGAAAGAAACGACCTTCAAACTTAGATTGCGGTTCCAACACTAAATTCTGATCACCCACTATCTCTATCACTATTCCATCCGACAAGGACTTAAGTGAAAGCTCCTGGGGCTCATAGGTCTTGTTTATCAGCGTAATCTGATAAAGATTTGTGACCATTCCATCTTCCCTTTCCTGATAAGTCATCCCTGGAAATCTTGTCACAGTGGCTGTTATATCTTTTCGTGTTGTCAACAAAGTCACAAAAGCAATGAGCAAAAGGAAGAGAATCCCGATGTAAACTTTCACTTTACCGGTCAACAACTTTTGAAAACCTTGTTTGATACTGTTCTCAGAAGCATAGCGAATAAGCCCTTTAGGCCGAGAAACCTTCACCATAACCTCATCACAAGCGTCTATACAAGCAGTACAATTAACACATTCCATCTGTATGCCATTGCGGATATCTATTCCTGTAGGACATACCTGAACGCAAAGATTACAGTCCACACAATCGCCGCTTGGGGCAGTTTTATCAATATTTTTACGTATAGGAGCCCTAGGTTCTCCACGGACGTAATCATACATCACATTGATGGAATTATTATCCAGCATCACTCCCTGAAGCCGCCCATAAGGACATACAACTAGACAAGCTTGCTCACGAAACCAGGTAAATACGAACATGAAAATCCCGGAGAAAGCCAAAAGGCCTATGAATCCAGCTAAATGTGCAGAGGGCGGAGATGATACTATTTTAAATACCTCGTCTATACCAATGAGGTATGCCATCACTAGATGCCCGATTAATAAGGAGATAATAGCAAAAACTGTGATTTTCACCCCCTTTTTGGCAATTTTCTCCTTGTTCCATGGCTGTTCATTCAACGCGCGTTGTTGATTCGCATCCCCTTCGATAAGGTACTCAATCTTGCGGAACACCATCTCCATAAATAAGGTTTGTGGACATGCCCAGCCACACCACACCCTCCCGAATGCTACGGTAAATAGAATGATGAAGACAAAGAAGATAAGAAGTAAAAAAATGAGTAGATACGTATCCTGGGGCCAAAATACAGCTCCAAAAATGATGAACTTCCGCTCGAAAATATTGAATAAAATCCAAGGCCTTCCGTCTATTTTAATAAATGGACCAGCAAATAAAATTGCCAAAAGTAACCACGAAAAGTAAGTCCTATACGTGTAGAAATACCCTTTTATTTTCTTAGGGTAAACCCAATTCCTCTTCCCGTCATCCTGAACGGTAGCAAGGGCATCCCTAAAATTATCAGGACTTAAATGTGGGTTCTTCTTTGCCATACAAATATGCTATTCATTGCCACAAACCGATAAAAACGGCTGAGCGGATTTAATCGGAAAGAGCCGTAGTATCAGAGGACACACCCTCATCAGCTGCAGGAGATAGAGATTCATCAGGCGAGTCGCCACTTTCTTTACTTTCGTAGAGTTCACCTTGAGGAGCTTTTGGGGCTGCGGGGGTGGTGCCTTGCAAAGAGAGAATGTAACTTGACACTGCTTGAATTTGCTGAGGATTTAGTTGATCCTCCCACGGTACCATTCCCTTTTCAATCACACCATATTTAATAACCCTAAATAGATCCTTGACATCCCCTCCATGAATCCAATATTGATCTGCCAAGTTTGGACCAACGCCACCACCTCCATCAGAAGCATGACATGCGGCACAGTTGGTATCAAATATCGTCTTACCTGAGCTTAGTGCTACATCCGAATAATCCACTTCTACATTGGTCTCATCCACTGATGCCAAGGCACTTGCTCCCCTTGCTTCAGCCTCTATGGCGGCGATACGGAGTTCTTCTTCATATTCTTCAACTCCTGTTTTTCCATAGCCTAAGACGGTATAATACCCGAAATAAACGATTGCCAGCACAATGGTTCCTGAAAACACATATTGTAACCAGGGTGGCATAAAATTATCCAGTTCCTGGATACCGTCATAAGAATGATCATCCATCAACTTATCCTGAGCTAGTTCTTCCTTCACATCTCCAGTGACAAAACGCTTTTTGAAGGATTCCCACCAACTTGGTTCTTCAGCCAGCTGTGGATTTTCTTTTCGGAAAACCTCCGAAATAAAAGACAACATATACAGCAGCAAAACAAGGAGCAGAAGTATTACTCCGAGTATTACTCCTATAATAATAAACACTGTTAGTTCTGTGGCCTCCATTCCTTGTACCACGCTTGATATTGATTCATCCTGCGCTATTAAGGGAGTGGGAAACAATAAACTACATAAAGCAAAAACGGTCAGATATTTTTTCATGGCTGCTTGTCGGTTAATTCATGGTCATCATCCATAGGCAGGGAGCTCATATGCTCGATGTATTCCTTTGGTACCTTCAGTGCCCAAATGGCAATTCCAGTAAAAAAAAGAACAAATATAACAAGGGAGATAATCGGGAATATCTCTACATTTTCAATCGATCTTAATACTTCTTTGTACATGATTTCTTTGATTATTTAGATGAAGAGACTTTGATATCAGTACCCAAACGTTGTAAATACGCAATCAATGCCACAATTTCTGTCGTCGGCATTACCTCTATGCCTGCGTCTTTTAAGTTGGTCGCAATCTCTGTTGCCTGTGTTTCCAGATCAGTAGCTGCCTGGGCATCATATCCTTCAGGGTAAGGCACTCCTAGTTTTTGCATCGTCCTGATTTTCGCAGGCAAATCAGAATAATCGAGTTCATTAGTGATCAACCATGGATATGGAGGCATCAAAGAACCGGGAGACATACTTCGGGGATCTTCCATATGGAAATAATGCCAACTGTCAGGATACTTCTTCCCTACACGATGTAGGTCAGGCCCAGTCCGTTTGGAACCCCAGAGAAACGGTCTATCATACACAAATTCCCCTGCCTTGGAGTATTCTCCATAGCGCTCAGTTTCGAATCTAAATGGCCTGACCATCTGTGAATGGCATCCCACACAGCCGTTCTGTATATAAATATCTCTTCCTTCCAGTTCAAGTGCAGTATAAGGCTTCACCGAACTGATGGTAGGGACGTTGGATTTCACCAAAATAGTAGGAATAATCTCCACTACTCCGCCAATCAGGATTGCTACCGTGGCCAAAACAGAGAAGAAAACAGGCTTTCTTTCCCATGCTCTATGCCAGAATTCACCTTTGGGATTGTAGTTGCTTGCCAATGCAGGGGCTGAATCTTCCTCTGTTTCTACAAACCTACCTTGCTTGGCAGTCATAAACATATTGTACATCATCAGAATGGCACCACTCAAGTACAACAATCCGCCAAATGCCCTCAGCATATACATTGGCACTAATTCTATAACCGTCTGGAGGAAATTGCCATAAGCAAGTTTGCCCATTTCGTCAAACTCTCTCAGCATCAAAAACTGGGTCAACGCAGCGACGTACATAGGAAGGGCATAGAATAAAATCCCCATCACGCCTAACCAAAAATGTACATTTGCCAGCTTGGTTGAGAAAAGAGTGGTTTTGAACAGTCTAGGCCACATCCAGTACAACATGCCGAATGTCAAAAACCCGTTCCAGCCTAAGCCGCCTATGTGTACGTGCGCTACTATCCAATCGGTATAATGAGCAATAGCATTGACGTTTTTGAAGGATAACATTGGCCCCTCGAAGGTCGCCATACCATAAGCTGTAATCGCCACCACCAAGAACTTTAATACAGGATCTGTGGTGACCTTATCCCATGCTCCACGAAGAGTCAACAATCCATTCACCATACCTCCCCAAGAGGGAGCAAGAAGCATTACCGAAAATACAGTGCCTAACACCTGAGCCCACTCTGGAAGAGATGTGTAAAGCAAATGGTGCGGCCCAGCCCACATATATAGGAAGATAAGCGACCAAAAATGGATTATGGACAGCTTGTAAGAATAAACCGGTCTATTAGCTGCCTTAGGCAGGAAATAGTACATTAACCCCAAGAATGGTGTCGTAAGGAAAAATGCAACCGCATTATGTCCATACCACCACTGTACCAATGCATCCTGAACACCAGCATAGGCAGAATAGCTTTTCATGAATGATACAGGCAAAGCCAAAGAATTTACTATATGTAGGACGGCCACGGTAATAAATGAAGCTAGATAAAACCAAATCGCTACATACATGTGTCGCTCTCTACGAGTAAGGATAGTCCCTATCATATTTACACCGAAAGCCACCCAAA
>CBFGUY010000049.1:0-23855 GCA_965651895.1 uncultured Algoriphagus sp. | reverse complement strand
GGTTTCCGGTGATTCTGGAGATCGCCACACGATCTTTGAAGGCTTCATCGGTAAACCCTCCGGCATAGCGCAGTAGGTCTGAAAAATTGTCTTCTTCCAGTACTTCAAATGTCATCGGGCGCTTTACCTCCCCCTTCACTTTTACATGGGATACAAAGGGCGGAACCAGAATCACGTCCTGATCCTGGAGTTTCAAGTCTAATTGTGCAGTACCATTGATCAATAAATCATATACGTCTATTTCCGCGACTTGCTTATTGTCCCGTACCAGTTTGATCTTGCGCATGGAGCCATTTTCATTGGGGCCGCCTGCGGCATACAGCGCATTGAACACAGAAGAGAATGCACTTAGGGTAAATGTCCCGGGGAGCCGGACTTCTCCCAGAATATTGACCTTGATGGAGCCGACATTGCCCAAAGTGACCTGAAGAAAGGTGTTGGGATTGCTTCCAAGCAGCCCGGTGTAATACTTACCTATCCTGTTTTTCAGTATGCCTGTTGCTTCCTCGATCGTTTTGCCTGCTACATTGACAGGGCCAATGTTGTCCAGCAATACAAAACCGTCAGGGTTGACAGTCGCTTCATAGTACTGTTCTGACTGTCCGTAGATGTCCACGTAAATCAGATCTCCTGAGCCAAGAATATAGCTTTTAGGAGTAGCCTGGTTCAGACTTGGTTCAAAACTCAGTCGCCTGTTTGCCTGGTAAAAAAGAGAAGAACCAAATATTTCATTCTGGTCTGGTCTTCCAGAAGCCGGCTGAAAGATACCGCTCGAAATTTCCTTCTGATCCAACTGCTCCCTAGGATCCCGCTTTGATACTTTACTGGTTCTGCCAGAGCGGGAATCTTCCTCATTGATTCTTTTGCGCATTTTTGCCACCTCTTCGGCAGGCATTCCCTGTACCTCCAGGGCTTTGATAAATTCCGTCTTGGTCAGCCCGGCTGAATAGGCTTTATCCAATAAGTCTTGCACTTCCTTGTCGGAAAGCTCATCTACTTTAATGGTGCTGGCATCGTTGATTTCTTGTGCGATAGACTGCGGAATACTGAGCGTCAAGCAGGCTATAAAAACAAAAAAGTACCAGAATCGATTAGTGTTATTCATATGGAAAAGGAAGTCCCGGGTAATTCAAGAGCAAATATGGAGATTAAAAATCCATGAATTTCTTAATTCTACCAAATATAGTTCCAAAAACCTATTGATGCTCGTCCAGGAATCATGCAAAGTCGGCGGCAAAAGTGGGATTGACAGGAGGTTTTTTCACCACAGAGGCCACAAAGAATTACGTAAAGGGCGCAGCAGTATTTGCTTCAGCTGTTTGGGATTTGTAATCCCGAACTTCAATACCGCTGGATTTCTAATCTAACAATGAATATTGCCCTTTTGGTAAATCTCAACTTTGGCGCAAGGTTGCGAGACTCCAAACGGAGTGGTTCTCTTTTTGGGCGTCATCGGTAGGGAGGAACGACCGAAGCCTCCCTTCCGCAGGTAGGCAATCTGAGGTATTACAAATGGGATTGCTTCGTACCTCGCAATGACGTAATCATGCCTCATCAATTCCCTCCTGCTTTAGCTGGAGGTCAATACCCATCGGCAAATGTTTTCCGGCTTTAGCCACCTTATACATCTTTGAATAGTTGGAACCCATATTTGACAATGAATTCTTTATACTCCTCATTAAATGTTTTCTTGCGGTGATGCTCCTCCTGGTTTTCGATGTATTTCCTAACTCTGCTTATCTGGGACTTTGATACAGAGACAGCGAAATACTCATCTTGCCATTCGAATTTTTCTGGGATTAATTGGTTTTTATTGATCCAATAGGAGGACTCGCCTTTAATCAGCTGCATGATTTTTTCAATAGTCTGATCCTTCCGCATAGACACTAAGCAATGGCAATGATCTGAATACCCATTCACAAAGTCCAAGTAAATACCTTTGGCAACTGCGTTTTCCCGGATATGATCCCAAACTTTCAATCTCAATTCTTTAGAATTCAAATAAGGGAATCGGTTTTTAGTACTCCATACAAAATGAATATAGACTTTGATGAAAGGCATGGCTAAAAAATATATATGGCAGATGAATTTAAGATTAATCTGGAAAAATTGCAATAGAACCGATAGATTTTGATGAGGGGCTAAAGCCCCATGGGAGTTGGGGTTTTGCCTTTTTGGAATGGGCTAAAGCCACATTCCAATTGATAATGGAGAGTTTTGATATCAACCATCTTCAGGAATGGATAAACAGCATTCTGGATAAATGAAATGAGAATCAATCACACCGATAATGGGTTTGGGATGTGGGCTAAAGCCCGATTGGGGTTGGGGTTTTCTCTTTTTGGAATGGGCTAAAGCCGCATTCCAATTGATGGTGGAGATTTCCTACCTACCGTAGGCAGGCTCCTCCCTCTGGTCGTACCAATGACGTGTTTGGGAATTGTGATGAATTGTAGCATCGCTTTAGATCTCTTCTCCGCCGCGGCGGAGAAGAGATGACATTACAACGTCATTCCATTTTGTGCGGTTGGCAACCAAATGTTAAGTCTCGAAATGACGCTCTGATGGATTTCCTGTCTACGAACAGGTAGGTCTGAAGACTTGTGCCAACTAAGTTTGGTTCAAGTCTTCAGACTTGGATCCAAAATATTGCAGTCTTCAGACTGCCATTCAATGATCGTAAATTTATGGAACCATAACAGTCTGAAGACTGCATTATATAATAGGCACAATTCATGAGACTTGTACCAAAAAATCACCCGCAGCGTATAATGATTCACTCCGTACAATTCCTGCAGATTTCAATTTGCTTTCTATCGCTGAGCAGTTGCTTTCTAAATGCCTGATAGGGAAGAGATGACCAGATGGATGACAGAGACTGGTTCTTTAGTTCACCCATGACGTGTTCAGCATCCTTGTCAAAGCAGCAGGGGACAATTTTCCCGTCCCAAGTAGAAACTGCCCCTTGCCACATTCTCCAGCACCTGTTTTCCATTTTCTTCTTGAGCTTCCACTTTCCATTTCCCACAGGGACATACCGGGAGTATCCCAGATCAGAAGGTATCAGCTCGGAGCCGTTTTCGAAGTTGTAGATCTGTGTGGTCTTCAACTGCAATTCATCTACTCCCATTTCCTGAGCCCAGATTTTCAGGTTGTGGAGCTGATGTTCATTTTGCCCTGTTACCAGGAATTGTAAGATTACCCGAGGGAAATATTGACGCTTTTTATGTCTTTCGGTCAGAAGCAGTTTTATACCTTCTTGCACCTTTGCCAAGTTTCCGCCAATGCGGTATTGTTCATAGATCTCCTGGGAAATCCCATCCATGGATACTATGAGTTGCTTGAGGCCACTTTGTAGGACTTCAGCAACTTGCGCTTTCTGCAAGTAATGCCCATTGGTAGAAGTGGATGTAAAAATATCCTTGGAATCTGCATACCTGACCATGTCCAAAAAACGTGGGTTGAGGAAGGGTTCTCCTTGAAAATATAGATGAAGCCAGGTCAGATGATCTTTTACCTGATCTATAGTGTTCTTGAACAGCAGCTCTTGAAGCATGCCAGTGGGTCGGGTAAAAGCCCGTAATCCAGAAGGGCATTCCGGACACCGTAAGTTGCAACTGGTGGTAGGTTCTATGGAAAGGCTGGTAGGCTTTCCCCACAGAATAGGTCTGCCCAGAATCCTGGAAAACTGAAATGAGGCAGATAAAAGCGCGTAGTTGATTATTTTCTGAAAAGTCAGAAGACGGATGAATGCTGCTGCCGTGACCAGTTTGTTTTTCACAAGGTCAAGTAAAGGATAGTTCGGGGAAGAAGCAATTTGGGGGAATTATTTCACTACTTCCAAAACCGATACTGGCCGGGCTTTATTTTTCAAGGCAATCTCTCCCAGATTTTGGAAAGTAAATAGTCCCGGGATTCCTTGGGTACATTTTTCCAATATCAATATCTGACCAGGAGCGGCAATACTTTGAAGCCTGGAGGCTACGTTTACCGCATCACCAATCACGGTATAGTCCAGCCTTTTTAGTGAATGTGAACCTATATTCCCGGATACCATCTCTCCGGAATTCACCCCGATAGAGACTTTAGGGCTGAAGTTGGATTTTTCGGAAAACTTAGGTAAAGCACTCATTTTGTCTCGAATAGCTATACAGGCTCGCAGGGCTCTTTCCACCTGGTCAGACCCCTTGAAAACAGCCATTACTGCATCCCCAATGAATTTGTCCACGGCTCCTTGTTGCTGGATGATCTCACGTACCATTAGGTCAAAGTATTCATTGAGTAAGGTTACGACTACATTTGGCTCTTCATTTTCAGAGACTTTAGTAAACCCGCTGAGATCCACAAATGCCACCGTTGCTTCGACTGTTTCATTTTCCATCAGGGAAGTTTCGGATTCCTTTCCTACCATGAAATTCAGTACAGTCTCGTCCACATACATTTTCAGGATATTGTTTTCCCGTACGGCGGATATGGTGGACTTGATCTGATGAATATGTTGAAGGGTCTTTTCTATGGTGATTTCCAGATCCTGAAAATCAACTGGCTTGGTGATGAAGTCAAAAGCACCTCTGTTCATTGCCGTGCGTATATTTCCCAGATCTCCATAGGCAGATATAATCACGGACTTCAGCAGGGGGTGTTGTTCTTTCACCTTTGTGAGCAGTGTCAGCCCGTCCATTTCCGGCATATTGATATCGCTCAGGATCATGTCTATATCGGGCTGCTCCAGCAGTACCTCTAAGGCTTCACGTCCATTGAGGGCAAACACAAAATTATACTCCCCAGTTTTGATCTTACGCCTGAATTTCTGGGTAATAAGTACTTCTAAATCTGCCTCATCATCTACTACAAGTATCTTATGCATAGTGGTATGATCTACTGCTGGTTGATTATGTCTCCGATTTCTTTTTTGAGTGAATCAAAATCTATGGGCTTGGTGAAAAATTCCTTCGCTCCGGAATCCATGGCTTTTTTAAAGTTTTCCGAATCTCCATAAGCAGAGATCATACTCACATTTATTGAGGGAAACTGAAGTTTTATTTTTTCCAATAGCTCCAGCCCGGTCATGCCAGGCATATTGATGTCCGAAAAGACATAAACTACTTCCGGAGGGTTTTCGCTGCCTAATAATTCGAGGGCCTCGTCCCCTGAGAAGGCAAACGCAAGCTCCAATTGGCCGCTTCTGACTTCTTTTCTGAACTTCTGCCGGAAAAGCAGCTCTATATCCCGCTCATCATCTACTATCAATATTTTGGTCATCGTGTTGCTGAATTGTGTTGTTTAGTTTGGAAGTGTAATGAGGAACTCTGTCCAGGACTCTTCTGCCGATTCCTTACTTCCCGTTTTGCTTTCTACTTTTAATTCACCACCATGCACTTTCACTATATCGTAGCTTAGTGACAGGCCCAGGCCAGTACCCAGCCCTGTAGGTTTGGTGGTGAAAAATGGCTGGAATATTTTTTCTTTGACTGAATCTGGCATGCCTGTACCATTATCCTTTACCCGGATTTCTATTCCGTTTTCGTTCTTTTTGGTTTTCAGCCAGACTGTGGGTTTGTATTTTTCGGATAGTTCTGGATTCCCTAGCCCCACCACCTGCTTTTTCTTTTCTGACACTGCGTAAAAGGCATTGTTCACCAAGTTGAGGATAACTCTTCCGATCTCTTGCGAAACTACATTTATAACGCCTATTGATTCATCATATTCTGTCAGCATGGTAGCATTGAAGGACTTATCTTTTGCCCTTAAACCATGGTAGGAGAGCCGTAGGTACTCATCTGCCAGTTCATTGATGTCGGTGGGTTCTTTTACCCCTGAGCTACTTCGGCTATGTTGCAGCATTCCTTTCACTATTGCATCAGCACGCTTTCCATGATGTATTATTTTGGCCTCATTACCTTCTATGTCACTTACAATCAATTTGATTTCTTCCAGGTCTCCCTTTTCCAATTCAGCTTTTAGTTCTTCGAGCAGCTCTTTGTTCAACTCAGAAAAATTGGTGACAAAATTCAGTGGATTCTGTATTTCATGGGCTATTCCTGCTGTGAGCTCGCCCAGAGAGGCCATCTTTTCAGACTGTATAAGTTGAGATTGGGCGGCCTTGAGTTCATGAAGTGTAAGCTCCAACGCCTCTTTCTGAGCAGTGATCTCGGCAGTCCGCTCTGCTACCTGTATTTCCAATGCGTCCTTTAATTTCTGGGATTGCTTATATTGAAGTTCTTGTTGGGCGGCTTTTATCCGCTCCATTTCTAGCGCTTTTCGTTGTTTTCGATTGATTATAAACTGTGCCACCAGCCAGATCCATGCAAAAATCGCAGCCGTGCCAAATAACTTCTCCCAAGTGTCATAAAATCCAGGAGCAACCAGCTCAGTAAAATCCTCCAAAACATTTATCACTATGATCGGGAAAAATGCATACACGTAGGGTTTGAGTGGTAAAAATACATCTCTGTTATAGGCTGCATAGATCAGGTACAGATTGATCGCGTGAGCCAGCCATCTCAGAATCGGTTCAGTACTGGAAAACGAAATCTGTATTACTAAAAAACACCATGCGGCTATAAATCCCTTGAGAAATATCCCTTTCCATTGGGGATAGCGCTGCTTGGTTTGTTCGTGAGTTTGAAGAAATCTGAAAGCAATGATCAGTAGTATATAATCCATAGATGCAGGCTGAAGTGAAAAAGGCTAAGCTTATGGCAAAATAACAATAATTTCAGTTTCGATGGCAATGTGCCTTCTGTCTCCCAGCGAAATCGCTTTTAACGATCCAAAGTGAATGAACCCTTTGAGGGTTAATCCTATTCTAAGGACATAGGTGTCATTTGGTTAAATGCCCCTTCTTCTATCTTAGACCCTCGAAGGGTTTTACCTAAAAGTGTTTTCCTTGTTCTGTCTCCAAAAGATTGGGCTGACTACCATAAAATTTCCTGATTTTAGGTTAGTGAGGAATGTCTTTTAGTTATTCTTGTTTTGGATCTTCCTATGGACAGGATAGTACCTGATGCCTATTTGTTTTTCTTTCCCTAGCTTGTAAGCTGGCAACAACATTGAAAAACCTATTTACCTAATTCAATTTTAGATGCGCACTCTGATTTTGGCATGTTTTTATGCCCTATTACTCTTTCAGGCAGCTTTTTCCCAACAAGAATCCGGAGAATTCTGGCCCGATGGATCGCCTATTTCCCCCTGGTTCCATGATTATTCAAAAATCAAGTTGGAAGATCTGGGAAAGCACTATTTGCTTACTGATTTTGGAGTGAAAAATGACAGCACTCTGCTTCAGACTAAGCAAATCCAAGCTGTGATAGACCAAGCTTCAGCAAATGGTGGAGGAGTAGTCATCGTCCCAAAGGGTACCTTCCTTAGCGGGGCGTTGTTTTTTAAGCCAAAAACCCACCTCCACCTGGAGCAGGGGGCAGTACTGAAGGGATCAGATGAAATTGAGGACTACCCACTACTGCCCTCCCGTATGGAAGGGCAAAATCTGGACTATTACGCTGCACTGGTAAATGCCTATGGAGTGGATGGGTTTACAATTTCCGGCCCTGGCACCATAGATGGAAATGGGTTGAAATTTTGGGAGGCTTTTTGGCAGCGGAGAAAAGAGGATCCCAACTGTACC
Organism: uncultured Algoriphagus sp.; assembly: GCA_965651895.1. Lineage (GTDB taxonomy): Bacteria > Bacteroidota > Bacteroidia > Cytophagales > Cyclobacteriaceae > Algoriphagus. Next base: position 16,228 of record CBFGUY010000049.1, on the reverse strand, counting down.
AATCTGGAAGTGTCCAGACCACGGTTAGTATTTGTCTGGAAAAGTAATGACGTGCAGGTCCAGGATGTTAATCTGATCAATGCAGGGTTTTGGAGCAGCCATTATTACCAATGTAGAAATATCAAGATCCTGGATGTGAGAATCACTTCGCCGCACGAGCCAGTGAAGGCACCAAGTACGGACGCGATTGATCTGGACGTGGTGTCCAATGTGCTGATCAAGGGCTGCTACCTGGCAGTAAATGACGATGCCATCGCACTGAAGGGAGGAAAAGGCCCTTGGGCGGATGAAGACCCTAATAATGGGGAGAATACCAATATTCTGATAGAAGACAGTGAGTTTGGATTTTGCCATTCAGCATTGACCCATGGAAGCGAATCTATCCACAACAGAAATGTGATCATGAGGAATGTAAAGGTCCAGGATGCCGTTCGGCTGCTTTGGCTAAAAATGCGGCCGGATACGCCCCAACATTATGAATACATCACCGTCGAAAATATCACCGGATATGCGAGGAGCTTTATTTATGTCAAGCCTTGGACACAGTTTTTTGATCTGAAAGGCAAGGAGGAAGCGCCAATTTCCTATTCAGACCATATCACGATGAAAAATATAGATCTGGACTGTGATATTTTCTTTGATGTGGCGATTACCGAATACGACCGTTTGGCTGATTTTAGCTTTGAAAACCTTAATATCCGTGCTAAAAAAGCTGATTTTGAGCCTGATTTTGTGAACGGTTTTGAGGTGAAGAATGTGGTGGTAAACGGTGAAAAACTAGATTGATATCTTTATACTCCATTTGTGCGGTTTTCCTGGTTTTGCCTATTTAGGGCATGCTGAAAACGCCAGTAATAGATAAAAAGCTATCGTTTTGATTGATTAACCCATTTTTTATGCAAGCGCTTTTTCAGCAAGCCCTATTTATTCTTGCTTCTGGAAATGATCTATTTTAACCGCAATATGAGTTGGTGAATAAATTCCATTTTCTTTTCCACAGCTCCACTTACCACAAAGGGATAAGCATCCGGCACTCCCATGCTTCTATTTAGGCTATTAATGGCAAAAGAGATAGGTGCCCAGCTCTTGTAAATTCTGCTGAAATTCTTTTCAGCGTATGGGTCGAATTTGAAATTTCCGTGGACTGACTTTTCTTTTATTTGAGGCTTTACTGATAGTCCATAATAATAGGCAGTTTCGGCCATATCCATAATATGTAGGTAATGAGCCCAAGTCTCCGCCCAATCCTCCCAAGCATGGGAACATGCATATTGGCTGATGAAATTTTGCTGCCAATTGGCCGGAGCACCTGCTTGATAGTAGGTGTTCAGTGCTTCGCCATAATCTCTTCTATCATCCCCGAATAAATTTCTGAACTCGCTGAGCAAGTACTCATTGGGTCCTATCAGCCTATCCCAGTAGTAATGCCCAACCTCATGACGGAAATGCCCAATCAGGGTACGGTATGGTTCAGACATTTGCTTTCTCATCTGCTCCCTATGGACAGAATCAGCTTCTGAGAGCAAAATTGTAATTACCCCATTTGCGTGGCCTGTCATTATTTTCTGGTTTCCTTGGCGGGAAATAAAATCGAAGTGAAGACCTGTCTCCGCATCATCATCCTTGGATGGGGTTGCTAACCCCAATCGCCCAAGTTGATAGATCAACCGATGTTTTGCGATTTCCAATTTTTGCCATTTCTTAAAGTTTTCTTGATCCGAAAGATCTGGAATCGTGTGGTTTAGCTTACATGCTTTGCAAAAAGTACTTTCATCTTCTATGGGTATAAGCCAATTGCATACACCGAATTCGTGATTTTGACAGTACTTGTAAGTGGAACCGTTTCTGTCTGAAACCAACTGCATTTGATTAGGGGCGAAGGTCAGCAGGTTATTTAGCTTGTCTGAATAGCCTGCCAGATACCCACATTTCTCGCAACTTTGATTTTCAAAATACAGTGGATGCCCACAGTTTCCGCATTCAAAAATTTTCATAAAGGGGGAATTAGATTATCCATGATAAGGTAAGCATATGGAAACCATCTAAGCGAATGCCATACAATATCTTTTCATGGATTGGTTTGAATCTTTTCCAAGTAATGTTCAATCTGGAACCTACTGATTTTTGAAAGCAATAGATTATTGTCGATTTCAGACAGACTAGTAATAGCAGCTATAGAACGTAATAGGTCAGGCCTGCTGAAAAACGCAATAATAGATTAAAAGCTATCATTTTAACTGAACTGATTAGCTCATTTTTCATGCGTGCGGTTTTTCAGCAAGTGCAAGCTTTTTGACGAAAAGAGGTCTTTATCCATGCACCAAAAAATGCCAAAATCGTGATTTTCATGCTAGCCTCAGCTATGCCAATGATCCAACGGAATAAACCTGTCGTGTAGAAGCTTTTGGGTAAAATGAACCAGCTACATCCTCCAAAACCAGAAAAGAAAGATGGGGTCTTAAGATCCTGAAAACAAAACTATAATCTGCGTATTGATTTTTTATGAATTATAATTTGATAATTTAGAAATATTTACAATAAAATTTTTTTAAATTCAGTCATGTAACACTAACCCCCAAATTTTTATGAAAAAACTTGTAGCTGAATTTATTGGGACTCTCTGGCTGGTGCTGGGGGTTGCGGAAGTGCCGTATTGGCGGCTGGTTTTCCCGAACTGGGAATTGGTTTTGTAGGCGTATCGTTTGCTTTTGGTTTGACTGTTTTGACGATGGCCTATGCGATTGGGCATATCTCTGGTTGTCACTTGAACCCTGCCGTGACAGTGGGGCTCTGGATCGGTGGGAGATTTGAAAGCAAAGACGTTGTAGGATACATCATCGCCCAAGTGCTGGGTGGCTTGGCAGGAGCAGGCATCTTGTATCTGATCGTGACCGGAAAAGCCGATTTTGAATTGGGAGGATTCGCTGCGAATGGGTATGGAGAAGCATCCCCTGGTGGATATAACCTTACCTCTGCCCTCATTACTGAGATAGTGATGACCTTTTTCTTCCTGATGATCATCCTGGGATCCACTTATCCGGAAGCTCCTGCAGGTTTTGCAGGGATAGCTATTGGACTTGCGTTGGTCCTGATACATTTGATCAGCATACCTGTGACCAATACTTCTGTAAATCCTGCGAGAAGCACTTCCCAGGCTATTTTTGCCGGAGGAATCTATCTGCAGCAATTGTGGCTTTTTTGGATTGCCCCGCTGGTAGGTGCGGTCTTGGCTGGGTTAGTCTATAAAAAGCTGTCCCCTACTAAATGATTCGTGAAGAAAAATTAAATCTTTGTAGAAAGAAAGATTTAATATCACTTAACCTTTATTAAAATGAAATATTTCAAGATTTTATTTCTAGTAATGTGTTTAGGCTTTGCAAGTGCCTTGGAAAGCAATGCACAGGAGGTAGGTATCCGGTTTGGCAATTTTTCAGGAAATAACGTTGCCTTAGATGCGGTATTTGGATTAGGACAGTTCAGTCGAGTTCATGCTGATCTTAGTTTCGGCGGAAATGGTGTCGGGCTCGATGCGCTTTGGAACCCAATTTATCGGCCGGTATCCACCAGTGATTTCAAGTATTACTTAGGGTTCGGGCCTTCATTCTATTTTGGTGATCCATTTGCATTTGGTGTAGCTGGTGAGATTGGGATAGAGTATGCCTTTGTGGATGTGCCTATTGTGATCGGTGCGGATTGGAGACCAAATTTCAGGCTGGTGGAGAATACCGATTTCCTTGCCGATCAGTTTGGGTTGAACATTCGCTGGAGATTCGGCAATGATGGTAGTAGTAGTACCAAATAAGTAAATGCCGGGACGGTTTCCTCTCCTGAAAAGGCGCAGATTTATTTCAGAAATACGTCTTCCGGGTTTTTTAAGCCTGGAAGATGTTTTTGTTTTATATTAGGATGAAATAGCCCATTTCTGAATTGTAATTTTTATGCAATTATTAGTAGAAGGTGAGTATTTGCTGGATCGCATGCAGGGCAAAGGCCGCTGGACTTACGTCAAATTTCCCAAGGAAATGTTCTCTGGCTCCAAAGCATTTGGAATGATGAAAGTTTCTGGGAGTATAGATGATTTCACGTTTGAGGGAAAGCATCTCATGCCCATGGGGAATGGTTTTGTATTTCTGCCTGTGGCCAAAGCCATACGGTCCCAAATCAAGAAAGAAGAGGGGGATATTGTGTTTATCAGGCTTTTCAGAAAGGACGTTCCCTACCAGGCACCTCCAGGATTAATTGAATGTCTCAAAGATGACCCTGGCAAATGGGAGCTTTTTCAATTGCTGTCTGAAGCAGATCAACGACATTGGGTAGAATATATCTATAGCAGTGATCAGATGGATGAACAGTCGGATAGAATTATCAAGCTGCTCCATTCACTCATTCCCTAACAGCGTGCGCTGAAAAAACGAGTAATAAATCAAAAACTCCCATTTTGAATGATTAGCCCATTTTTCATGCGAACAATTTTTTAGCCATCCCTCATTAGAAATCCACTATTATTCCGATGGTAGGCAATAGTGTACCTGCTGGGTTTTGCAGGTATTTAAGTTGGTATCGGCTTGGGTCATTCGGGTCTACCTGAATATTTCCTGAAGCATCGCGTACGGGAACCAACAAAGGAGGCTGTTCTGCCTGGTAATTATATGCGTTTTGTATATCCACATACCAATTGAGGCTCCATTTTGGGAAGTAGTATTTTTTATCCAGCCTTAGGTCTAGCTGATGAAAGCCCTTCAGCCGGATGGCATTGATCTGGGAATAATCAAGAATTGGCTGGTTTCTCAGATCCCAATTGCTGATAAGGCTTGACTCCTCATAATCGTATGGGGTATAGGGAGTTCCTCCCAGGTATCTCCACCTGGCACCGATTTCCCAATTATTCCCAAAACGCTTTCCTGCCGTCAAACTCACAATGATTCGGTTGTCCCAGGAGGAGGGGATAAAGCCCTCCGTGTTAGGATTGGTGAATTCGCTACGGACCAAAGCCACTGAGGCAATTCCGTAAAAGTCATTGAAGAGTCGCTGCTGTGCAAGCATCTCCAAGCCATATGCTTTTCCTTCTGAGTTGCTTTCTACTGGTTCATTGCCTATCACCCCAAAGTCGGCACCAAGGTTGGCCAGGGATATGCCATTGCGGACTGACGAGGGATAATTGCTGTATTTTTTATAAAAAACCTCTGCAGTGAAACGGCGATTTTTGTCAGGAACCAACAGTTCTATTCCGGTTATCAGTTGAGAGTTTCGGATATACCTTACGTCAGTTAGTTGATTGATCAGTTCCCCGTCATTCTCCTGATAACCTAGCACTGTATAGGAGGGTTTTTGATAGTAGATCCCTGCATTGGCCGTGGCAAAGAGATTTGGCTTTAGCTGATAGGAAAACGACACCCTTGGGCTGATCTGGTTTAATGGGTTTTTTGCAGTTTTGGCAAAGTCTCCTCCATCCATCCGGATACCACCGGAGATCAATAAGCGTTCTTTGTAGAAATTTTTGTTGGCAGAAAGAAATGCCCCATAAAGATTGAAATTGGTGGTGGATTCCACATTGATTACCTCACCGCTGCCAGCGAGTGTAGATCTGTCGAAATTTTTAATGTAGTATCGGGAATACTCATAATTTACTCCATACTTTACTGTGAATCCGTCCTTAAAAATGCTGTTTTCCGCCCGGAATTTATTCTCAGATTCCTGAGAGAGGTAATTAAAGAGCAAGTTGTCCGGTGAACTATCGTCGTTGCCGGCATATTTTTCTGAATAATTGTTCAGCATATTTCTGCTGAGCACGAAAGTCCAAAAACCATTTTCCCTGAAGCGCTTCAATTTCACTCCGGTGGTATAGTTCCACTGATTTTGAACTGGCAGCACATCCAAAAGATATAGTCTGTTTTCCAGTTCTTCTTCAGATTCTCCGTCAGGGATGTTCTGGTTCAGTACAAACTTATCTATGGCACCCACTCCCAGAAAAGTCAGTTCCGTTTTATCGTTGAGTTTAGTGGTTGTCTTTAGCTGAAAATCATTAAATGTGGGTAAAAATGGCAAATCCAGGAGTTTGAATAGCCCTTGAAGGTATGATCTCCTTGCGGAAAGCAGGTAGGTGGTTTTTTCGCCGATTGGTCCTTCATTAGAAAGAGTGAGCTCTGAAGCGCCTACAGTAAGTTGGGTAGCCATCTTGTCCCGACGCCCTTCTTTAAGTTGAAATTCAAAGAATGAGCTCATGGCATCCATTCTGTTTGCAGGAAACCCTCCAGCGATCAGGTCCACATTTTTGATCAGATTTACATTCAATATCCCTACCGGACCACCCGATGAGCCTTGTGTGGCAAAATGGTTGATTACCGGAACCTCGATCTCATCGATAAAAAACTTATTCTCATTTGGTGCTCCTCCCCGGATTAAGATGTCGTTTCTAAAACTTGGAGTACTGGCTACTCCGGGAAGTGCCTGAATCACGCGGGAGATATCCCGGTTTCCCCCAGGATAGCGTTCTATTTCGTTTGCATTAAGCTTTCTTACAGAGAGAGGCGTTTCTTCAGAGCGGGAAAACTCAGAGCTTACCACTACCTCCGAGAGCTCCGAAGCCTCCTCCTGAAGTTCAAAATCCAATTGCACAGAGCGGGACAAGGTTACCTGGATCTCAAATGCTGTTTTAGGCTTAAACCCAACAAAACTTGCCCGTACATTGTATAATCCTGCCGGAACATCAGTGATTTCGTAGAAGCCATTTTCATCTGAAATAGCACCTAAATCGGTGTTCAATACGATGACATTGGCAAAAGCCACCGCTTGGTTATTGACCGGATTAGTTACTTTTCCCCGGATGATTCCCTGTGAAAAAACTGTTAGCGAATTAGATAAAATGAAAAAAAACAGTAGAGTAGTCCTCATTATTTTCGTTGATAAGTACTAAATAATTCAATCTTATTTTGAGTTTTGAAGCTCTTTTACTTGCCAAAGTCTCCACCATGGAGTTCCAGGCGAATCGTGGTGCTCGTAGTGATAGCCAAAGAAATAACAGCTTATAAAAGCCCAAAAGTGATTTTTTGCCTGGGATGTAGAATGGTGCTTATTGTCGATTTCTCCCTTATGTGGCAGGTAGGTACCAAAATAAAAAAGTTGAAAGGTGGAGAGTATCGCCGGGAGCATCCAAAAGATGATCAGGTTTTCTGTAGGTAGGAAGAGCTTCAATACATTGAAAGTAATTGCCATCAACAGAATCTGCCATACCGTGATGTACTGCCTGATAAAGGACAGGTACCAAGCAAAGAAATTGTCTGAACCATGGTAATCCGGATCCTGGGCTGTTGCCACAAACCGGTGATGTTCATGGTGCTTGGGAAAAAGTCTGGCGTAGAAATTAAAAGAAAAAAGCAAAGCGGAAATCCAGCCAATGCTTTTGTTCAGTTGTTTGTGGGAGGATACCAAGCCATGCATAGCGTCATGGGCAGTGATAAATAATCCTGTATAAAGATGCATTTGTACCAATATTCCCAGATAGACCAAAGGATCCGTCCAAGAGACCGGGTAATTCAGCAGAAATATCAAGCTAACAAACCAGAGGCTAATAATGCCCAATGCAATGAGAATTCCCTTTGGATCTATAGTAGAATGAATGATTTCTCGCTTCATATAGGCAAGTTGGCAATGTTTACCTTAAAAAGACAGGATTTTTTCCTTTACCTGCTCCATCAACCACATAGGGGTAGAAGTGGCTCCGCAGATTCCTACACGGTCATTTTCCCCAAACCACTCCGCATTGATCTGATCGCGGTTGGAAACAAAATATGTGTTTGGATTGGTTGATTTGCAGACATTATAAAGCACTTTACCATTGGATGATTTGGTACCGCTCACAAATACGATTTTGTCAAATTTCCCGGAAAAATCCCTCAATTCTTTGTCCCGGTTAGACACCTGCCTGCAGATGGTGTCATTTGTATTTACTTCGATGTCGGCATTTTTAAGGAAATCATTGATCTCATAGAACTTGTCTGTGCTCTTGGTAGTCTGGCTATAGAGCGTGAGCTTCTTGGGAAGCTTGTGCAGCTGCAGTTCAGAGATATCCTGAAAGACCACAGCTTCATTGTTTGTCTGCCCTAAAAGGCCTATCACTTCAGCATGAGCATGCTTTCCGTAGATGTAAATAGGTTCTTTTTTGTCAAAAGAGGATTTGATCCGGTGCTGTAGTTTAAGCACCACAGGACAACTCGCATCGATTAAAGTCAGGTTGTTTTTAATAGCAAGTTCGTAGGTGGAGGGTGGCTCGCCATGGGCTCGGATGAGTACTTTCTCATCATGAAGCCCCTCCAGGATCTGATGATCAATGATCTTCAGTCCTTTTTCCTTTAGTCGGTTTACTTCTTCGTCATTGTGTACTATGTCCCCCAGGCAGTACAAAACGCCTTCTTCATCCAGGATATCCTCCGCCATTTCGATAGCATAGACTACCCCGAAGCAGAATCCGGAATGCGTATCAATCTGTACTTGGAGGTTTTTCATAATCTAGTAACTTTTAGCCTCTTGAATTGTTTTTATACTTCTGAAATATTCGAATAAAGAAACATTCATCAATAACAAGGTCATGGAGTAAATAGTGTCTTCTATAGGAACTGTCCAGATTCGGATGCCTAGATTTTCTTGATTGTTGTAGATTACTACTGGCTCATCAGTGAGCCCTCCGGTCAAAATACCATTGCAAATAATAAAGGGAATCAGATGGACTAAGTAGGCGAAAAGGAACCTGCCTAGGTATCTGTCTTTGAAAATGAGCCAATGAAGCCCAAGTGCCATAGCTCCGATCATAAAATTGACAGTAGTATATAGCTTATCCAGGTGGATAAATGCCAATATCAGCAAGATCGGAATCAGCGCAAAAACGAAGTACTTACCGGCGACTTTGAAGTGGTCCTTTGGGAAAAAGTAAATCAAAACCTCATAGATAAATACACAGGCGAAGGGTACGGTAAAGAAGAATAGCCATTCTTCCAGCGGCAATTGTAGCAGATAAACCCCTACCAAATATCGAGGGTTGAACTCCCAGACACCAATAACAGTAAACCAATGATCCCAAATCAGAAAAAATGCCGCAGTGAGAAGAATTGCCGGAAATAAAGTAGCCCACTTTGATGCAAATCTGATTTTAGGTTCAAATGAACGGATCAGAGGAAAGGAAATAGTGAAAAGGTTAAGTGCCAGATAGAGAAATTTTTCCATGGTCAACTAAGTCCCAGTTTACTCCCAAAATAGGTTCCTACCAGCAAGGTGAATTTCTGGGAATTAGGAATTCTGATGCGCTCCTTGGTTATTACAGAAGCAGACAGGCCTTTGATTTTATCAAACAGCTTCTGGTAGTAAAGGTAGGCTACTTTCACACCTAGTTTTGCACCGTCTGGCAGTTGGCTTATGCCGATTAGTGCCTCTTCAAAATCCTGTTGTATATCTTTTTCTATGGCACTCTTGTCTGTTATATCAAAGAGTTCATAGGAGACACCGGGAAAATAGACTCTCCCCCGCTCTTCGAAGTCGCTCTTGATGTCCCTGAGGAAGTTGACTTTCTGGAATGCTGAGCCCAGCCTCCGCGCAGGACGCTGTAATTGCTGATACATGGCTTCATTTCCTTCCACAAACACTTTCAGGCACATCAGGCCTACTACCTCCGCTGAGCCGTAGATGTACTCCTGATATCGACTTTCATTGTAGGTGCTGAAGTCCAGATCCATGGCCATGCTTTGAAAAAAGGATTCTATCAGTGCCAGGTCAATTTCATATTTGTTTACGATCAGTTGGAAGCCATGCAGTACTGGATTTAAGGAAAGTTTTGCATCAATAGCGGCATAAGTTTCCTTTCGGAATTCGGATAGCAGTGTAGCCTTGTCGTGTTCGAGAAAAGTGTCCACTATCTCATCTGCATAGCGTACAAACCCATAGATCGCATAGACTGGCGCATGAAATTTTTTGTCCAGTGTTTGGATCCCAAGAGTGAAACTGGTGCTGTAGCGCTGGGTGATCAGCTTGCCGCATTCCAGACTGGTTTGGTCAAAAAGCTCCTTTGCATCCATGGTGTCGTAGATCTTGTTGTGAATATATTTAAATGAATATCCGTAAAAAGCCAGTTGATATCAGGAGAAAATCAATCTTTTATGGATCAATGAATTTCTCTAATTACCTCTTTAGCAACTACATGCCCGGAAATCAATGATGGAGGCACCCCCGGGCCGGGTACAGTAAGTTGGCCTGTATAGAACAAGTTTCCTACCTTTTTGTTTTTTATAGCTGGCTTCAGCAGTGCTGTTTGTTTTAATGTATTGGCCAAACCATAAGCATTTCCCTTAAAGGCATGATAATCTGTTTTGAAATCGGAATGTGCATAGGATCTTTTGTAGATCACGTTCTGACGGATTTCCTGACCGCTTATTTTTTCCAGTCTGTCCATGATGATCCCATAGTATTTTTCCCTGATTTCCTCTGAATCTTCCAGATCAGGCGCAAGGGGTACCAGCAAAAACAGATTTTCCATTCCTTCAGGAGCTACAGTCGCATCAGTGATCGATGGGATACATGCATAGAATAACGGAGCTTCCGGCCACCTTGGATTGGAATAGATCGCATCAGCATGCGGGTCTAGGGGTTCGTCAAAGAACAGATTGTGGTGGCGCAGGTTTTTTAGCTTTTTATTTAAGCCTATGTAGAAAAGCAAGCAGGATGGGGCCAGCACTCTTCTGTCCCAATAATCTTCGCTGTAATTACTGTATTTCGGACTGACCAGGTGTCTGTCCACGTGGTGATAATCTGCCCCCGCTATGACTACATCAGCTTTTATCTTTTCGCCATTCACCAGCCTAATACTTCTTGCCTCCCCCCTTTCTATCTCTATCTCTTCCACTTCGGCATTGTATTGGATTTTTACTCCTTTTTCTTCAGCGAGTTCCACCATTGCTTTGATGATTTCATGCATTCCACCTTTGGGGTACCAGGTCCCTAAAGCTATGTCAGCATAGTTCATCAAGCTGTAAAGCGCAGGAATATTCTCCGCTGTCTCACCCAGAAAAAGTACCGGGAATTCCATCAGGCGGATGATTTTTTCAGATTTGAAAAACTTACGCACATGGGATGACATAGACTGAAATATATCCATGCGCATCACATCTTTCATCAGTGCCAAAGAAGCAAATTCCAACAATGAGCGACTCGGCTTTTTCACCAGATCGTGCATGCCCACTTTATACTTATACTTGGCTTGTTCGAGAAAAAGACCCAATTGTTCCGCTGATCCAGGTTCTATTTGCTCCAGCATAGCTTTAAATTTGTCTAGCTTGGCGGGGATGTCCAAAACGTCATCCTTTCCATAGATCACTGCATAGGAAGGGTCAAGACGTATGAGTTCGTAATAATCCGAAGGCTTTTTGCCGAAATGCGAAAAATAATCTTCAAAAACATCGGGCATCCAGTACCAGCTAGGTCCCATGTCAAAAATGAAGCCTTGGCTTTCAAATTTTCGCGCTCTTCCTCCCGGAGAATCATTTTTCTCCAGAAGCGTGACTGAAAAATCGTTGGCAGCCAGGTGGGTGGCAGCGGAAAGACCCGCAAATCCTGCCCCTATCACCACTGCATGTTTTTTTGTCATCTGCTTAATTAAGATGCTTATATACTACCAAATCTTCTTTGAGATACTTACGGGCAATATGAATTCTATTTTTCACAGTTCCAATCGGAATACTAAGCCTATCAGCGATCTCGTGATATTTGAATCCTCTGTAGTAGAGTAAAAATGGCGTGCTAAAGACTTCGTCAAGACGGTCTATTGCTTCATAAATATCTTCCATAGTAAAATCCCCATAGGCTGAATTTTCTATTACCGCTTCACTTGAATTGAGGTAATGTAGATTGTCAGTAGTGTCCACAAATGTGGCTCGGCGTACCATCTTCTGATAGTTAGTGATGAAGGTATTCTTCATGATAGTGTATAGCCATGCCTTCAGGTTGGTGCCTTCAGCGAATTTGTCCTGGTTGGTGTAGGCTTTCACCATGGTGTCCTGGAGTAGGTCATTGGCATCGTCCAGGTCTTTGGTCAGTTTCAGAGCAAATGGCTTTAGTACACTAGAAAGTTGATGGAGCGAGTAACTGAATTCCAAGGTAGTCATGATGAAGTGGTTTTTGTTTAATCAAACTTACATATCATTAAACGGAATTAAAAGAAAATGTTTAATGAAATTGGTAAAAAATTAAACAAAATAATTTTTGGAATACAGGTGTATTGGAAAATATACAGTTATAAATAGAGTTATGGCATAAAAAAAGCATTCCGAAGAAGAACGCTTTTGTTTATTTTATCTAAATTAACTTTAAACAGTCTCGTGCTCCATATGTAGCAGAACTTCCTTGATTTCCCTGGCATAGGTAAGTAATCGGATATTGGCAGGTATCTCGATCTGCTGCTCCAAGATCTGAAAGCCTGTGACGAATATTTCACTTTGTGCAAATTCTTTTCCCAGCCAAATGACATAGTCCTGTACGTTGTCACCAGAAGGCGCAGAGGTAATGATGGTAAGTAAATACTCAGGCTTTTGGAGGTTATATACAGAAACCAGATCCTCCTGAGGAGTACTTTGCCCTAAATAAATGACCCGGTGTCCATGTTTTTTAATTAAATAGGAACTAAAGAGCAGTGAGAGTTCATGTAGCTCACCTTCAGGCAGAAACAGCATAAAGGTTTTGCCATTGCTTTTTCCCACCTGCCCATCGATTGCCACTATAAGTTTTTGCCGGATAAGGTTGGATATAAAATGTTCCTGTGCGGGGTTGATGGCCCCGGTTTGCCAGAGAATGCCAATTTTCGAGAGAAAAGGGTAAATCACATTCAGCACAGTGTCCTCAAATCCTAACTTGATGATGTTGGTAGAAAGGACTTTCTCAAACCTATCCTCATCCATCTCGATCATGCAGATGGTAAGTGCCTGAATCTGGTCGTTGTGATCCACAGACTGGTCCGTCAGTCTGATGATCTCCTGCGAAATATCAGTAGAGGACATGGCGGCAATCTTACTGATCTTCATGCCATGTGCGTTAAGTATGGATACATTCAGGATGAGCTTCAGATCCGCATCGTCATAATAGCGGATATTTGTATCCGTTCTCTTAGGATTCAGCAGATTGTAGCGTTGCTCCCAGATTCTCAGCGTATGCGCCTTGATTCCTGAGAGTTGTTCCAGATCTTTTATCGAGTAGTTGCTCACCTGTCTTTTTTCTTAAAATATTTTCTTGGAACCAAAAACAGCCCAAAAGATACTGCTCCGTCCTTCTTGTCACTGTAATGATGGGCCTGATGGGCCTTGAAGATCCCCTGCAGGAAGCTGCTTTTGGGTCGGGCCAGCCACTTGATGCGTCTATGGATCAATATGTCATGAAGAAGAAAATAAAGCATGCCATATAAGCTAATCCCGATTCCTATCCAGAATCTATAATCCAGACCACCCACCCCAAAGAAAATCAGTAAAATAGCAATGCTCCCAAACAGCAGCGAAAAGAGGTCATTGAGTTCCAGAAAAGAATCTGAATGGGTGTGATGAGTCTTGTGGATCATCCAGAGCGGACCATGCATTAAGTACTTGTGAATCGCCCAGCCAGACAGCTCCATCAATACAAATCCCACTATAGTAAAACCTATCGCTTCTATCATTAGAGTAACAACCAGAGTGGTTGAGTTTTGTTTGAGCAATAATTAAGTTCTGTCTTTCTGTCAGGAAGAACGCTGAGGCGGAAAATACTATAACGTAAATTACCCTACATCTCCACAAGCCGTGTCTTCATCTAATCCAGCCCCCTGTACTTCACATCCATTTTTTAGCTGCCAGGCTACTATGTGCCCTCACAGCCCCAAGGTGAAGTTAAGTATAGTAAAGAAAAGAATCATCGCAATCAACATCCAGACTGCCAAAGGATTATCCCGCTCGAAATTGGCCTTTCGGTAGATCAGATGGATCAGAAATGCCACTGCAAACCACGAGAAATAATTTCCGGCAGGGATAATCTCAAACTTCCAATACCACATATCCAGCGCTACTGCCACAGGTTCCAGGATGTAATCAATCACTACCATCGCCGTAGCTCCTAGCAGCGCTGCATAGTAGTCATTGTCTGTCACCCGGTGAAAGACAGTGCCGGTAAGATACACCAACAAAAACCAGTTGACCCCGATCACAATAGGGACTTCCCAGAGCATGGGACCCAAGGTAGGGCCATAGACGTAATCCCCAAATAGATAGCCCGTGTGGATGCCTATTGCCTCAGCACCGAATCCTATCCAAAATGCCGCTGTGGCAAAGATGGGGAAAGCCTCATTCCAGCCTTTGTGAAATCCCAATAAAATCACCAGGGAGACCAACAACTGGGCAGGGGTAAGCTTCAGAAACATCTCCCTATATTCTGGCAAACTCAAACCAACGACCCCTACTGCATATAAGGCTACCACCACGATTTTAGCGATGATCAGTCGCTTATTCTGCGCCTCTGGGGGTGCCTGGGCTATTTTATGCATATTTTTCGAAGCTTTGGGTAATGGAAATTCAATTTTTGTGTATGGATTCCTAACTTTGAAATCTCAAATCTGTTTGCAAAAAAACGAAATTCCATCCAAAATCCCCTGTTATGATTCTTTACAACATCACGTTTACTGTTTCCAATGAGATTGAGGAGGATTTTGTCCAGTGGATGAAAGTGACCCATATTCCTGACATTTTCGCTACGGGATTGTTTACTGAACACAAATTCTTTCGGCTGCTCAATAGCCCAGATGATAGTGTGACTAACTATTCGGTGCAATTTTTTGCGGAAAACACCAAAAAACTGATCGAATACGAAAGCCGCTTCGCAAAGGAACTTCGCTACGAAACCCAGGCAAGATACGGTGAAAAAGCCATGCCCTTCCGCACGCTGATGGAGTCGGTGGAATAAGGATCAGAACCAAGATTCTAGAACCAAGAATCAAGAGTCAAGAACAGAGAATCCTATGATTTTGAGTATCGCTTGACCCTAAAAATTAATTTTTTAGATTTATTAACTAACTATTCTGCAATGAATTAACTATTTTCCATTCTAAACTCTTTAGAATGCGAAAACCGTTACTGTTTGTTTGTTTTGCGTTATTTTTTTCCTGTGGGAGCTCAGGTGATAAGAAAAGATCCACTGAGGCGGGCAATATCCTGGAAAACCTGAGCTATTCGGTGGATACGGTGGTTGTAGATTCGGGAGAAGACATTTTCGATCTCTCGGGCTTAGTTCATTTGTCCACTCAGGTTGAAAATCCAAACTTCATTTATCAGTTTGATGAAAAGCAATCTAAAACCCATAAAATAGATCTGGATAGTAAATCCCTGATATCTACATTTGAATTTGAGAAAGAGGGGCCAGATGGTATAGGAAAAACCTTTTCAGGTTTCGAGGTTCTTTCTGGTGAACGGTTTCTTATAGCATCATTCGAAAGCCAGGGAGTTTTTGATGCAAGCGGGACAAAGGAATTTGATTTGAATGTTTCGGATTACTTTGACCCTGAAAATGATTACCAAGAGGAATTGCTTATCCCATACGAACTCCGATTGTCTCCTGACGGGAAGTATGCCTATGTGCTGGCAGGTGATTTTTTTGAGGGGATCTGGTACTTTGCAAGGCTGGATCTGGTAAATAAAACCAGCAGAGTTTGGGAGATGCCTGAATTGCTTTCATCAAAAGACTTCACGATAATGCTTACCTCAGAAACATTTGATCTTAGGGCAGAAGATGTCCATTTGAATGAGCTCAAGGATGGCGTGGCAGTTACAGTAGGAAGCAGTAGTTCTGTGTATGCTTATTACCCAAGTTCAGATAGTCTGCAGCTCATAAAATTCCCCCATACGCTCACTGCTGCTGAAAAATCCGGCACTTATCCCCCGGAAGTGTCTTCCCAAGATGAATTCGAGGAAGTGGTAGCTGCAATTGATTCGGAAATTTCATTTGATGCCTTAGCTTTGGATAGCAGCACATCCAGGTATTTCAGGTTTGCAAGCCGCAAACCCACTATAGCCAGTGAAAAGGAAGAGGTCTTTCTGTATGTTTATGACGCTGGGCTCAAACTGCTCGGAGAACAAAAGGTTGATGGACTACTAAGTAGGCCTGCCAACTACTTCTTCAAAAACGGCAAGCTCTACTCCTATGTCAATGTCGAGGACGAATTAGGCTTTGCGGTATTCACTTT
>CBFGUY010000048.1:0-24353 GCA_965651895.1 uncultured Algoriphagus sp. | reverse complement strand
CAGACCAAGATCATGGAGAATGTATGGCAATTGTCTTTGACTTATAACAAGACCTTTGGGGAGAAGCATACTATTTCGGCTCTAGCATTGAATGAGCGGATTGAACGTACCCGACTTTACAATTTTGTCCATTCGGTACCTACCAACAATTACCTAGATATAATCAGGTTTGCTGATACGGATACATACAACGATGAGCGACAGGAAGAGGCTAGAATCGGCTATGTGGGCCGGATAAATTACGATTACGCAGGTAAATATCTGCTGGAAGTAGCAGGACGGGCAGATGCCTCGTGGAAGTTTTCTCCGGCAAATAGGTGGGGTTTTTTTCCGTCTGTATCCGCAGGCTGGAGAATATCTGAGGAGGAGTTTATGAAAGACTTCACCTCCAATCTAAATATGGATGAGCTGAAAATCAGAGCTTCCTATGGGCAGTTGGGAGATGATAATATAGGGATAGGGCCATTTGACTACCTGACTGGTTATAGATATGGTTCTTCTACGGTAATAGTGGATGGTGATAATATTCAGGGATCTGCAATTACTGGCCCACCTATAGATAACCTATCCTGGTATGTGGCATCTATTGCAGATATAGGTTTGGACTTTTCTTTTGGAAGTGGAAAAATCACCGGTGCAGTGGATTATTTCCATAGAAAACGTACGGGCTTACGTGGAATAAGAAATGATGTTTTCCTGCCAGCAGAACTTGGTTATGGACTGACTGATGAAAACCTCAACTCAGATTCAAATTCAGGAGCGGAAATCGCTGTCTTCTGGAATGGTAAAGCCGGGGACCTAGTCTTCCGGATAGGTGCAAATGCGTCTTATGCTAGAAGCAAATTCATACAATCTTACAACCCTACTTTTAGCTCATCTTGGGACCATTATAGAAACTCAGGTGAAGACAGATACACTGGTATATTCTGGGGCTATGAAATTGTAGGCCAGTTTGACTCTTTCGAAGCGATCAATAGTCATCCGGTAAATATTGACGGACAGGGAAATAAAACCTTGCTTCCGGGAGATCTAATCTATAAAGATGTGAATGGAGACGGCAAAATCGATGGCTATGACCAGCGTCCTATAGGATACCAGTCAGGCGGGCAGCCTAGTGTAAACTTCGGTTTGAACTTCAATTTCCAGTATAAAGGATTTGACCTGACTGCTGACTTCTCAGGTGGCGGAATGTACTCTTACAACCAAAACTGGGAGATGAGATGGCCTTACCAAAACGGTGGTAACCTGTTGAGATCCATGTATGACGACAGATATCACCGAGAGGATATTCTGGATATCAATAGCCCTTGGGTGCCTGGTAAAAATCCTCCGCTGAGGTTCAATACCGGAGGGCATAGTAATTACAACAGAAACTCTACCTGGTGGCTTACCAATGTCAAATACCTTAGAATGAGAACGCTGGAAGTGGGTTATACCCTGCCGGAAAAGCTATTAAACAGATGGAACATGTCTAGAGCGAGAGTGTATGTGAGCAGTTTCAATCTTTTTGCTCTAGATAATGTACACCAGTTTGGAATTGATCCTGAAGTAGCTGATGAGAATGGGTTGCAGTATCCACAGAACAAAGTGGTGAATGTAGGCTTTAACGTGTCATTCTAATTAACCTGAAAGAACGAATAATGAAAAACTTGAAATATATATACCTAGTCATTTTTCTTGCTTTTGCAGGATGCAACAATGACGAGTTTTTAGACAGGGAACCCACAGATTTATTGGGAGAGGAACAAGTGTGGACAAACGAGGACTTGGTGTTTTCAGTCCTTGCTGATCTCTACAACAGATTGCCGGACTATCAGGGATTGGAAAACTGGTGGGAGTACGCCAATTTCGATGAGGCTTTTGCCAGTAACGCAGGAGACTATTGGAGGCATCAAAACCAGGAGTATGGCTATGGAGACTGGGGGATGTGGAACTACGGGTATATCCGTGACGTGAACTTGTTTATCGAAAAATGCGAGGAAGCGACAGAAATTTCAGCTGATGCTAAGTCCAGATTTCTTGCCGAAGCCAAGTTCATACGTGCCATGGTGTACTTCGAGCATGTGAAGCGAATGGGAGGAGTACCGTTGATTTTGGAGTCTATGGAGTACGATTACAGCGGGGACCCAACCTATTTACAGTACCCACGAGCCAAAGAACACGAAATCTATGATTATGTGATTGCTGAAATGGAAGAGGTCAAGGATGATCTTCCAAATGGAGGAACCAAATCCAGAGCAACCAAAGGTGCGGCGCTGGCGTTGGTTTCCCGTGCGGCGCTGTATGCAGGGTCTATAGCAAACTATGGGCGGCTTACTCCGGAAGTGACCTTGCCAGGCGGAGAAGTGGGGATACCTGCTTCTATGGCCAATGCTTACTACACCACTGCATTACGAGCATCGGAGGAAGTGATGGCTTTGGGTTCATATGAGCTTTTTGATCAAGAGCCTGATAAATCTGAAAACTATAGCAGTATTTTCCTGAACAAGAATTCCAATAATGAGGTCATTCTTGCAAAGGATTTTCTGGTGCAGGGTAGAACACACGGGTTTACCATTGAAACTATACCACGCTCCCTGAGAGAAGAAAATACCTCAGGAGGCAAAATGAATCCCTCGCTCAATCTGGTCCAGTCTTATGAATTGCTAGACAATACATTTGCAGAACTTCCAACAAAGGATGCTTCTGGAGATCCGATATTCTACGATGATCCTATGGATATTTTCGAAGGAAGAGATCCACGTTTATTGGGAACGGTAATCGTGCCTGGATCCACTTTCAGGGGGCAAGAAGTGGATATTTGGGCAGGATATAAGCTGGCTGATGGTTCGGTGATTACCTCTGGACAGTTAGGTGGACAGGCGCAACTTCCGGGAAGCAGTGCTTCCGTGCAGGTCGTCGGCTTTGATGGGCCGATTGACCAGTTGGAATGGTCTGCACAGAATGGTTTTTACCTTAGAAAATATGTAGATACTTCCGTAGGCTCAGGCCAAAGAGGAACTGGCTCAGCTGTGTGGTTGATTAGGTTCAGATATGCGGAGATTCTCTTGAATGCTGCTGAAGCGGCATTTGAGCTGGGTAATCTGGAAAAAGCAGCCGAATACATAAATCAGGTGAGGAGAAGAGCAGGATTTCCTATTGATCTGACTCCTTCGGAAATTGATTTTGACCGTATCGTACACGAGCGTAAAATAGAATTGGCATTTGAAAACCACATTCTTTGGGACAAGAAGCGATGGAGACTGGCTCACCGTGTTTGGAATGGAGAGTCTGTGGAGCTTACCAATAATCCCGGTGATGCATTGGCGGTTAGTACGAGGGTATTTGGATTAAAGCCTTTCAAATACTATGAGCCTGGCTCTCCAAATGACGGAAAATGGATGTTTGAGGAATTTTTGCCTGCTCCGGTTTTCAATGCACACCGGTTTAGATTGGGAAATTACTACTCATTTATCGGTGACAATGTGCGGAACAACAATCCGAAGATTGTTCGAAATCCAAATCAATAAATATTCCTCTAAACTCAATAAGCTATGAATTTCAAAAATATACTGGGAATGATGGGGGTGGCAGCTTCCCTGGCATCCTGTAGTTATGATAATTACGATGAGCCAAACTTTCAATTAGATGGCAGGATCGTCTATCAAGGTGAACCCATAGGTGTCAGTTACAATGATGTGTATATAGAGCTTTGGGAATCTGGTTGGCAGCGCCTGGGAAATATAGGAGTGGCCGTGGATCAGGATGGTTCCTATTCCTCACTTCTTTTTAAGGGGGATTATAAAATGATTATTCCAGACAATCAGGGACCTTTTCAGAAGATTGTTAACGATCAGTCCGGCAATGATACCATTCTGGTGAACCTTACCGGGAGCCGTACGATGGATATAGAAGTGATGCCGTACTATATGATTCGGAATACTGTTATTTCCGGAAGTGCAGATCAAGTGACAGCTACCTTTGACTTGGAACAAATCATCACTGGAGATGCTGAGCGCAATATTCAGGAGGTTTTTTTATACGTAAGTAAAACTGTCTTCGTGGATACACGCACCAGTATTGCGACTACCAGCCGGGGTGGTGGGGATTTAGAGTCTATGTCCGGGATTTCTCTGGAAGTAACCGTCCCTGAGCGGGCTCCTGCTCAAAACTATGCCTATGCCAGGGTAGGTTTACGCATAGAAGGAGTGGAGGATATGATCTTTTCTGAGATAGTAAAAGTAAATCTATAGGCCTCTTATGGATATGCCGGGGAGTTCAGCCAGTGAGATGGGTACTGGGCGACCCCGGCTTTTTTCCAAAACTCTATTGTCCGGTAGTGGGGTGGATTTAAGGATGGAAGTGACTTAACCTTCTCCAGACCTTATCGGTCAGTTAGGATCCTATAAACTGTAGTCATATGATAGCTTAAACCTGTTCAAAATTAATATCTTAGAATTTTCAAGCCCAATTAATGGGTGTTATGTTTTATGTTTAGTAAAAATCATCACATGTATCTTTTAACCTGTATTTCCCTTGCACTTTGGTCTTGCGCTGAACCATCTGAACGCACAGCTCCTGCTCCCGTGCTAAGCCCTGATACACTGACCTATACCAACCCTGTTTTTGAACCGGTTTTGGCTGATCCTACAGTGGTGAAATACGGCGATGAATTCTACGCCTATGGCACGGAAGATAATTGGGGAGAAGAGGGCGGGTATCACTTGGTTCCGGTCATCAAGTCAAGAGACTTGGTAAATTGGGACTTGGTAGGCAATTCTATGGCCCAAAAACCTTCTTGGAAAGAACGCGGAGGGATATGGGCTCCGGATGTCACTCAAGTGGGAGATCAGTTCTATATGTATTATTCTTTTTCCACATGGGGCGATCCTAATCCGGGAATCGGTTTGGCAATAGCAGATAAGCCTGAAGGGCCTTTTATAGATCAGGGGAAGGTGTTTGACTCAAAAGAAATCAGAGTAGCCAATTCCATCGATCCATTTTATATAGAAGAAAACGGGGGTAAATTCCTGATCTGGGGAAGCTTTCATGGATTGTATATGGTTGAGCTTTCTGATGATGGTAAAAAAGTAACTGGTGAGAAGATCCAGCTGGCCGGCAATCATCTGGAGGCAGCTTATGTATTCCAAAAGGAAGGATATTATTATCTGTTTGGCTCCGCAGGGACTTGCTGCGAAGGAGCTAACAGTACCTATAAAGTATTGGTAGGAAGATCCGAAAGTTTATCCGGTCCTTATATTGATCAGGATGGCAAAGACTTGATGGACTCAGATTCCGGAACCTTGGTAGTAGGTACAAATACGGGAGGAAATGGTTATGCAGGGCCAGGACATAATGCTGAAATTGTCTCAGATGCAGCAGGGCAGGATTGGCTGCTTTATCATGGCATGGATAAGCAAAAGCCTAAACTTGACAATGGTACCAACCGGAGAGTATTGCTCCTGGATAAACTAAGCTGGACTAATGGTTGGCCAACTGTGGCTGGAGGAGAACCCAGCACCACTTCTCAGGAACTACCTGTTTTTGATTAAAAGGAACGCTATGACCTGTTTAAAGTTTATTGTCCTAAGTTTTTTGCTACTTCTACCCAGTCAGTTTGTTTTTTCTCAGGGTTTGTTTTCCGGCTGTCGATTTAGTCAACTCCACCGCCCGTTTATAGTGGTAGATTGATTTCCCAATAGTTAATTTGGAATACAAATAGCCCAATAAGGAATGATAGTAGCTGTTTTCGTGCAGCTCTAATTTTTCAGCTTCTTTAATTGCATGTTTCTCACCATGCACTTGTGAAAGGGCAAAAATTCTGTTTAAGGCAGTAATGGGGCTGTTGTCAATAAGAATCAGCTGATTGTATAGATGTAGTATATTTAGCCATTTATTCTCTTCCTTGACGGTGGTATGCCAATAGGCTATTCCGGCCTCCAAATGATATTTTGATATCGCCTCGCCCTCTGTTGCCTGAACCAAGTAATAACTTCCCCTAGTGATCAGCGAGCTGTCCCAAAGGTTTCTGTCCTGATTTTCAAATAAAACAACTTCGCCAAAATCATCTGTTCTAGCTTCCAATCGGGAGCTTTGAAAACACATCAAAGCCAACAAAGCATTCACTTCAGAAGAATTAGTCAATGGGTTTTCGGTCAACAGCAAGGTCAAACGCATAGCTTCAGAACAAAATTCCTTTCTGATGGGCAGGGTGTTGGTATTAGAAAAATAGCCTTCATTGAAAAGCAGGTACAAGGTTTTTAAAACAGTGGATAAGCGCATTTCAATCTCTTTTTCACCCAATGCCTCAAATTGAAAACTGTCATCTCTAAGATTGGTTCTTGCCCTGTGAAGACGCTTTTTGATGGTTTCTTTATTGGTTAAAAATGCATTTGAGATTTCATCCACACTAAACCCGCAAAGAATCTGCAGGGCAAGACAGATTTGGCTTTCTTTCGAGTTGGCGGGATTGCAAACCGCAAAAATCATTGCCAGCTGGCTGTCGGCGATCAGTCCTTGATGATCAAAAGATTCAGGCATTTCTACCAGATCCTGATACAGATGACCCTTGACCTGGGTTTCAAAAACAGTGAGATGTTTGAAATGGTCCTTGGTTTTGTTTTTAGCAACAGTATAGAGCCAGGCCGTGGGATTATCCGGTATGCCTTGTACACCCCATTGTTCAGATGCTTTAAGAAAAGTGTCACTTGCTATATCCTCAGCGATTTCAATGTGTTTTAAGCCAAAATGACGGCATAACACTGCCGTCATCTTTGCATATTCCTGTCGGAAAAGGTGAGGGATGAGTGCTGTATGTGAATCAGTTCCCTTCAATTTTAATCACGTTTCAATACTTCCCTGACTTCAATATTGCCCCCGATTTTAAAGATGGGGTTGCCTTTTGCCATTTCCACCGCTTCATCGATTGTGTCTGCTTTTACTACAATGTATCCTGTGATAAATTCCTTGATTTCGGTATATGGCCCATCGGTCACCACCTGATCTGCTTTTACCGTTTTGGCACTTTCTGGCACCGGAAGCAAAGTGTTCCCTTTATCTACCAGTTTGTTTTGGGCGGCAATGCTTCCGAGCCAGTTCATACGCTCCTGCATTTGTTCCGGGGAAGGTTTGAAATCTGCGATGTCTTTTAGTCTGAAAATTAATGCGAATTCTTTCATTTCGTTATATTGATTAAGTTCATCCTAATGACGATTGAGATGGTGGGTTGGGGACATGCTATCCTAAATTATCATAGAATTTCAAAACGACCAAAGTCATGTGTTTTTGTAAGCGTCAGAAAATCAATTACTATTTCCGCTGGTAGGGTTTCATGCTGGATAGTGGCAATGTAAAAGGGCAATTCGCTACTGCTCTTGGATAAATTCCCCTTTTTGGATGACCAATTCGTTGCCCCATTGGGTGATGGCTTCCAGGATAGGAACGAAACTTTTACCAAGTTCAGTAAGGCTATAAATCACTTTAATAGGAGGCTTTTTTCCAAAAACTTTTCTGGATACCATGCCGTCTTTTTCCAATTGTTTCAGCTGAAGACTCAAGGTCATTTCAGTGACCGAAGGCATTTCCTTGCGTAGTTCGCTATACCTTTTTGCCCCGTCTTTCAGATGGTAAAGTATGACTGTTTTCCATTTTCCTCCCACCAGATCCATCGTCAGACTTACTGTGCAAGGATAGGTTTTTTGGTTCAGCTTCACGTATTCGCTGAGGCATTCTGTTTTCATAGGGGAATTTTTCACACCTATCCATTTGGATAGTTATTGTAAAAGTAATTTCCTAAAAATAGTTTTGCAACTATAATAATTATAGTATGGCATTAATCATTCTGGCACATCCGACTTTCGAAAAGTCCATTGCCAACAAAACAATTATCGAAGAATTGGAGAAAAGCAACCTGGAGATAGAGATCCGTGATTTGCACCAATTGTATCCTGATTTTAAAATTGATCCCAAGGTGGAACAAGAGTTTTTGGTGAGGCATGATACTGTGTTGTTCCAATATCCGTTTTATTGGTACAATATGCCGGCTATTTTGAAGCAGTGGTTTGATGTGGTATTTGAGCATCAATTTGCTTTCGGTTCAAAAGGGGATAAGCTGAAAGGGAAAAACTTCCTGGCGAGTTTTACTGTGGGAGGAAAAGAAAAAGATTATACACTCTTGGAAAAGCATCACTTTAGGGTGTACGAATTTTGCAAGAATCTGGAGCAAACCTCTTATTTCGCCCAAATGAACTTCATTGATCCTATTTATTCTTTCAGAACTTCAAAGGCTGATGGCTACACCGATGAAGAGATAAAGAGGACCGCAATAGCCCATGCGGATAGACTGATTCATCAGTTAATGGAAATTTGAATGGTTATAAATTGCGGAAAATAGACTTTTAAACCTGAAAGAGCTGAGTTATGACCATCATAGTATCAAGTCCAAATTGCGGGAATACACCGAAAAAGGGATTCCTTATAGAGTTTAAGACTGCTTTAACCAAAGGAAAAATAAAATCAATCACATCCCATAGGATTGTACTATAAGCGAATGTCTGTGATGGGTTATAATCCAAAATTTAGAGTACTTAAAAATAAAAGATTATGAGAGAGCTCCCATTCATACTCATGCTGTTAATTTTCATTATTGCTTGCAGTGAGCAAACCGAAATTGGAACCCGTACCCCTCATCAAGATTACTTGATAAACAGCACAGACAGTGTTAAAATTTTTGTGAGGGAGTTTCAGGATCCCTTAAGTGATACCTTGTTCCCATATCCTCTTTTATTGATTCATGGAGGTGGGCCAGGAGTTATTGCTTCATTTGATGTGGATGTTCCCAATGGTTCTTTTGCCAAGTTATTGGCCGCAAAAGGAATCAAAGTGTATATGATGAATATCAGAGGCTGGGAAGCATCCACATTGCCAGAATATGATGAAAATGATTCCATATTGGTAATTGGCAATCATATGGAAGCTTACGATGATATCAAAAGTGTGGTGGATTTTATTAAAGAGAAAGATCACGTGGATAAGATTTCTCTTTTTGGGTGGGCTACAGGCGGACATTGGGGAGGATATTTTGCCTCAAGGAATTCCGCTGATTTAGCACACTTTATTTCCTTGAATTCACTGTATGGTACCGATGCGCCCTGGGAATTAAAACAGTTTTTTTGGCAAGAAGAAGATACGGCGAAGTTCAAAAAGGATGGATTGTTCAGGACTTCGGATAGACAAGGTCTGGTAAGAAAATGGATGGAGACCATTCCTATTGCAAATAAAAATGAGTGGAGGGATTCTTTGGTCATGGAAGGCTATAGGAATACAGCGGTAAGTTTTGGAAAGGATACCACCAAGATGACAGTTCCAGGCGGCTACCGAGAGGAGAGTTTTTATATGTCCCAAGGCCGGAAATACTGGACAGCTAGGGACATTTATGCCCCATCGTTAATAATCAGAACTGAACTTGACTTTTGGTCACGTCCTGAAGATTTGAAGGCGTTTAATGAGGACTTGCCCCAAACTATAGAAAGGCGGATCATTGAAATACCCGGAACCCACTATGTGTTTCTTGATAGATTGGAAAAAGGCAAGGGAGAGCTTGTTGATGAGATGGTGGAGTTTCTTAAAAAGGAGTAAGACTGCTGTAAAATTGATTTCTCTTTACAGCGGTTTTGGCATTGACTGTCAGTCATAGGATCA
The DNA here is from genome assembly GCA_965651895.1 of uncultured Algoriphagus sp. Taxonomy (GTDB): domain Bacteria; phylum Bacteroidota; class Bacteroidia; order Cytophagales; family Cyclobacteriaceae; genus Algoriphagus. Next base: position 14,675 of record CBFGUY010000048.1, on the reverse strand, counting down.
GAAGAAACCAGAAAACATAAAAAAAATTCTGAAAAAAGATCGGTTAAGGAACTAAAATGTCTTAACACTGTTAAGTGGTTTAATTCAATGAAGTGATGGGAAGTAAGGAACGCATAGCAAGACTAAAAGAAGAAACCAGAAGCAACATTCTTCGGGCAGCATTTGAGATTGTCAAAGAAGAAGGCTGGATTGGACTCAGTATGCGTAAGATTGCGGACCGGATAGAATACACTGCTCCTATTATCTATGAATATTTTACCAATAAGGAGGCAATTTTAAATGAGCTGGCCCGGATTGGATTTGAGGATTTGGATGAAGTGTTGGAGGAGGCGCAAAAAACTCATACTATTCCTGAGGAGCAACTGGAAGCCATGTGGATGGCGTTTTGGGAATTTGGACTTCACAATAGAGAGATCTACCAGATCATGTTTGGTGTAGAGATGACCTGTTGTATTGGGATGGTGCCGGAATCGCAGTGGCCTTCTAAGCGTTTTTGTCCGATAATCACCAAGTTGCTTTCTGAGCGAGATAGAGACACCGGCATTTGTCAGCAAAAATACTTCAGCTTTTTTTCCGTAATCCATGGATTATTATCAATCAATTTGGTTGGAAAAGGACTTACTCAAGAAATGAACAAACAGATATTAAAAGATGCTATTGTAGGAATTATTAAAACCATTTAAAAAATTTTTAACCATTTTCTAACAGTGTTAATTTTCCTAAGACTGATAGAAGCTAGGAATAAGTAGATTTATTCCCTTACCAAATAGAAACCCCAGACTTAACTCTTATACGAATTTCATACGGCTTATCAGCTATTTACTTAACAGTGTTAAATATATTAATGACGTTTTATATATGTTCTCCAATGACTTTCACCTATCCAGCTATTTATCTAATAATCAACTCACTAAACCAACTATTTCAATGAAAAATTTATTCTTAAGCCTTGGGGCAATTCTAGCATTATATGCTTGCAGTCCTGCTCATTCCACCGATCAAGCTGCCACTAGTCCCCCGGAATTACCAGTATTTTCCATCCAAAAGTCATCAGCGGAGACCTCCTTGGAATATCCAGCCACCATTGAAGGTAGTGCTGATATTGAACTACGGCCACAGGTAAGCGGAACACTAGAGCGGATATTAGTGGATGAAGGAGAATACGTAACGAAAGGGAAAACCATCTTTGAAATCAACGACCTTCCTTTTCGGGAAGCTCTTAATCATGCTTTAGCCAATCAACATGCCGCAGAAGCCGCCTTAATCCATAGTGAACTGGAAGTGGCTAAGTACACACCTCTGGTGGAGAAAAAAGTTGTTTCCGATTTTCAGCTGAAAACATTGGAAGCTAGCCGACAAATGGCGCTCTCTAGCCTAGAACAAGCAAAGGCTCAGGTAGAGTCTGCCAGAATCAATTTGAGTTACACTAAAATTCAAGCTCCTGTAAGTGGCTACATCGGTAGATTGCCTAAGAAGCAGGGTTCACTCGTCGGGCCAGCAGATCAAAATCCACTGACTACACTGTCTGATGTTCATGAGGTTCATGTCTATTTTGCTTTGGGAGAGACAGATTTTATCCGGTTCACAGATCAATATGAGGGAGAGACTTTGTCGGAAAAAATCAAAAACCTTCCACCAGTCACTTTAATACTCGCAGATCAGAGCAAGTATTCGGACTTGGGACAAGTGGATGTGGTGGACGGGCAGTTTAACAAAAACACGGGGACGATCACCTTCAGAGCAACTTTTCCCAATAAAAGAGGTTTACTCCGATCCGGAAATACAGGTAGAATCTTGCTCACACATCCGCATACCGAGGCGATATTGGTTCCTCAGCAATCGACTTTTGAAATCCAGGATAAAATCTTTGTGGTCACTGTGGATGATCAAAATCATGTAGTTAGAAAGCCAATAGAGATCAGCGGAACTTCCGGAGATAATTATCTGGTATCCAGCGGACTGAATCCAGGGGATAGAATCGTCTACAAGGGGTTTGAAACGCTTCAAGATCGGACGCTCATCACTCCGGAAATCCAGAAATAAATCCTGCCAATCCTTAAATCAAATTAAACAGATGTTTCAAAAATTTATAGACAGGCCAGTTTTGGCGTCTGTCATCTCTATCCTATTGGTAATTCTGGGGGTGCTTGGGGTTTTTAAATTGCCTCTTCAGCAATTCCCCGATATTGCCCCGCCTGCAGTACAGGTAGTAGCCTTATATCCCGGTGCCAATGCGGAGACGTTGTTGAGGTCAGTAGCACCCTCTCTTGAGGAATCCATCAATGGCGTAGAAGGCATGAGCCATATAACTTCTACAGCTAGTAATGACGGTTCCTTGGTCATTAAAGTATATTTCGAGCTTGGAACTGACCCGGATCAGGCGGCAGTAAATGTCCAGAACCGTGTATCCCAGGCCACAAGCCAATTACCAGCCGAAGTGGTGCAGGCGGGAATCACCACATTCAAGCAACAAAACAGTTTGTTGATGGTGGTTTCTATGTTTTCAACAAATCCAGAAACCTATGATCAGACATTTTTGGCCAATTACGCCCAGATCAATATTATCCCGGAAATCAAGCGGATCAAGGGGGTAGGGCAATCCATGATTTTTGGAGGGAATAAAGACTATTCGATGAGAGTTTGGCTGAACCCCAGCCAGATGGCGGCCTATAACCTTACTCCGGCAGAAGTCACTGCAGCCATACAGGACAAAAGTCTGGAAGCTGCCCCAGGGAAACTTGGTGAAAGTAGCGATGTGGCATTTGAGTATGTGGTAAAGTATAAAGGGAAACTCAACAAGCCTGAAGATTATGAAAACCTGGTAGTCAGAGCCAATCCCGACGGTACGGTTCTGAGGCTAAAGGATGTGGCTAGGATAGAATTCGGCGCTTATTCCTATACAAACTTTACCAGAGTTGATGAAAAGCAGGGAGTCAACATCGCTGCGTTTCAGATTGCGGGATCCAACTCCAGCGAAATTCAGATTGCTATAAGTGAGTTGATGAAGAAGGCCGAGAAAGATTTTCCGGAGGGTGTGGGCTATCTGATTCTTTACAATACGAAAGATTCACTGGACCAGTCCATATCCCAAGTGGTCACAACATTAATTGAGGCATTTGTGCTGGTCTTTCTGGTGGTCTTTTTATTTCTCCAGGATTTTCGTTCTACGCTTATCCCGGCTATTGCTGTGCCGGTGGCGATTCTTGGTACATTTTTCTTCATGTTGCTTTTTGGTTTCTCGATCAACCTGCTCACCCTGTTTGCGCTGGTTCTGGCGATTGGGATAGTAGTGGATGATGCTATTGTGGTCGTAGAGGCGGTCCATTCCAAAATGGAACTTGAGCATCTTTCACCTAAAGCGGCCACTAGGAGTGCCATGGGCGAGATTACAGGGGCGATCATTTCCATCACCTTGGTCATGGCATCGGTCTTTCTTCCGGTTGGTTTTATGGAAGGTTCTACGGGTGTGTTCTATCAGCAATTTGCCTTTACCCTTGCTATCGCCATTATCATTTCAGCGGTGAATGCACTGACACTGAGTCCGGCATTGGCAGCATTATTTCTGAAAGACAAGCATCACGGTATTCCTGGTCGTAAAAAACTAACCTATAGAGAGAAATTCTTCGTAGGGTTCAATTCAGGTTTTGAGAAGCTCACCAATAATTATGTAGGTGGAATCCGCTTGTTGATCCGGCACAAATGGGTGGGCGTAACAGCATTGGCACTGGTGGTAGTGGCCACGGTGGTAATGATCAGGATTACCCCTTCTGGTTTTATTCCCTCAGAAGACCAGGGTTTTATAGCGGTATCTCTGGATATGCCTGCCGGTGCATCATTGGAGCGTACCACTGAAGTGATGAAAGAAGCAGAGGATGTCCTTAGGGATATGGACTTTCACGCATCGCTCAATGTGATGTCCGGCTTCAATATTCTCACAGAATCTGCTAGTCCATCTGCCGGAGTCATATTTATCCTGCTCAAGCCGGTAGAGGAGCGGGGAGAAATCAGTGAGATCAATGACATCATGGCGGAGGTAAATCAGAAATTCTCCCAAATAAAAGGAGCAAATTTCTTTGTGTTTACATTCCCTACGGTACCTGGATTCAGTAATGTGGATGGGCTTGAGATTGTGCTTCAGGATAAATCCGGAGGTTCCTTGCAAAAATTCAGCGAAGTAAACTCCACTTTTATAGGCAAGCTTATGGAGCGGGAAGAGGTCGGATTTGCTTTTTCTTCATTCAAATCTGATTATCCTCAATACACGATCGAGGTGGATGAGGTGAAGGCCGCTCAGTTGCAGGTAAGTGTACGGGAGGTGCTGCAGACCCTTCAGGCATACTATGGAAGTATGCAGGCATCGGATTTCAACCGATTTGGGAAATACTATCGAGTGATGATCCAGGCCGAAAAATCAGATAGGGTGAATGAATCCTCACTTGCCGGGATCTTTGTGAAAAACAGCCAAGGCGAGAAGGTGCCGGTGAATACCCTGGCTAAACTTGAGCGGGTATATGGACCGGAAACAGTCTCCAGGTACAATCTCTTCAATTCTATTGGAATAAATGCCGTTGCCGCGCCGGGCTTCAGTTCGGGTGATGCACTCCTAGCAGTTCAGGAAGTAGCGGGACGGGAGTTGCCCAACGGTTATGCAATGGAATTTACCGGAATGACCAAAGAAGAAATTGGTTCCGGAGGCCAATCCTTGATCATTTTCCTCCTTTCACTTCTGTTCATTTACTTCTTGCTTTCTGCCCAATATGAAAGTTATATCCTTCCCTTGGCCGTTATACTCTCTATTCCTACGGGCGTTTTAGGGGTATTCTTGGCCATAGGAGTTACAGGCATTGAAAACAATATTTATGTGCAGGTGGCCCTTGTCATGTTGATCGGGCTCTTGGCCAAAAACGCTATCCTGATTGTGGAATTTGGGGTGCAACGAAGAAGAGCAGGGAGAACCTTGTTTGATGCGGCTATCGAAGGAGCGAGACTCCGGCTTCGTCCTATTTTGATGACATCTTTGGCCTTTATAGTCGGTCTTATCCCGATGATGTTTGCAAAAGGCCCGTCTGCACTGGGGAATCATTCGATCAGTATCGCAGCAGCAGGAGGGATGATTTCAGGAGTGCTCCTCGGGCTTATGATCATTCCGCTTTTGTTTGTCGTTTTCCAGCATTTGCATGAGCGTATCAGCAAACCAGCCGAGCTACAGCCAGAAAAATCAAAAGTACTTGTAACACACTAACCTCATAAAATGAAATCTTTCAATTATAAAATAATAACAATCCTGTTGATCGGATGGCTGGCTTCGTGCAAGGCATCTGAAGATATAGGTGTACCAGATGATGTTTTTCCGGAAGTATATAGAGGAAGCCAAGCATCGCATGATGCTAAAGACTCCACTATCCTATGGAATGAGTTCTTTAAAGACCCTGACTTAGTTTCTTTGATAGAGCGTGGCTTGGAGAGAAACAATAATCTGCTGATTGCCAGAAAAAATATAGAAGCGGCCAAGTTGAATTTTAAAAGGGCAAAACAGGGAAATATGCCGGAATTCGACCTTTTGGTTACGGCCACTTCCTCCCGGTTTTCTGACAATTCCCTAAATGGGATCAGCACAGATTTATTTTTGGAAAGGAAAAGTCTTGAAGATTATCAGCTTCAAGGTATGCTGAGCTGGGAGGCTGATATCTGGGGTAAAATACGGAGGCAAACCCAAACTGCTCTTGCCGAATACCTTCAGACAGGTGAGGCCTCCAAGGCGCTGCAGACAGGAATTGTGGCTTCAATAAGCAAAAGCTACTATAACCTACTGAAACTTGATGCGCAGTTGGAAGTGGCAAAGCAAAATCTGCAACTCAGTATGCGGACCAAAGAGATCATTGATTTACAATTTGCCTCAGCCTTGGTCACCACGCTGGCAAAAGATCAAGCCACTGCGCAAATGAAAAATGCCGAACAGTTGATCCCCTATTTGGAAGGGGAAATAGCGGTAGAAGAAAATTTGCTAAGTACATTAACTGGTGTAGCTCCTGGCTTAATAAAGCGGGGAGGGTTTCAGGAAAATTTGCCGGATGTGATCAAGACAGGCATCCCCGCAGATCTGCTGAGTGAGCGTCCGGATGTAAAAGCAGCTGAACTCGGCATTCAAGCTGCCAATGGGAGAGTGGGGGTTGCCAAAGCAATGATGTATCCTTCGCTTAGAATCACTGCCTCTACGGGGCTCAGTGCTTTTGAAGCTGTAAATTGGTTTAACTTTCCGGGATCGGTATTTGGTGTGGTGGGCGGTAGCCTGGCACAACCTGTCTTAAACCGCAGAAGGCTTAAAACTTCCTTACAAACAGAACAGATCCAGCGGGAGCAACAAGTTTACACTTTCCAGGAAACCGTCCTGACTGCCATCAAAGAAGTGTCCGATGCGCTGGTGAGAATAGAAAAAACCACACAGCGACAGAATATTGCTTTTTCCCGTGTGGAGGCTCTTGAACATGCCGTGGAAAATGCAGACCTATTGTTTGAAAACGGGGTTGCTAATTATCTGGAAGTTATAACCGCGCAGGGTGTACTGCTCCAAAGCCAATTAGATCTGGTTGAAATCAAGAGGGACAAGCTTTACGCCTCCATTGACCTGTATAGGGCTCTGGGAGGAGGTTGGCAGTAATTTCTAATTAAATTAGGATGGAATACCACAGCTGGTGTTTCATCCTTTTTTTAAGTCATGATTGGTAAGTTGGACTGTTTGGCTTATAACTTTTTGGAGAGTCAGGCTTAATGCCTTTTCTACCCCTTAACTCCTCACAAAGTCAGTTCCTGGACTCTGGGCGACAGTAAGCTTCCGGCATAAAGCCGCTTGTACTTCTTCCCCTCATGGTTTTATCTCTCCTAAGGCTCGGGACAGCGTCCTAATTCATTGTTCACTAACTAGAAAAAAGATTATGGAAGGTGGCAAGGTCAAACCGGGTGTTGGGTATTGGCGAATCCACTCCGAAGGAACTTTGGTGGTTGTGAAGCTGGTCTGGGCAGCAGCAATTATGGCCTGGTCAAGCTTTATTTTACTGGCATGTCACCAATTCATTTGCTGATTCTGGGGAGCTTTTGGGCTTTGTTTTGACATTTCTTACTGATGTTCTTTGAAGGAATAGTAAGTTCCTCTCCCATTATTTATTGACGTATGTAGATTTAAATATTCATTAACCTTGGATTCACGAACTTGTAATTTATGCTTCCTTTCTTTGTTGTGTTTTCTATTTGAGACATGATAAAGACAAGTGAGGCTTTTTTATATGATCGTGTAAGGGACTCTGATAAACAAGCATTTGATCAATTGTTTCAGAGGTACTGGGAAAGGCTTTTTTTGTATTCCTTTAAACTGCTTCAAGACCAGGACCAGGCAGAGGATGTGGTGCAGGAGGTTTTTATTCAGCTCTGGGAACATGCCCCAAGCAGGGAAATCAAACATCTTTCAGGTTATCTTTTTAGGTCTGTGAAATACCAGGCTGCGCTTATCGTGCGAAAACAACAATGGAAGGTGGATATGGATACCCTGGATCTGAACAATATTCCTGACTTTCCGGAATACGATGAAACTGATCTGGAGATAAAACTTCAGCAGTTGGACACTCAGATTGAAAAACTCCCTGAAAAATGCAAAGAGGTGTTTAAGCTTCACAAGAAAGATGGGGTTCCGGCCAAGGAAATTGCCATTCATCTGGGGCTTTCACCGCGAACCGTAGAAAATCAAATCCAAAAGGCAATGCGTACGCTTAGGTCTGAATTAGGCTTGTATTTTTTCTTAATGTTTTGTTTAGGTTACTAAATAAAGGGCTCTTTTAAGCTTAGGTTAAGTATCGGGTTTCACATGAGTATTTTGGAGGTTCACTGACACTGTCTCCTGATGAAAGGAGGAAAAATAAGTCAAGCGACCTTTGAGCTTTTGCTAAAAAAGCAGGCAGAAGGGAAGACTACTGATTCAGAGAATCTGTATATCGATCAAATCTGGGAAGAGATATCTTCTTATTCTCAGGATTTCCAGTGGGATGCTGAAGGTATTGAAGAAGTAAAGGCAAGAATTCAAACTAAAATCGATGTCCGGATAGAGAGCCTTTCTGCATCCAGAAGAGTGCCTGGGACAAGATACTTTTTACGAGCTGCGGTTCTGCTGCTTTTTCTGTCTCTAGGATTGGTGGTTTACAACTTTCCTGATCAAAGTGTACAATCCCCAATTGCCATTTTGGAAAAGCAGACAGGGGCTGGTCAAAGAGCCAAAATCACCTTGTCTGATGGGACTTCAGTTCACTTAAATGTCAATTCTATATTAAAGTACCCTGATAAATTTGATGCCAGCTTCAGAAAGGTTGAGTTGATAGGAGAAGCATTTTTTGAAGTAAGCCATGATGCTCAGAGACCTTTTATAGTGGAGACCAAAGAGCTTTCTACTAAAGTCCTTGGGACTTCCTTCAATATAAACTCTTACCCTGAGGCCACTGAGGAAATAAGCGTGGTGAGCGGGAAGGTACAGGTGGGGTTGATTTCAGATGGAAACAAGCATGTGTTGCTTACACCAAATCAAGGAGTAAGGTTTAATTCCTCCGATAATCAATTGATGAAAACTGACATTGATGCTGGCTCTGAAATTAAGTGGAGATCAGGAGAGCTCAAATTTGAGAGAATGACTTTCTCAGAGGTGATTGCCGAATTGGAAAGGTATTATCACACTCCTTTGATAATCAATAACAATGCAGGTAAAAATTGTTCAATAACGGCAACTTTTGATAACAAGGGGTTGCAGTTTATCCTGTCCAGTCTTCAGCTGCTTGCCGATTTTTCATATGAGAAGGATGCTGATGGAGGATATGTAATTAACTATAAAAACTGTGGGAAAGCTTTATAAACCTATTGTGCCTATGTGAAAAACAAACTTGATGTCTTCGCAAAAAAAATAAGGGTCAGTCTGCGCCAACAGACCGACCCGGTCTGGGAAATCCCAGAAGTTTTAGTTTAACAATCAGAAAATTATGAAAAAAAATTTATTAAGACGAATAGTGTCCTTTTCTAAACACACTTTTCGGGTTTTTATAGTACAGCTGCTTTGCATACAGGTACTATTTGCAAACCCGACCATCAGCCAGGATCTTACCGATTATAAAGTCAGATTGTCGGTAAAAGATGCCTCTTTACTAGAGGTATTGAAAGAATTGGAATCACAGACGGATTTTGATTTTGCATACAATCAGCAGGTTCAAAATACTGCATTTAAGATAACCTTGGATATCTCAGACAACCTTAGAAACGCGCTGAAGGCTATTGCCGATCAATGCGAGTTTGATTTTCAAAGGGTAAATCAGAGTATTTATGTGACAAAAAGTGAGGGCTCTTCTGGAAAGGTCATCGCTCAAATTGACCGAGAAATTTCGGGGGTAGTGATAGATGCCAGAAAAAATGAACCCGTAATTGGTGCTACCATTATCATCAAGGGAACCACCAAAGGAACTGTGACCAACATTGATGGGACATTTACCCTGAATGTCCCAGATGATTCCAATGAATTGGAAGTCTCGTACTTGGGGTACCAGAGTAGAACCGTAACTATAGGAAACCAAAGTGAGTTGACTGTTTACCTTCAGGAAGAGGAGGGGGTTTTGGAAGAGGTTGTGGTTTTAGGATATGATAGTCAAAAGAAAAAGGATCTTACCGGGGCTGTTTCCACAGTCAACGCGGAAGAACTTAAAAGCCTTCCTACTGCCAGTGTGGAAACCATGCTTTCCGGTAGAGCACCTGGCGTGCAGGTACTTTCTGACAATGGCCCTGGAGGGAACGTGACCGTACGTATCAGAGGATTTGGTACGGTCAATAACAACGATCCTTTATATATCATAGACGGAACACCGGTGACCAATGGCTTGAATACCATCAACCCACAGGATATAGAATCCATTCAGATTCTAAAGGATGCGGCAGCATCGTCTATTTATGGATCCCGCGCGGCAAATGGGGTTGTGATCATCACCACCAAAAAAGGAAACTCAGAGGAAACGGCTGTAACATTTGATGCTTATGCCGGATTACAACAGACTTTCAATTTGCCAAGAATGCTGAATGCCCAACAATACGGGGATATGTTGTGGAAGGCTTTTGAAAACGATGGAAGAACACCGAGCAGCGATGTGTATGGCTCTGATGTAAATGGCCCTCAAATCCCGCAATGGCTTAATGAGGAGCAAACCTTGCCATCAGGTGATACGGATTGGGTAAATGAGATATTCAGGACCGCACCTATACAGTCCTATAATCTGACACTTTCCAAAGGCAATGAACATGGAAGCCAGGTGTTAACTGTAGGATATTTTAATCAAGAAGGAGTAATCAAGTACACGGGATTTGATAGGTATTCTGCCCGCTTCAATGCAGACTATAAAGTCAAGGATATTCTGCAGGTAGGACATAATTTCAATGCATCTCTGACTAAAACCAATGATGTGGGCACGAACAGCGCACTGGGAAGTATCATCTACAGTGCCTATAGGTTCCCATCCATAGTTCCGGTATATGACATTAATGGAGAGTTTGGCGGTAACCCCCTGAATGACGGGTCAAACCCACTTGGTAACTTGTATAGAGCGAAGGATAATACTAAAAACAGAATCAAGTTGATGGGGAATGTCTTCGCTGATGTGAGAATCGCAGAGGGCTTAAACTTCAGATCCAATCTGGGATTGGATTATGAAAGCTATAATCAAAGAGCATTCTCTCCTTTATATGATGAAATCCTTGCTCAAAACGTAGTGAATGGATTGTCAGATAACAGTTCATTCTATTACCAGCTGGCCTGGACCAATACCCTCTCTTATTCTAAAATATTAGGGGAGGGTACATTGGACGTGCTCTTGGGACAAGAATCAATAGAAAACTATTTTGAAGGCAGAAGTGCTTCCAGACAAGAGTATCTATATGAGGATGAAAATTTCCATTATTTAAATTATGGTACTGAAAATCAGCAGAACTCAGGTTATGCCAGTAAGTGGAACCTGCTTTCCTTTTTCGGAAAGGTGAATTATAATCTGAAGGATAAATATTTGTTTTCCGCAACGGTTAGAAATGACGGTACCTCCCGATTGGTGAATAATAAATGGGATGTTTTCCCGGCATTCAGTGCAGGTTGGAGAATTAGCAATGAAGATTTCTGGGATTTAGGTACGAATGTGGATGAATTGAAAGTTCGTGCTAGCTGGGGACAAGCAGGTAATCAGCAAGTGCCATCCTATTCAACTTTGGCTAGCTTCCAAAACAATATCACTTATTCAAATTATGGGATAGATGGCAGCCAGGAAAGTGTAGCCATTGGATTGGTGGAAACTAGAGTGGCAAATAGTGGATTGAATTGGGAGACTACTACGCAAAGTGGAATAGGGGTGGATTTGAGCATGTTTGGTGAAAAACTTCAATTCACTGCGGATTACTATAACAAAGTCACAGACAACTTATTGATTTATGCTCCCATCCCCACTACCTATGGAGGGACCAACGACGGAACCTGGATTAACGGTGGGAAAATGAGGAACCGTGGTTTTGAATTAGGCACAAAATACAATGGCAGTACGGGTGACCTGTTTTATACCATAGGATTGAACTATTCATTCTATAAAAACAAATTGGTAGAATTGGCCGATGGGGTAGAGTATTTGGGGATTCCCAGTTCATCTCTCCATAGCGTAAACTTCGGTCAGGAGATTTCACGGACATTTTTGGGCCAGCCGATCGGAACCTTTTATGGTTACGAGTCTCTAGGCATATTCCAAAATCAAGCAGAAGTGGACGCACATGGCGTACAGCCAGATGCGCAACCTGGTGATTTGATTTTCAGGGATATAAATGGGGATGGGGTTTTAGATGCTGATGACCGGACAGCTATTGGTTCTCCCCATCCAAAGGCCATAATTGGCTTCACTACTAATTTCTATTACAAAGGATTTGATTTAGGACTGTTTTTCAATGGTGCCTTGGGCCATCAGATTTACAACTTCACAAAATACAACAACACCTTCTTCAATCAATCAGCATATAACAAATCTGTTGAGGTCTTAGATGCGTGGACTACGGAAAATACTGGGTCTGACATCCCTAGATTGTCTTTGGATGATTCTAATCAGAATATCAGGCCTTCTTCTTATTACCTGGAAAAGGGCAGTTACTTCAAACTGAATAACATACAGGTCGGATACACTTTACCTAATTTCAAAGGTAGTGATACGGAGATCAGAATTTATGGGCAGGCTTCCAACCTGTTTACGATTACCTCTTACTCGGGAATGACCCCGGAGGTTGGGCTACAAAACTATTCTTCCAGCAATAGAAACTTGGATATTGGGGTTGATAGAGGGATTTATCCTCCATCTCGGACATTTATGCTAGGTTTTAATGTGAAATTCTAATTAGAAAAGAAATGAAAATATTTTCAATAAAAAATTCAATATCAGCATTGCTACTTTGCGTTTCTTTAGGGATGACTGCTTGCAGTGATTATTTGGAAGAAGTGCCTTTCGGTGAGGTTCCTCCGGGCGAAATGACCAAAACTGAAAACATTGAAAGAGCAATTATTGCTTCTTATAGTATGCTGAACGGCCAATTTGATGGGGCTTCCAGTGCATTTAATTCTCCGGCATCGAACTGGAGCTTAGGAGATGCTATTTCCGATGATGCCTATAAAGGCGGTGGGGGAACCGGTGATCAGGCCCAGTTGCACCAAATGGAGATTTTCAACACAAATGCGACCATTACGGATGTCAACAGAAAATGGATGGCACTGTATGAAGGTGTCAAAAGAACCAATTATGCTTTGGGGATTTTGTTGACCAGTGAAGAATTTGACCCTGCGTTAAAATCCACCAGAGAAGGGGAATTGAAATTTCTTCGTGGACATTATTATTTCGAACTGAAGAAAATCTATTACAACGTCCCATACATTGATGAATCGGCTCAAACTGTAGCGGATTATTATGTGGGAAATAAGGAATTGAGCGATGAAGAGCTTTGGTCGAAAATTGAGGCTGATTTCCGGGCTGCTTATAATTTGCTCCCAACAGACCAAGAACAAGTAGGAAGACCTACTAAGTATGCCGCAATGGCTTATCTGGCGAAAACTTACATCTTCCAACATAAATACCAAGAAGCTTTAAGTGCGGCCAATGAGGTAGTGGGATCTGGGAAATATGCCTTACTTGCGAATTTCAGAGATGTGTTTTTGCCTGAAAATGACAATAGTGAGGAAATTATATTTTCAGTTCAGCATACTGTCAATGATGGAGAGCCAAGTAATTACAATGGGAGTATAGGAGATAGATTGTCTGGGCCTGGTGGGCCTTATTATCCCCAATATGGTTTTCATAGACCAAGCAATAACCTGATCAATAGTTTTGAAACAGACGAATCAGGACTGCCAGTGATGGGTGACAAGCTGGATGCGGGGGATTTTATTGACCCTAGGTTGGATCATACCATAGGCAGACCCGGCATTCCCTATTTGGATCTGCCTGTAGTCTATGAAGCATCTTGGGCAAGAGATCAAGCCACCTATGGTCCTAATGGCCCTAAGAAACGAATGGTTTCCGCTTTGAGTAATTATCATGTTAAAGCATGGCCTTATGTCAATGCATTGAATTATTACGTAATCCGATATGCTGATTTATTGCTATGGAAGGCTGAAGCGCAAGTGGAGTTAGGTGATTTGGAAGGCGCAAGGGCTACGGTCAATCTTGTAAGGGAAAGGGCTGCTATGGGTACGGTGGTCACAAAATTGGCCAGTGAGGAAGCTGCTGATAACTATAAGCTGTCAACCTACACCCAAACTTGGACAGATCCGGCTGATGCCAGGGCAAAAGTGAGATTGGAAAGAAGGCTTGAATTGGCGATGGAAGGTCATAGGTTTTTTGACTTGGTAAGATGGGGGATCGCTGCTGAAACTATGAACAGCTATTTTGAGGAGGAGAAACTCATCAGATCCCATCTGGTAAACGGGAAATTTGTGGAAGGAAAGCATGAGTATTTGCCAATTCCACAAACTTATCTCGATACCATGGACCCAGCGCTGGTTGAGCAAAATCCTAATTATTGATTTCTTAGAGTGGCTGTCTCATAAGTAGGCTTTCTTGTCAGGTGAGCGAAGTCGAAGCCTTTAATGCGCTAATTAAGCCCATTTCGACTTCCTGCCCTCCGGGAGGCGGGCGCTCAATGTGACAATTATGAATTATGAGACAGCCTCTTTTTTATGACCTGAATCCGGAACAGTTTTTGACAAAGAGTCCAATCACCAAAGAAATGGATCAGTCAGAATATCGGGGGAACTGGTTATTTTAAGCATAGATATTTGATAGTCTGAACAGGAAGAATTCCATGTTGGTTACTCCTTAGAACTGAACCCTGACTGTTTTTATATTGAATGATTTTGCTGATGAATTTGTGTTCATGTTTAAAAAAAAATCGGGAACTGTCATACCTGCCTTGCTTTTGCACTGAGGTGGGGATTATTCATTTTCAAAGCCCCAGTTTTTTCAATAAAGCAAAATCCCTTAGAGCAATATCATTCGTTCCATAGGAACGATTGGTCGGTAGAGCTACGTGCATTGGTTTCATTATCGTTCCGTAGGAACGTATGGTGAAAATCCCCCAGCTTTTAGGGTTGATCC
>CBFGUY010000047.1:0-24433 GCA_965651895.1 uncultured Algoriphagus sp. | reverse complement strand
GATAAAGGCTATGAGAATATCTCTGGAGTGAAAGCCCAAACTGTAAATTATAGCAATGGTAAAGCAGAGACCATAAAGGTAGAGAAGCAGGGGATCTTTGATGTGGCGTTGGCGGATGGGTATAAGGAGTTGAGGATTACGTTTCCAAATGTACAAGTGGGGTCTATCCTTGAATATACTTATAAGAAATCGGACAAGAATCTCACCTTCATAGATGGATGGACTTTTCAGCGAAGTATTCCTACACTTTTTAGTAAGTATCAAATTACAATGTCGCCTTATCTGGAATATAGAACACTGGGTCAGGGAAGTAACTATGCAACAAAGGTAGAAAAGACCGCCTCTCAAGGGGTGTACACTTGGACCATGAGAGACCAGTATGCGCTAAATGAGGAGCCCTTCATGAAAAATTACAGAGACTATATTGACCGTATCGAATTTCAGCTGACCACCTATCAATCAGGAGCTGAATGGAAGAAGGTGCTTGAAAGTTGGGAAGTCTTGGGAGATGACATGATTACTTATTATGCCAACAAGGGATTTTATAAGAGCAGTCCTATTGAAAAGGAATTTTTATCGGTGGATTTGTCAGGCGCTACGCAAAAAGAAAAGGCTGAAAAAGCGTACTACTATTTGAGAGATAACTTTTTGATAGAAGGAGACGATTGGATTTATCCTAAGCAGAGTCTAAATCAACTCCTGAAAAGTAAAGTAGGAACACCCGGTGAGCTTATGCTAGCCTTGATGGGAATCCTGAAATCTCTCGGGGTTACCTGTGATCCGGTTTTAATAGGAAGTAAGGGCTATGGCAGAAGTGAGCTGGTAGAATTCCCCTTTCTCAATCAGTTTGATGAAATCCTCTTACTGACTGAACTGGATGGACAGCTTCAGTTTCTGGATCTCACTGATCGAATGGCCCCTTTTGGCTATGTGGATTTGGATAAGCATGTGTCAAAAGGGCTATTACTTCAAAAAAAATCAAGTAAGCTAATCCCGATAGACATAAACCATAGATCCAATACGGTGCATTATAGCATAGTGACAGTAGATGAATCGGGAGATTTGACATCCAAGAGTTCCTATAGAAGTTACTATTACAAGGGGCTTGAGCTCGCCCATAAGGTGGAATCCCATGAGAAGAGTAATGAGCCTATGGAGAAGTTTTTCAAAGCAGATGGTGATGCACAATTCAGTGAGGTGACTGTGGAAGATGCGCTCCATGAAAAGAATTTTTATACCATAAGTTATGAAGTGAATTTTCCGACTACGGCGGGTAGCGACCTTATTTCCTTTACTCCCCTAAAATTATCTTCATTTTCTAAAAATCCTTTTTCTGAGGAATATAGAGTGTTTCCGGTTGATTTTGAATATGCATTTAATGAAACTTACAACACTAATCTGGTGATTCCTGAAGGTTACGAAATTGATGATTTCCCCCTGGATGAAAAACTCACGATCGAGGGTGGGTATGTCACGTTCATGTATACCATTAAAACCTCCGGCAATATGCTGCAGATAAATGCAAAGTTCGACGTCAGAAATCCTTTGATACCAGCCTATCATTACGGGAATCTGAAGTTTTTTATGGAAAGTGTGGCCTCAAAACTTTCTGAGCCTGTCATTTTAAAAAAGGATTCCAATAACCGCAGGGATTTGTCCATTGTCGGGGAGAATTGATAAAAAGGAACGATTTTAGTGTAATCGATGCGGTATTGATTTCTGCAGATGATCTTTTGGTCATGGAAAATGATCTGAGCGTTGTGCTTTTCTATCATTTTGTACAGGTAAGTGCTACAGTATAATTGAATATTATGAAGCTTTTTAAATGGTTTTGGCGAATTGTCTGGAAAGCCGCCATGTGGTTTTTGATAATTTCTGTCGGGCTGACAGTCATTTATCGCTTTGTACCCGTGGTCATCACTCCCTTAATGGTGATTCGGCTGATAGAACAGACCTTTGACTCGGAAAAGGAGGTCTTACTCAGAAAAGACTGGGTTTCACTTAGTCAAATCTCTAAACATGCTCCTCAGGCAGTTTATGCTGCCGAAGACCAGAAATTTCTTGACCATAAGGGGTTTGATATAGAAGCCATGGAGAAAGCATGGGAAAACAACAAAAAGGGGAAAAGAATCAAAGGAGCCAGCACCATTACGCAGCAGACTGTAAAGAATGTTTTTTTATGGCCTTCAAGGAGCTATTTGCGAAAAGGGCTTGAAGCATACTTTACTGTGTTGGTAGAGCTCCTTTGGTCTAAAGAGCGGATCATGGAAGTGTATCTGAATGTGATAGAAATGGGTGATGGTATCTATGGTATAGAGGCAGCGTCCAACACATTTTTTAACACATCTGCCGCTAAACTAACCCGGAATCAAGCTGCGCTTATTGCTGCTGTACTTCCAAACCCAAGAAGATGGTCACCTGCGAAGCCATCTGCTTATATTCTGAGTAGGCAGGCTTGGATACTCAGACAGATGAATAATCTGGCTCCCTTGGAAATGGGGATATAGATTAAACTTAGAAAGTTGAAGAAAGCTAATCGTAAATGGATTTGATGTCTTTAACGGGATAATCTCCTGCTTTTTAAGGTATCAGTATTAGATTTAGCAGGTTAAAATTGTATTTTTCTAAGACAAAAAATCTAAATCCGGACTGGCTTAGGGCTAGATCTCTTTATTTCCTTTTCAGTAAGAGTGTTTTTTTGTTTACGAAATTTTCTTTTAAAAATTGGTGAAGGAAAGAATTATGATTAGTTGGCTTTTCTGGTTTGTTGTTTCTTGAATTTCTGGAAAAATCATTGATTGAAGGCTGTATTCGCAGTTTAAAAAATACAAGTCTTTTTTATCCACATTTTTGATTATTTATCCACACTTATTAACAGGGTATAGCTAATCGTCAGTTAACCAGTAGTTTGTACCATTCTTTTTAAAGGTGATTTTGTGGATAAAGGTACGTAACTTGAAAAAATCAATATAAAACAAGCTTTAAGAGGTGGATAAATAGAGCCACCAAATTTTATTCTAATTCCTTCTAATCTTGCTTTTGTTTGATCAGCCGTTTGCGGTATGCATTGAAGATTCTGGACTTAGAAACAAAGCCTAGGTATTTGCCATCTTCTATTACAGGAAGGTTCCAGGCACCCGAGAGTTCAAATTTCTCCATTGCTTTTTGCATATTTTCAGTAGCCAATAGGATTTCCGGAGGACTGTGCATCAATTCTCTGATTAGGACAACCTCTTGTTTTTCACGGTCAAACATGATGTCCCGGATATCATCCAGCGTGACAATACCACGCAGTGCTTTATGCTCATCTACTACCGGGAAGATATTCCGCTTTGATATTTTCACTAGACTGATCAGATCCTTCAATTTGGAGTCAGGATGTATGGGCAATAGGTCCCTTTCTATCACATTTGTGATAGAAATAAGTTCCAGAAGTTCCTGATCTTTTGATTCAGGTAAGTGCCTGCCCTTTTCCTTAAGTTGCATCATGTAGATGCTGTCTTTCTGATAGGCTGTCTTAGTGACGTAGGATATTGCGGATACAAACATCAAGGGAATGAATAATTCATAACCGCCAGTAATCTCAGCAATAAGGAATATTGCGGATAGGGGAGCATGCTGGGTGCCAGCCATTACTCCACACATCGCTACCAAAGTAAAGTGTGCCAGGGGAAGGGGAATGGTGAAGTTCAGAAGATTGCTAGAATAGGCAAACAGGAAGCCTAATATACCTCCTACATACAAAGAAGGTGCAAAAATCCCCCCACTACCACCAGCACCAAGTGTCACTGCGGCAGCAATAGGTTTGACCAGAATAATAAATATCAGGAAAACAATGATCAGGTAAGGGTTCTCAATAAGAGAAAAAAATGGACTTTTTTCCAACAATTGGTTAGAGTTCCCGTCAATTAAGGTGTTTAGCGTATCGTAGCCTTCGCCGTATATGGGAGGTAGGAAGAAAACCATTATTCCTAATATAGCGCCACCATATAAAATCCGTAATGCCTGACTCTCCATACTTTCCATTAGAGATTCAGTTTTTCTCACTGCTTGGCTGAAGTACAGCGATACCAGTCCGCATGCGATCCCAAGAAGTAAATAATAGGGCATGTGCGATGCCTGGAAGTTCTGTATCAGCCTGAAATTAAAGACTGAGTCTTTGCCGATCAGAACCATGGATGTGAGTGAGCCAGTCACTGTAGCGATGAGCAGGGGAATAAAACTTGCTGTACTGATTTCCATGAGTATTACCTCTATGGCGAAAATCACTCCGCCTATTGGTGCTCCAAAAATCGAAGAAATAGCTGCCGCAGCTCCGCACCCTATCAACAGGGTTCTTTTTTTGGCGTTTAGATGCATCAAGGAACCTACATTGGAGCCAATAGCAGATCCTGTGACCAGCATGGGAGCTTCAAGGCCTACAGATCCACCAAACCCCACTGTAATGGCAGAAGTGAATACCCGGCTATAGGTCTTAACCCGTGAGATGATGCTTTGCTTTTTTGATATGGTAAAGAGTATATCCGGAATCCCATGGCCACCGCCATCTTTGAAGATGAATTTACTTAATAAGTACGCCGCCGTGATTCCTATAAGGGGATACAAAATGTATAGGAAATTAGCATATTCTTTATAAAAACCTTCAGTGAGAAAATGCTGTATGGTATGGACACTTTGCTTCAGGATGACTGCCGCTAGGCCAGATAACACTCCTATTATCCCGCTGAGAATGAGGATAAAGGTCTGGTTGCTCATGTGTCTGAGCCTCCATATCAGTAGCTTGGTGATTAAGTCAGTTTTGGCCAAAATTTCGCGTTAGTAGCGTGCTTATTGTCTAATGTAGGGAAGATGTGGACGAATGAAAAGTACAAAGCTTACTCTTTCGGTAATTTTGCATCCAAAGCTAGGGTACATTTTAGGATGAGGTTGACGGCGTTGACATAAAATTGCTCATCTATGCTGTCAAAGGAGTCGCTTGGTTTATGATAATCAGGATGGTCTTCTACCCCAAAATAAATATGTGGAACATTCGCGTTAAAGAATGGGCCATGATCTGAAGATTGCGTCCAATTATCACCTCCAGTGTTGGGTTCATCATGTCCAAACATCAGTTTGGGCATGATTCCTAAAGCCGCCTCTTCCAGTATAGACTTGAGGCTAGGATTATAATAGGTGCCAGAAGCATATAGTTCACCCTTCTCATTTCTGGAAATCATGTCCATATTGATATTCAGTACAATCTGTTCCAGTGGGAACGGAAAATCCTTTACCAGTGCCTTGGCTCCTTGCAACCCCATTTCTTCCCCATCCAGTGCGGCAAAAATCATGGAATGCCGGGGTCTGTTTTTTTTGAAATACTTTGCGAGTTCTATTAAGGCAGCAGTACCGGAGGCGTTGTCATCGGCACCGTTATAGATGGAGTCCCCTGCTGCATCAGGCCGGCCAATCCCTATGTGATCGTAGTGGGCAGTGATGACAATTAAGTGATCCGATGAACTGCCGGCTACAAAACCTACTATATTTACCGCATCTTCATAGGTCTTGTTCTCTCTTTTGTTTTTAAAACTGAATTGCTGCTGGAAATCGGGATAGTGTGCTTCTAGCCCTATAGTTCTGAACTGCTCCAGAATAAAAGATCTAGCCTCAGCATTTCCCTCACTTCCCGTCTTTCTGCCTTTTAATTCATCAGAGGACAAAAACTTTATATTTTCAAGGAGCGTTTTGCTGCTGATACTTTGCCCTGCTACCTGAAAAAAAACTAGAAATAATAGACAACTTAGAGCACTTTTGATTGCGAGTTGCATTAAGGAAAGTATTTTGCGTTAGGAATATTGGTAAAAATAATAAGCTTAGTGGATCACACCTCTGAATTCATGAAATTTAATCTTCTGTTTGTCTTTGTTCTAGTACTGAATGTCCAGCAGATCTCAGCTCAAGGAAGTCTGCCTGAAACATTTTTTGATGGTAAAGCAGTGGTACTTGTCTCTGTAGATCCTGCGGCAAGGCCTATTATGACCTGGGTGGAAGTGGCTGATAGCGTTCATAATTCGCTGGTACAGGCAGGGGCTGATCCGGTTGCCTATTTTGAATTGGAAAAAGTGGCTCTTTCCGATGCTGTACAGGCAGACTATGCAGGCGTATTTCAGCAGCGGTTAGTGAAAAACATCATTCTGGTCACCCGGCAGAAAAGCCAGATGAGCATACATGTGGCAAGCTTCACCTCCACAGCCCAGATCATACCCTCTACCACCTTATTTGGTGTAAGTGCTGCGGATATTGGAGAGGCTGTTAGTCAGTTTGCGCAGCTGGGAGAAAGGAAGGATACAAAGAATCTTTTGGTATTGGATGTTCCTGAATTTCTTTCCATTGATGCCACAGAGACCTCAGCTAGTCAGAAGTTTTTGGCAAAAAACCCGCTTAATCTGGACGTTTTCAAATTGGGAATAGTCATGGAAGGATCATCTGCTGAGACAGGGTTGCTGAGCCATTTCAGGTACGATATGTATGGCAAGTCAGCAGAGACGATTATGGCTGAGCAGGCTGCCCAGAAAGCGGGGATAGAGCAGGTACTAAAGCAGGAATATCCACATCAGATAGAATGGCTTACAGAGGCAAGATCTGATTCGGAGCTGATCCGCGATAGAGTACAGTTTATTCTCGTAAAGGTGGAAGGAAGGGAGTCAGATTTGATGAAAAGTATGGGGCTGGAACCGAAAAGCGGGGAAGAGGCAAGTCGCATCGTGGTCAAATACTATATCAAACTCCTCGTGCGGGAAGAACTCTACATTGGCCCTGTGTGGGATGCGGATCCTGATTGGAGAGTGGCATTGAGTAATTTTTTGAGGAACTTAAAAAAATAGACCTCCCGTAAGAGAGGTCTAGAGCTACTTAATATTAAGGGTGATTTAAGCAACTTTTACTACTATGGTTTATCCTTATAGAGTTGTAATATTCCAAGTCATTAGGATAAATCAAAGTCTTAAATTTCAATTATTCAATGATAATCAATTTTTTTCCGAATAAAATGGACTTATGGAAAAAAATTATGGAATCCAATATAGTTTAAAATAGATCTGGATTAATAAAGGGAATCAGTGCAAGGATAATGGCCTGATTATAATACGTTTGCCGTGATATTACCCCTCCGGTAAGTATTCCTACAGAGCCCCCGCCATGTTTGGAATTTTTTTGATCGAAAAAATGATCGTCGGCATTGCCCAGTTCCATCCCTGACTGGATTAACCCGGCAATAGCATCAGGAAGATAAAATGTCGCGGTCTTGGCTTTGCCACTCCGCCCCGATTTATCTTCAATGTAAATCCACGCAAAAGCAAACATGCCCCGCTCATCTTCATCTACACCTCCTTCTATCCCTACCCAGTAATCGGCTTCCGGAAAAGAAGACTTGGCATTAATCACGCGATTCTTAGCTCCCAGATAGGTTTCCTGATCCCCTTTTGGTTGATCTGATACCTGGGATGCGGCTATTATCCCATTCACTACAAAACCCTTGTCAAAAGTCTCCGTAAATGCGGATTCTGTACAGGCGATTTTGACTGGGTTTTTACTACCTACTATTACAAGCGGTTTTTCTGAAGCCTGAAAATTTTGTCTTTTTGGAAAATTCATAAATAAAAAAACCTAGGCTGATGCCTAGGCCATGTTTGTGAAAATTTGGTTTACGTCATCATCTTCCTCCATTTTTTCGATCATCTTATTGATAATCTCTTCCTGCTCTTCATTGAGCTCGGTCAGGGTAGTAGGGAAGCGCTGAAAATCCGCGCTGATAACTTCTATATTTTTTTCTTCAAGTGCTTTTTGCATGGTGCCGAAATCTTCAAATTCAGTATAAACGAAGATTTCTCCTTCATTCTCGTCTATGTCCACCAGACCGAAGTCAATTAATTCAAACTCTAATTCCTCTAGGTCAAACTCCTCTTTGGCAAAGCGGAAGACTGCTTTTCTATCAAACATAAAGACTACAGATCCGGAAGTTCCCAATGAACCACCGGCTTTGGAGAAGTAGCTTCGCACATTTGCCACAGTCCTGTTGATGTTGTCAGTGGAGGTTTCTACTACTACTGCGATTCCAAAAGGGCCATATCCTTCATATACCACCTCCTCGTAATCTTTTTCATCCTTATTCGACGCCCTTTTTATAGCTGCCTCTATTCTATCCTTGGGCATTTGTGCCCCTTTGGCATTCTGGATTATGGTACGGAGTCTAGGATTGGAAGCGGGGTCAGGGCCTCCTGATTTCACCGCCATTACGATCTCCTTACCTAGACGCGTAAAAACTTTGGACATTTTGTCCCAACGCTTGAATTTTCTTTCTTTTCTGAATTCAAATGCTCTTCCCATGGTTAGTAATATTAGGGTGGTAAAATTAGTAATTCTTTTCGTTTGCCGTGAAAAATAGCCCGCATCAAACAAAGAATTGGTAATTTCAACCAAGTAATTCGCCCAAAAGAGCCTATTAACCGTAAGTTGAATTAAACACTTTTCAAATGTCTGATTACCTCTCGCATCCCCTGCCAAATATTCCAGATTCAAATCTGCCAAAAGTAGTCATTGTAGGAGCTGGTTTCGGCGGATTGAAACTGGCTATGAACTTGAGGAACAAGCAGTTTCAGGTCATTTTACTTGATAAGCACAATTTTCATCAGTTTCAGCCGCTTTTTTATCAAGTGGCCACCGCTGGACTTGAGCCCAGTGCAATTTCATTTCCGTTGCGCAAGATATTCCACGGCTCTAAAAATGTTACTTTCCGCATGGCTCAAGTGGATCATTTTGATCCAGCTATCAAGCGGCTATATACGGATATGGGCTACATCGACTATACCTATTTGGTACTGGCGATGGGTGCGGACACCAACTATTTTGGATCAAAGAGCATAGAGGAAGCGGCTTCACCTATGAAAACTGTGTCTGAGGCCCTTTATATCCGCAATAAGATAATTTCAAATTATGAGCGGGCCATCAACATAGAAAAAGCAGAAGACCGCAAATCGCTCATGAATGTGGTGATCGTAGGTGGTGGACCGACGGGAGTAGAACTGGCAGGAGCTATGGCAGATCTGAGAAATACAGTTTTGCCAAAGGATTACCCCGAGCTGAATTTCCACAACATGAAAATTGTACTTATAGAGGCAGGCCCTGAGCTACTTGGGCCTATGTCCAAAGAATCCAAGGAAAGTGCTTTGAAGTACCTACAAGGACTAGGGGTGGAGGTCATGTTGAATACCTTGGTGAAGAATTATGATGGTAATCTGGTGAGTCTTGCTGATAAAGATCCTATAGAAACCCAAACTCTATTATGGGCTGCGGGCATCAAGCCTAACAGGATAGGAGGATTGGAAGAGGAGAGCTATGCTCCAAATGGTAGGCTTTTCGTGGATGATTTTTCGGAAGTAAAGGATTGTCCAGATGTCTATGCGCTAGGTGATATCAGCTTGATGGTTCAGGAAGATTTTCCTAGAGGTCATCCACAGGTTGCTCAGGTTGCCATTCAACAGGCAGTTTGCCTGACTAATAATCTTCAGAAGATTGTCGCAGGCAAAGAGAAGAAGGCCTTTAGGTATAAAGACCTGGGTTCTATGGCGACGGTGGGTCGAAAATTGGCCGTAGTAGATTTGCCTTTTGTTAAGTTTCAGGGGATCTTGGCTTGGTTTACTTGGTTGTTTGTTCATTTGATGGCAATCCTCGGCGTAAAGAATAAACTGTTTATTTTTCTGGATTGGTCTTGGAATTACCTGAGCTTTGATCCTAGCTTGAGGCTTTTGATTAAACCGAAGGCAGTTAGACCTAGCGAACAAAAAGCACTCACTGAAGAGCGATAAGGTAGTTTAGATTTGTTAACAAAATCAATAGTATGGTAAATTAAACTGTGGGAGTATTTCTGGGTCTAATTCATGTAACTAAACAACTGACAGCATGAAAAATTGGATTTTTGCTACAGGCCTGATGGTAATGATCAGCCTAAGCACAATGGCACAGAGAAGAGGCGGAGAAAGATTGACTGCGGAAGAAAGAGCCGAAAGAAATACTGAGCAGATTGCAGAAAAGCTATCCCTGGATGATTCCCAGAAGCAGCAGATACTTGAGATCAATCTGGAATACGCTAAAAAGTATGAGGCTGAAATGGTCCAGAGAAAGGCTGAAGCTGAAGCAAGGAAGGCGAAAATGGAAGCTTTGAGGGAAGAGATGAAAGATCAAGACACTAAAATCCAGGCGGTATTGACTGAGGAACAAAGAGCCAAATGGACTGAAATCAAAGCGGATCGGATGAATGACCGAAGAAGAGGCAGGCCAAATGCACAGAACGAGGGCGATCCTCGAAGAGGCAAATCCAAAGGCAATTGATCTTGTTTTAGAAAATAAGAAAGCCTTCCTGAGAAATCAGGAAGGCTTTTTTAATTTGTAGGATATAGATTTAGCTCAATCTGCTATCTCCTGCTCTACCTGGAAGAATGACTCGTCTTTCTGCGGTAGGGAAGATTCTCCCATTAGATATTCATCTACCTTCACTGCAGCTTCTCTGCCTTCGGAAATTGCCCATACTACCAAAGACTGACCTCTGCGCATATCGCCGGCTAAGAAAACCTTAGAATTTGTGCTGCGGTAATTTTTGGATTTTGGAAGTGTGTTTTCCATGGTTTCGGCGCCAAAAGCTTCCAATAAGCCATTTTGTGCAGGGCCTGTGTAGCCGATTGCCAAAAATGCCAGATCACAAGGGACGGTTCTTTCTGTACCCGGAATCTCTTCAAAAACCGAGCGTCCATCTTTGTGAACCCACTCCAGATCTACCAGACTTAGACCGGTTACCTGACCTTCTCCGTTTACTACGAACTCTTTAGTGAGTACGGAAAACACCCTTTCGGCTCCCTCTTCATGAGAACTTGAAGTTCTGAGTGTCATTGGCCATTCGGGCCATGGATTGAGGGTAGTTCTTTGCTGAGGGGGTTTCGGAAGAAGCTCCAGCTGGGTGATAGACGCAGCGCCATGTCTGTTGGAAGTACCAATACAGTCACTTCCTGTATCGCCACCGCCGATGACTACCACGTGCTTGTCCTTGGCTGAGATTGGATTTTCGGCGATTTCCCCTGAAACCACCTTGTTTTGCTGACCTAGGAATTCCATTGCAAAATGTACTCCTTTGGCATCAGATCCCTTGATGTTGAGTCCTCTAGGTTGTCCTGCCCCGGTGGCCAGCACTACGGCGTCGAAATTTTTGAGGATATTTTCGGCTTTGATATTGAAACCAACCTCCGTGCCGCAGGAGAAAATTACCCCTTCCTCCTTCATAAATTCGATGCGGCGGTCAATTACCCATTTTTCGAGCTTGAAATCAGGGATACCAAATCGGAGTAAGCCTCCTGGCTTAGAATCCTTCTCGAAGATAGTCACCTCGTGTCCAGCTTGGTTTAGTTGATCCGCAGCGGCAAGACCTGCCGGGCCGGAACCAATCACTGCAACTGACTTGCCAGTTCGCTTTTTAGGTGGATTTGCCTTGATCAAGCCTAACTCATAGGCTTTTTCCGCTATGTTTTTCTCGATCAACTCGATAGCTACCGGATCCTTGTTGATACCCAATACGCAGCTAGCCTCACATGGGGCGGGGCAGATTCTCCCAGTGAATTCCGGGAAGTTGTTTGTGCTCCTTAAGATGTTAATTGCCTGCTCCCATTCATTGTTGTAAACAGCATCGTTAAAATCCGGAATAACATTGCCCAACGGACAGCCGCTGTGGCAAAACGGAATGCCACAATCCATGCATCTAGCTGCCTGATTATTTAATTTCTCGCCTGAAAACGGCTCATATATTTCCTTGTAGTCACCTATTCTAGCTTTCGCGTCACGGGTAACAGGGGTTTCTCTTTTGAATTGTATAAATCCTTCTTTTGCTCCCATTTTACGCCAATGATTTTGATTGTTCTACTGCTCTTTTCAATAATACTGCCTTGTAATCCCGAGGAATTACCTTGATGAATTTGTCCTTGGATTTGTCCCAATCTTCAAGGAATTTCGTCCCCAATGCTGATCTGGTCAGCTTCACATGTCTCTTCAGGAATGTTTTGATGGTGGTGAAATCCTCTTCTTCCAGGATATCTATATCTACCAATTCCGGATTGATTTCCGTGATATACTCTTTAAGTATATAGGCTATACCACCACTCATTCCGGCAGCAAAGTTTCTTCCTATTTCTCCTAAGTTAACAACGAGTCCACCGGTCATATATTCACATCCGTGATCGCCGATTCCTTCTACTACAGTCTGTACCCCGGAATTTCTTACACAGAATCGCTCGCCTCCTTTACCGTTGATGTATGCTTCACCGGAAGTGGCACCATAAAAGGCTACGTTGCCGATGATGATGTTCTCCTCGGGGACAAATTTGGCGTTCCTGCTAGGATAAATGACAAGTTTACCACCTGAAAGACCTTTCCCAAAATAATCATTGGCCTCTCCTTCAAGTTCGAAGTTTACTCCTTTGGTAAGGAACCCGCCGAAAGTCTGTCCAGCAGATCCGGTAAATTTGAAATTAATCGTGTCCTCCGGCAATCCCGGGCTGCCGTATATTTTCGATATCTCATTGGAAAGCATCGCACCTACGGACCTGTCCGTATTCTTGATTTGGAAGCTCCCAGATGATGCCATCGCTTGCTCCAGAGAAGGATGTGCGGCTTTGATCAACTGACGATCCAAAACTCTCTTTAGCTCAAAATCCTGATCGATTTGCTTATGGATACCTACATGATCCGGAACTTCTACTTTGTGGAAAATAGGACTCAAGTCCACTTTGTCCCACTTCCAGTGATTGAGGTGGCCGGTGGACTGAAGCACATTGCTCTGCCCTACCATTTCATCCACCGTGCGGAATCCTAGGGATGCCATGATCTCTCTTAGGTCCTGCACAAGGAATTGGAAGTAGTTGACTACATGGTCAGGATCGCCTGTAAATAGTTTTCTCAAATCCGGATGTTGGGTGGCAATACCCACAGGGCAGGTATTCAGATGGCATTTCCTCATCATTATACATCCTTCCACTACCAGTGCAGCGGTAGAGATTCCCCATTCTTCGGCTCCTAAAAGCGTGGCGATGGCAAGATCA
The DNA here is from genome assembly GCA_965651895.1 of uncultured Algoriphagus sp. Taxonomy (GTDB): domain Bacteria; phylum Bacteroidota; class Bacteroidia; order Cytophagales; family Cyclobacteriaceae; genus Algoriphagus. The sequence continues at coordinate 11,321 of CBFGUY010000047.1, read as the reverse complement.
CGTCCGGTTCTAAGCTGCCCGTCAGTCTGAAGAACCACACGGCTTCTTAAGTTGTTTTTCACCAAAGTCTGGTGCGCTTCAGAAAGCCCTAGCTCCCACGGCAAACCTGCATGACGGATAGAACTCAGTGGAGATGCTCCGGTACCGCCATCAGCTCCAGAGATCAGGATCACGTCAGCCATGGCTTTTGCCACACCTGCTGCCACTGTTCCTACTCCCGCTTGAGAGACAAGCTTAACGTTGATCCTTGCTTTTCTATTGGCATTTTTCAAATCAAAGATCAGCTGAGCCAAATCCTCGATTGAATAAATATCGTGGTGTGGTGGTGGAGATATCAGTCCCACCCCCGGAGTGGAATGGCGTACTCTACCGATCCAGTCATCCACTTTATGTCCTGGAAGCTGCCCACCTTCACCAGGCTTGGCTCCCTGTGCCATTTTTATCTGAAGTTCGGCAGCATTTGCCAGGTAATTACTGGTAACTCCAAAACGCCCAGAGGCTACCTGTTTGATCGCAGAACGCTCCCAGTCACCATTTTCTTTTTTGGCAAACCGGATTTCATCTTCTCCTCCTTCTCCTGAATTACTCTTGGCTCCGATTCTGTTCATGGCTATCGCCAAAGTAGAATGGGCTTCGTGGGAAATAGACCCGAAAGACATGGCTCCGGTAGCAAACCTCCGCATAATAGAAGAAGCAGGTTCCACCTCGTCTATAGGTACGGAGATACGTTTTTTGAACTCGAATAAGCCTCTCAATGTCAAGGCATCTTTACTTTGCTCATTGATTTTGGATGCGAATTTCTTGTACAATCCATAATCATTCAGTCTTGTGGATTTCTGAAGCAGGTGGATTGATTCTGGGTTGAACAGGTGCTTTTCACCTCTCCGCTTCCACTGATACACGCCGCCTTGTTCCAGGACAGGTAATTCCGTCTGGTAGGCTGCACGGTGACGGATCAAAACTTCCTCTGCCAACTCATCAAAGGATATACCACTGATTCGGGATATCGTGCCTTTGAAACATCTATCGATTACTTCCGGCCCAAGTCCAATGGCTTCGAATATCTGCGCACTTTGGTAAGACTGCAGCGTACTGATTCCCATTTTGGATAGAACTTTCAGTAGTCCTTTGCCTATCGCTGCCTGATAGTTTGAAAACAGTTTCTTTTGGCTTTTGACAGCTGAGAGTTCTCCCTTTTCATACATTGACAAAAGAGACTCTAACGCCATGTATGGATTTATTGCTGAAGCACCATAGCCTATAGCTGTGGCAAAATGATGTGTTTCGCGGATATCCCCAGACTCAAGTACCAAGCCGGCACTGGTTCTTATTTTCTTCTTAACCAGGTGATGGTGTACAGCGCCTATCGCCAAAAGAGATGGGATAGGGGCATATTCCTCAGTGCTGTTGCGATCGGACAGTATGATAATATTTTTGCCTTGTCCTATAGCTTTTTCTGCTTCTTCGCATAGTTTGTCCAGTGCTTCCAATAGTCTGCCCGGCTTATGATCTGCGAGGAAAAGACTCGGAAGCGTGGCACATCTGTAACCCTGACCTTCCATTTTTTTAATCTTTTCCAGGTCTTCATTTAGCAACACAGGCTGCGAAATGTGGATTTGACGGGTGTGCTTTGGACTTTCTTCCAATATATTTTGCCCCACCCCTAAGCGGGTGAACAGTGACATCACCAGCCGTTCGCGGATTGGATCAATAGGTGGATTACTAACCTGGGCGAACAACTGCTTGAAGTAATTGGAGATATGCTGGCTTTCTTTGGAAAGTACGGCCAGTGGGGTATCTGCTCCCATGGATCCTATTGCTTCGTAAGCAGTATCGCCCATTGGGCTTAATACTACTTTGAGTTCTTCTGAAGTATAGCCAAATATTGTTTGCTGTTTTTTGATATTCTCGGTTGAGTAGGGATTGCTCAGCACTTTTGGTTCATCCTCCAGACGGAGTTTGATCCGCTGATCAGCTACCCACTGTTCGTAAGGCTGTTTTCTGCAGATTTCACCTTTTACTTCCTCGTCGAATATAACTCTTCCTTTTTCCAAATCTGCCCATATCATCCTACCTGGGCTGATTCTGCCCTTCTCGGTGATGGTAGCTTCGCGGATAGGCAGTGCTCCTGCCTCAGAGGAAAGAATAAGCCGGTTGTCCTTAGTGATAAAGTATCTCAATGGACGAAGGCCGTTTCTATCCAATGTGGCTCCTACAGATTTGCCATCAGTAAACAACAAAGCTGCCGGGCCGTCCCAAGGCTCTACTAGGGATGCATGGAATTTGTAGAATGATTTTCTATCCCTATCCATAACCTCATTGTCCTGCCAAGCTTCTGGTACCAGCATCATCATCGCATGTGGAAGGGATCTTCCGCTCAATGTCAACAACTCTACCATTGCATCAAGATTCGCTGAATCTGATTTTTGCTTATCTGTGATCGGCATTAATCGGGAAAGCTCCTCATCTGTGAAATACTTGGACTTCATGAGGTTTTCCTTGGACTTCATCTTGTTCAGATTTCCCTTTATGGTGTTGATTTCACCATTGTGGGACAGGAATCGGAAAGGCTGTGCCAGTCTCCAGTTTGGAAACGTATTGGTGGAGAATCGCGAGTGTACTATCGCAAAAGCAGATCCTATCCTCGGGTTCTGTAAGTCTTTATAGAAGGCCAGAACCTGATCAGTCCGCAGCTGTCCTTTATATATAAGTGTCTGACTACTCAAACTCGCAAAGTAAAAGGACTGGTTCACTCCCGGGATCTTTGAATTGATCTCCGAAGTAGAATAGTTTCTCAGTACATATAGCTTCCGCTCCAGTTCAATTCCCGTCAGTCCTTTTTTATGTCTTACAAAGAGCTGCTCAATATTGGGCATCACCTCTAGGGCTCCAGAGCCGGGCACGGTTTCATCCACCGGCACAGACCTATAGCCTATCAGTTCAAAATCCAGTTCTTCAATCAGTTGATTGAGAAGTTCTTTGGACTTGTGAAAGAGCTGCTTATTTTTTGGAAAAAAGGTCATACCTACACCATAAGACCCTGCTTCTGGCAAATTGACCTCAGTACGCGCAGTAATATCCTTTAGAAACTGGTGGGGTACCTGTATTAATATACCCGCACCATCACCTGTTTTAGGATCAGATCCACGACCGCCACGGTGCTCCATATTGCTAAGCATATATAAGGCATCGCTAATCGTCTCATGTGAGGGTTCAGCGCTCAAATCGACAACCGCACCTATACCGCAGGAGTCATGCTCAAACTCCGATCGATACAAACCTTCTTGCATTTTTATAGAATTTATTAGGTTCAAAATTTCCAAAAATTACAGAAAAAAATTGTCCTATTAAAATTACGGCAATAAAAGGGCTGCTTTAGTGCCTTATTTTTTATGGATTTTCACTTTTTTGATTTTTTGATAATTGACTTTTGGGTGTGGAAAATTAAATGCGAAAATAAAAAACATAGCACTATTGGAAGAAATAGGGTGCTTTTTGATCCAATTCTGGAAAAAAAAATGTGGAGAATGGAAATTTAAGTTTGGGGAAATTTTTTCTAAAAAAAATAAAATTATTTTCTGAAAATTTTGATAGCTGCTGGACTAATTGGTTCTCAGAGACTTTTGGATAGAAATTATATTTTGGAAAATCTAAATTTTAAAGAATATTATAAGGGGTTGTTTTTCAGTCAGTATGGGGACCGATGCTGTCTTTGTCCCCAGAGAGAATATGAACTTTCACTTTTTTGATTTTGCGGGCATCTACGGCCAAAATGGTAAATTCAAAATCTTCAAACCTGATTTTAGAGCCGTTTTTGGGCAATTTGGAATTGAGTTCCAATAGCAATCCCCCCAGAGATTCGCTCTCTCCCTTGACATCTTCAAATAACTGAGAGTCCAGGTCCAGTTTTTTGCAAAAATCATTCAATGAGACCTTGCCCTCAAAAATAAACGTGGAAGGATCCAGTTCCTGGAAGAAAATATCGTCATGATCATCAAACTCATCGTTGATTTCTCCTATGATCTCTTCTATCAGATCCTCCAAAGTGACCAGACCGGAGGTGCCTCCATATTCATCCACCACGATGGCCATGTGGACTCGTTTCAGCTGGAAATCCTTGAGCAGGGTATCTACCTTTTTGTTTTCAGGGACAAAGAAGCTTTTTCTGATGAGTTCATTCCATTTGAAATCTTCATCCCGTTCTATGTATGGAAGCAGGTCTTTGATGTAAAGGATGCCCTGGATCTTGTCTATGGTCTCTTCATATACGGGTATCCGGGAATAGCCGCTTTTGTTGATTTTGTCCATGAGTTCGTGGAAATCCATGTCCATATCCACTGCCGTGATGTCCATTCGGCTCTGCATCACCTGTTTTACTGTTAGTGTCCCGAAGTTTACTATCCCGCGCAGAATCTCCCGCTCTTCATTTGGGGCATCTTCCGTTGTCAATTCCAAGGCTTGGTTCAGCTCATTTACGGAGATGGAGTATCCCCTCTTTTCTATCCGCTTCTCTAAAACATTGCTAAAGGCCATCAGAAACATAGAGAACGGCCTCAGTATAGTGGAAAAAAAACTGATGGTGGGTGCCATGATCAGACTGAATTGTACTTTGGCTTTGTTGGCATAGACTTTTGGCACAATTTCGCCGAAAAACACAATAGCGAAAGTTACGCCTATTGTCTGTACCAGAATAATGATGATTCCCGTGGCGTTTTTTCCAAAAATAGACCAGGCCACAAAGGTTGTAAGCGTGACAATCCCGATATTGATCAGATTGTTGAGGATCAGGATGGTGGAGAGCAGGTTTTTGGGAGCTTCTACAAGGCTGATTACCTTTTTGCCTCTTGGAGTATTCTCTTCTTCTATATTCCCCAGGTCTTCATTGCTTAGGGAAAAAAAAGCTACCTCTGAACCAGAAATCAGGGCAGAGCTGATTAAAAGTAATATAAAAAGCAACCCATTTATAATCAGATAACTTACCGAGGGAAAGTTAATCTGGGCGAGTAAATGGTAACTCGGATAGGGATCGTCCATGAATTAAACCGCAATGGTTACTGCAAAATTAAAACATTCCCCTGAAAATAGCTTCCAAGGGAATAGATTATTAAAACGGTAAATCGTCATCTTCTGTATCTGAGACCATTTCCTGTGCTTTTGGTGCGGAAGTAGGTGCAGCGGAAGCAGGTCTTTGCTGAGTGGATTGCTGTGGAGAATTCTGGCCGCCTGCACCATCAGGCCTGCTTCCAAGCATGGTGAAGCTTAATACTCTGATTTTGGTTCGGTAGCGGTTTTGGCCCTGTTCATCTTGCCAGCTATCTGTTTTGATTTTTCCTTCCACGTAGATCTGGCTGCCTTTTTTAAGGTATTGCTCTGCTATTTTGGCTTGGGCGCCCCACATCTCCAGGTCATGCCATTCAGTTTGTTCTACGCGTTCGCCATTTCTGTTCTTGTAAGCTTCTGTAGTTGCAAGCCGTAGGTTTGCCACTGTATTGTCGCCTTCCAGATATTTTACTTCCGGATCTGCTCCGAGATTGCCTACTAGTATTACTTTATTTACTCCTGCCATAATTAGTTTAAGTTAAAGGTGGAAAAGTCTCACAACTTGAAGTTACTCAAATCCCCTGATCGTTCAAAAAGTTCACAATTAACTTTGGCTTAGCCAGGTATTCGATTCTTTCTTCTTTCACTAGCAAAAACCCTTTGTTTTGGCACCAGTCTTCCAGTTTTTCCAAATTATCCTCTGCGATTTCCAGTTCAGAGAATACAGCATTTAATCGCTGATGTGACAAAATATGTCTGTATTTTTTTGGAAATAATTTGGCTTCCCTCTCCGTTTTTAGAGGGATGTCCATTGGCAGAGATTGTGTTTCCTGGCTGGATTCCACCTGAGGGAAGTCGTGGAGGCCTTCCCAGATATCACCTGAAGTCCGTTTTTTCCACACCCAGCTACTTCCACACTTAATCACATAATAGTGGAAATGCCGCTCTTTGATTTTCACTTTATTGATTTTCACCGGCAAATCCGACACCATATTATATAGGTGTGCAAAACAGGAGTCCTTCAATGGACAAGTGGAGCATCCTGGGTTTTTGGGCGTGCATAGCCGTGCTCCAAAGTCCATCATCGCCTGATTGAATTCTCCAGGCTCTTCCTGAGGGATGATCTGGTTAGCCAAGGATTCAAATTCTTTTTTCGCTTTTGAACTGGCGATGTCTGTTTCTATACCGAAGTATCGGGACAGAACCCGGAACACATTGCCATCCACTACGGCTTTTACCTCCCCATAAGCAAAACTTGCAATGGCAGAAGCAGTGTAGCTGCCTACACCTTTTAGCTTGATGAGCCCGTCGTAGGTTGTTGGGAATTTCCCCCCCATTTCAAACCAGATGCTTTTGGCGCAGGAATGGAGATTTCTGGCCCGGCTATAATATCCCAATCCCTGCCAGAGCCGGAGCACTTCTTCTTCCGGCGCCAGAGCCAAGTGCTTTACCGTAGGATATGCTTCTATGAAAGCATAATAATAAGGTAACCCCTGGGCAACCCGAGTCTGCTGAAGAATGATCTCAGAGAGCCAAATTTTGTATGGATCATCTGTACCACGCCATGGTAATTCTCTTGGATTTTCTTTATACCAAGTTAGTATTTGGTGTGAAAAAGCCTGATATTCAGTAGTTTTGTGGTTCATTGTCGATTATTAACTATCATACAAATCAAGCTAATTTTTACGAATTTGTTTTTTAATTGCAATGGTTCTCGTACATTTGCAGTCCCAAAAACACTTGGTTAATAGGTTGTTAAGCTTATTTCGTAATTTCTAAATTAATATTACAGTGACTAAAGCAGAAGTAATCGCTAAGATTTCGGACAAGACAGGTATCCAGAAGGATGATGTAACACAAGCCATTGAGGCGTTCTTCAAAGTGGTGAAGGATTCAATGTCCGAGGGAGACAATATCTACGTGAGAGGATTTGGTAGCTTCATCAATAAGAAGAGAGCTAAAAAAATCGCCCGTAATATCTCCAAAAACACGGCTATTGTGATCGATGAACATTATATTCCGGCATTCAAGCCGTCTAAAGTGTTTGTAGAAAAGATCAAAAACAGCAAGAAAATCAAGGAACTGGCTCCTCAGGACTAATCCTGGAGAGTTTTTGACATGAAAAGATCTCAGCTCATACTTATTGCATTAGGGGTCATAGCAGTCGCAGGATTGTATGCTCTTCCTAGTGTGGTCGTGGATAATGACAGCAAGGCGGATTCAGTTTCTCAGGAAGATGAATCCACTTCTACTGCCTCCACCGATCCGGTAGCAATGCATGAGGCTGAATTAAGTCCTGATGAGAGGCTACAGATAAATACGCTGAAGCTGCAGATTTCTGAAAATTCCTCAGGGGAAGACCTTAAATCTTCCACAGAAGAAATAGCAGGGATCTATCAGAAACTTGGGAAGTACGATAGTGCAGGATACTATTTAAGTCTGGCAGCAGACCAGTTGCCAGATATTGGGCTAGCGGAAAAAGCCGGAAATGCATTTTATGAAGCGTTCAGCTTTGCCCTGGATCCGGACAAAGTATCCTATACTGCAGAGCAGACCCGAAAGTATTTGAACAAGGTGTTGGAGAACGATCCCACCCGTTTGGATTTGAAAACCAAGGTAGCGATGACTTATGTGTCCTCGTCCAACCCAATGCAGGGAATCACGATGCTGAGAGAAATCTTGGAGCAGGACCCGCAAAATGAAGACGGGTTGTTCAACATGGGCGTGCTATCCATGCAATCAGGCCAGTACAAGCGAGCAACTGAGCGATTTGAAGAATTGATCCAATATCACCCGGACAATCTTCAGGGGCAGTTCTATCTGGCAGTGAGCTATTTTGAATCCAAACAAAAAAACAAAGCGAAAGCCCAGTTTGAGAAAGTAAAGTCGATGACCGGGGATGAAATGATCCTGGGAAGTATCGAAAGCTATCTCGACAAGCTATAAATTATTTGTAACACTACTAAATCCAAAGACTATGCCTTGCGGAAAGAAAAGAAAAAGACATAAGATCGCTACGCACAAGCGTAAGAAGAGACTAAGAAAAAACAGACATAAGAAGAAGTAATACACTTCTTCTTATAGTCATTTGAGTACAACGTTCATTTACATATAAGACGAGATTTTGAGTACGGAATTGTTAATCGATTCTGCTCAAAACGGAAGTCGAATTGCCCTCCTTCAAGATAAGAGCCTGGTTGAGTTGCATTCCGAGGGAATGGACAATCAGTTCAAGGTTGGGGATATTTATCTCGGTACGGTCCGCAAAATCGTCAATGGGCTCAATGCAGCTTTCATTGACGTAGGTTATGAGAAAGACGCCTTTCTTCATTACCAGGACCTCGGGGCAAATTTCAACAGCCTGACGAAGTTCACCAAAATGGTGCGCAACAACAACTATGGTAATTACAATCTGAAGGGTTTTGAAAACGAACCTGAAATCGACAAGATCGGAAAAATCTCCGGCCCGCTGTCCAAAAATCAACAGATTTTAGTTCAGGTCGTCAAAGAGCCCATCTCCACGAAGGGGCCACGACTATCCTGTGAGCTCTCTCTGCCAGGTCGATACCTGGTGCTGGTACCTTTTTCGGATTCGGTCAACGTCTCCAAGAAGATCCGCAGCAACGAGGAAAGAAAACGCCTTTTGAGACTAATCAACTCCATCAAACCTGCCAATTTCGGAGTTATAATCCGTACAGTGGCCGAAGGTCAGTCAGTCAGTGACTTAGATAAAGACCTTCGTAATCTTCTCAATAGCTGGGAAGAGGGTATGGGGAAATTGATGAAAGCCAAGAGTCGTGACAAAATCATCGGAGAGATGAGTATGGCCTCCTCACTAGTGAGAGACTTACTCAACGAATCATTCGACGCAATCACCGTAGAAGAAGAATCTACTTACGATCAGATCAGATCCTACATCAGGAATATAGCTCCTGAAAAAGAAAAAATTGTCAAGCTTTACAACGGTAAAGCTAAACTATTTGAAAGTTTTGGAATAGAAAAGCAGATCAAAAGCCTGTTTGGACAGACGGTCAGCCTTCCTCAGGGAGGGTATGTGATCATAGAGCACACAGAAGCCCTGCACGTCATTGACGTGAACAGTGGTAATAAGTCCAATCAGGAAAGTGACCAGGAATCCACAGCGCTAAAAACAAATCTGGTCGCCGCCAAAGAAATCGGCAGACAACTCCGTCTCCGGGATATGGGAGGTATCATCGTGGTCGATTTTATCGACATGAAGAAAGCCGACAACAAGAAGGCGATCTATGAAGCGATGAAGGATGAGCTGAGATTTGACAGGTCAAAGCACACTGTTTTGCCGCTGAGCAAATTCGGGCTCATGCAGATCACCAGGCAGCGGGTAAGGCCAGAGGTCAATATTGTGACCAAAGAGACCTGCCCCGCATGTAATGGCACCGGCAAAATCCAGGCTTCAATCTTGATAGCCGATAAGCTGGAAAAAGACGTGGAGCATATTGCTACTATCCAGAACGTGAGCAAAATACAAATTGGGCTGCATCCCTATCTGCACGCATACTTCACTACAGGCATTATCAGCCGAAGAGTAAAGTGGTTTTTCAAGTATAATAAGTGGATAAAACTGATCAAAGATTCTTCCCTACCCGTGACGGAATACAGATTCTTAGATGAATCTGGAGAGGAAATCGAACTACAAGTAAAAAGCGAGACTGAATAGTCTCGCTTTTTTTATGGGATTTTTTAGCCACGAAGAGCGCAAAGGGTAAAGCTCCGAGGTTGGTTCAAGGCTTCGGTCTTGGGCCTATCATAATGCAGTCTTCATACTGCCAATTATTCCAAACCCTTACTATTTCAACTATTCTATAGAATTGATTTTAGAGAAATCCAAAATTGCAAAAGTCGTAACATCATCTGTTGTTTCCGAATGAAGGCTCAGCGCATAGCCCTTGGGAGTATTGAAGCCATACATGCCGAATTCGTCTATGTTAAAATCCAATTCAGCTTCTGATTGAAATTCCATATCAAAAATCAATAGGCGGTTCTTCTGCTGATCAGGATTATCCTGGGTTGGTCCTTTTATCCTAACCCATCTAAGAATTTTTTCAGCATGGGTATCAAAATCAAGTCCATTGTATTTGCTGCTTTCATGGTCAGGTTGATACACAATATATTCTCCACTGGGAACAGTGGTTCCCTTTTTGAACACCAGCGATTCTGTCGTCCCTGCCCATTTCCACGTTTGCTTTCCATTTTTTACAACAGCTATTGAATCGGATATAGCAAAACTAATCAGGTGCTCATCGCTTGTTGGAAGATAGACATGGCTAAAAAGACCCAATTGATCATCTTGAGTATAATCCAGTATGTTTACAGGATAGAGGAAGCGGTAATGAGAGAAGCTATGTGACTCAGTGTTGAAAACCATTCCCCATTTTTCATAATTCTCAAAACCTTCCTGAAAAACAAACGGGATATCGACAAAATATAGCTCATTTCCAGACTTATACAGCTTATTGTATAGGTGACCGGAATAGTTCGCATATTTCCTTTCACGATCTATTTCTGGCAAATTCCATCTATTAATTACTTTTCCATAAAAATCGCATTGAATTATTTCTTTCTGCTGAGAAAGAAAATAGAGCTTTTTATCATCAATAAAATTTCCAGTGATAAATGATCCTATCCCATTTGGCCCCTCTTTTTCATACTTCTGCTTTCTTAGGAGTTTTCCTCCGGGGAAATTATAAACTAGGAATTGATGGTTTATAAAAGTGGCTAACACTTCACCGGAATCAGTTTTACTATAGGAAAAATTTGCCCCAAGATTCTTGGTTAGTGTATCCTTCTCCAAATACAGGGTATCCACCACGAGATCCTTCAAATCTAGGATAGGAACTTCTTTGTCTGATTTTGAAGTGCATGAAACTACCAGAGCACAAATTAGAATAATTACCAAGGAAAATTTTCTCATCGTGTATTCATTTAGAAACTGATGGGTAAGATAGAAAAGCCTATCGTTTAGGGAATTCTAACTTTCCCCAATTTTCTATGGTGATTAATTCGGCGTTGGTATTTTGAAATCCTATTGTTTGATCTTGCTTTCGTTCGTAATCTGTTTCTTTTTTCATTACCTAAAAATCACACTGGATTTTCTAAAAATCTAAATTACTGATCCAACCAGGATTTAAAATCCGATACTTTTTCCCTGCTTATCAAAATATCCTGATCGGAACAATTCTTTAATTTCACCTTAAGCCGACTGTTGGAAAAAGCAAAAATCCCTTCTATAGCTTCCATACTGC
>CBFGUY010000046.1:0-24581 GCA_965651895.1 uncultured Algoriphagus sp. | reverse complement strand
GATTAGAAGATGTGGTCAACAATGTAGATATCTGGCCTATGATTGAGGCTGATTTCAAATTTGCAGCCGATAATCTTGCTCCTACCCAGTCACAAGTAGGTAGAGTGAACTCATGGGCAGCGAAGGCCTATCTTGCGAAAACTTACCTATATCAGAACAAATTTACTGAGGCTAAGGCTTTATTCGATGATATCATTGCCAATGGAGTTACCAGCAACGGCCTGAAGTATGGATTGATTGAGAACTATGGCAATATCTTCCGAGGAGAATATGATAACCAACAGGAAACGGTTTGGGCTTATCAGTCAGCTGCAGGAACCGGGTCTGTGAACAATGCAAACCCAGAATTTGACCTGAATAACCCATATAACTCCGCAGCTCCTGGAGTTTGTTGCGGATTTTTTGCGCCAAGCTTCACCTTCGTAAACTCTTTCCGTACGGATGCCAATGGTCTTCCTTTGCTGGACGGATCGTACAATTCTGCTACGAACCGTGTGAAAAATGACATGGGGATAGGATCTGATGCGGCATTTACCATTGATCAGGGCCCAATAGATCCCCGCGTAGATCATACTACAGGGCGAAGAGGAATTCCTTATATCGACTGGCAGGATCACCCAGGGCAATCCTGGATCCGTCAGCAGTCTTTCTCTGGCCCGTATTCTGTGAAGAAATTCGTTTATTCTACTTCCGAAGTGGGATCTTTCCAAGATAACAGTTCTTGGACACCAGGCTACACAGGTATTAACTTTAATATCATCCGTTTTGCAGATGTATTGCTTATGGCAGCAGAAGCAGAAATAGAGACCGGTGGATTGGAAAAAGCCAGAGAGTACGTGAATATGGTACGAGAAAGAGCCATGAATTCTGAAGTGATGAAGCTTGACGGTTCAGGGCCAGCGGCAAATTATCAGATAGGCTTATATAACTCTGCTTGGACAAACCCAGAAACAGCAAGAGCTGCAGTCCGCTTCGAAAGAAAACTGGAACTAGGAATGGAAGGTCACAGATTCTTTGATCTGATTCGTTGGGGTACTGCTGCAGAAGAATTAAATGCTTACCTGGCTTTTGATGGATCTCTCCTATTGAATGCATTGGGTGGAGCTTCTTATACTGAAAAGCATGCGATATTACCGATTCCTTTAAACCAAATAGATCTGGTTGGACCGGATAAGTTGATTCAGAATCCTGGATTTTAATTACTTGATTTAGATAAGATGGAAGGGGGGGCATTTGCCTCCCCTTTTTTATGACTTTTGGTTAAATTAGTTGCTTTTATTTCCCTTATGCTCCAAAAGTGCTAATTTCAGCATAACCCAAATACCCAACCTATTTACTATGAAGTTTACCTATTCCAGCCTTCTGATTTTATCCCTTTTTGCATTTTCCTCCTGTAAAAAAGAGTCAACTTTATTTGAACTTATTCCGGCCTCTAAGACAGGGATAGACTTTAATAATAACATTGTAGAGTCAGACTCCTTCAATATCCTGACAGATGAATATATATTCAATGGAGGTGGTGTTGCAGTAGCCGATTTTGATAATAATGGCTTACCCGATCTGTTTTTTACGGGCAACCAAGTTTCCAATAAGTTATACCTCAACCTCGGGGGATTCAAATTTAAAGATGTAACTGAAATAGCTGGAGTAGGCGCTGATAATCAATGGTGTACCGGTGCAGCTGTCGTGGATATCAACGGAGATGGCTGGATGGATGTATATGTGGCGTCAGCAATGAAAATTGGCCCAGGCGAACGAAATAATCTGTTGTTTGTGAACCAAGGCAAAGATGCTGATGGTAACATTACGTTCAAGGAAATGGCTGCTGAATATGGAATTGCAGATCCAGGAAATACCATGTGGGCAGCTTTTATAGATTATGATCTGGATGGGGATTTGGATTTGTATGTGTTGAACAATCAGCAAAGCCGCAGTGTACCCAGCAATTATCGCTTAAAAATAACCGACGGCTCGGCTGTTAATAACGATGCGTTTTATAGAAATAACGGAGATGGTACCTTCACCAATGTTACCTTGGAAGCAGGCATTACCATAGAGGGATATGGACTAGGGGTGTTGATTTCTGATCTGAATAACGATGGCTGGCCGGATATTCATGTAAGCAATGATTATGTAAGCAATGATATCATTTACATAAATAATCAAGACGGAACTTTTTCCAATCAGGTCGGCAGTATGCTGAGGCATCAAAGCCAGTTTTCTATGGGAGCGGATATTTCTGATTTCAACAATGACGGGAAACCTGACATAGTCACCTTGGATATGCTCGGAGAGGATAATTACCGGAAAAAAACCACCATTGGCAATAATTCCTATCAAGTATATATCAGTAATGAGCAGTGGGGCTATGAGTATCAGTATGTGCGGAATATGCTTCATTTGAATAATGGCGAAGACGTGCCCTTCAGTGAAATAGGCATGATGGCTGGGGTTTATCAGACCGATTGGAGCTGGGCACCTTTGTTTGGGGATGTGGATAATGACGGCTACCGGGATTTATTGGTAACCAATGGTTTTCCCAGAGATATCACTGACAAGGATTTCGCTAATTATAGGGCAGATGTGGGTAATATAGCTTCGAAACGTCAGTTGCTGGATTCTATACCCATCGTCAAAATACCGAATTATGCATTCAAGAATAATGGTGATTTGACTTTTGCAGATGAAGGTAGTGCATGGGGATTAAACAAGCCATCCTTTTCTAATGGTGCCGCATTTGTAGATTTAGATGGAGACGGGGACCTTGACTATGTGGTCAACAATATCAATGACCCCGCTTTTGTTTTTGAGAATACCTTAAACAATACCAATCAGCAAAACAATTACTTAAGATTAAAGTTGGCTGGGAGCAAGTTAAATCCACAGGGGCTGGGAGCTAAAGTACAGCTTACCCTTCCAGGAGACAAGCAGCTCTATCAGGAACAACAGGTGGTAAGAGGATATATGTCTTCTATTGATGAAGTGATGCATTTCGGGGTTGGGGATGTGACAGAGATTACTGCCGTTAAGGTGATTTGGCCGGATGGAAAGGAGAGCTCTCTGGATAATGTGCCGACTAATCAGCTCATTGAGGTTGCCTATTCAGAAGCTTCGCCGGGTAAAAATTCCCTGGCTATTATGTCTAGAGATACACCCAATGCCCTTTTTGAGGAGGTATCGAAGGCTAAAGGCTTGGACTACACCCATGAGGAAGAGGATAAGATCGATTTCAATATCCAGCGGATAATCCCCCATAAACTGAGTCAATATGGGCCAAGCCTTGCCGTAGGAGATGTGAATGGTGACGCACTGGAGGATTTGGTAGTGGGATCGGCTTCTGGTTTTGCTCCAACGCTATATCTTCAGGATGCCAATGGCTTGTTCACTGCCAAAGGTTTGATCCCGGAAGATGGAAATTTCTTTGAGGAAATGGGGATTTTACTGGTTGATATAGACAATGATTCTGATCTGGATCTGTATCTGGTAGGCGGAAGCAACGAGTTTTTAGGGGATGCCCACGAGTATTCTGATCGATTATTTATAAATGATGGCAAGGGGAACTTCAGTCTGGATACCAGTTTTTCATCCGTCAAAGCAAGCGGATCCACAGTAAGGGGAGCTGATTTCGATGGAGATGGGTTTATTGATTTATTTGTAGGGGGCAGAACTCCGATTGCCCAATACCCTTTTCCAGAAAATAGTTTTTTACTGAAAAACATCAATGGGAAACTTCAGGATGTCACAGATGAGCTGGCTCCAGGACTACGCAAGGTAGGTATGGTCACTGATGCCATCTGGGCTGATGTGGATAGTGACGGATTGGTCGATCTTGTCATAGTGGGCGAATTGATGGAGATCACTGTTTTTAAGAATACGGGTGGCCAATTTAGGAAACTGGAAGACACAGGGTTGGAGAACTACCTGGGCTGGTGGAATTCCATCACAGCAGGTGATTTTGACCAGGATGGAGATACTGATTTTATAGTAGGAAATTTAGGGGAAAATAACTCGCATCATCCTTCAGCGGAAAGACCAGTGAAGATCTATGCCAAGGATTTTGATAACAATGGAAGTGTGGATCCAGTTACTTTTGCATACTATAAGGATCGTGAAGGCAATTATAACTCCTATCCAAGCCATTTCTGGGGAGATCTCTATGGTCAAAGCCCTATGTTCAGAAGGAAGTTTGAGCGATATAAATTATATGCATTGAGTACTGAGCAATCTCTTTTCTCTGAGCAAGAAAAAGAAGAAGCACTTATTCTCACTGGGAATTATGACAAAACCGCATACATAGAGAATCTTGGAAACGGGAAGTTTAAGGTGTCTCGGCTTCCGACTATGGCACAGATCGCTCCGGTCAACGGATTGATTACTGAAGATGTAAATGGAGATGGATTTCTGGATGCAGTATTGATAGGAAATGATTATGGAAATGAGATTTTCATAGGAAGACTGGACGCCCATGTAGGCTTGGTATTGTTAGGAGATGGAGAAGGAGAGTTCACTCCGATGAGTTCCCAGGAAAGTGGTTTTCTAGTGCGGGGAGATGGGAAAGCCTTAGTGAAGCTTGCATCTGCCAACGGGAATCAACTGATGGTGGCTTCGCAGAACCGTGGGGAATTGCTTGCATTTCAGACTAAATTATCACAAAACGGAAGATCTATCACTCCTGGGCAGGATGTGATGGCGGTAATTTTGGAATTAGAAAATGGTAAAAAACAGCGTATAGAAACCAGTTTGGGTGCAGGATTTCTTTCCCAGTCTGGACGAGAAATTACGCTGCCCAAAGGGGTGAAAGGAATCCAACTACTGGATTACAAAGGGAATATCAAGGAGGTGGATATGGGGTCTTTGGATTGAGTAGGTACCGCAGATTTTTGCTGAAAAAATTGCAGTCCTGTCTGCTAGGAGGCAGGACTGCGAAGATTTAATGGTCCTGGGTTGGGCGTTTTCCAGCGTCCCTATTTATACATTTCCCCCGCCTTTGCACCACAGATATCCAAGATCAACTGGGCTACTTTATCAGTCACCTCTTCAAAATATTTCCTCCCTTTTTCGGGGGAGGATTTTTTTGGATTGCCTATTCCCGTATCCTCGCTTACCTCAGACCATTTTCGCTCTGCCCAGGCCCATCTTTCACGCACACCTTTGATCACCGATTTTTTCTCAGTTCCATCTCCCGCTTGATCCAGAGGTAAAACCAAATGAGGATGAAGGTGCATAATGATGGAGGTCTCCATTTCATCAGCATGATCTCCCGCTTCCTCAAAATAGTTTGTCTTGTCCAGCGCCTGAAACCAGTTGCAGGTGAAAAGCATCATTTCAGGAAACTTCAGACCAAGCTCCCGTAGCATTGTCTTGAAATCATTCCCACCATGGCTGTTTACAATGAGGAGTTTTTTGGTGCCTTGTCGGTTCAGGACAGTGATGATGTCCTGAAGGATCAGCAATTGTGTACTAGGATTGAGATTGATGTCGAGATAAATGTCCGATTGGCCGGTGTTTACCCCAAAAGGCAGTGTTGGAAGAATGGTCACATTGGCTCCTTTTTCCCAGGCTTTTCTTCCTGATTCGCTTGCTACGGCATCAGCTTCATACACATCCGTGCCGTAGGGTAAGTGGTAATTGTGGGCCTCAGTGGCTCCCCATGGCAAAACCGCTAATTCAAAACGGTGATCTTTAAGTGTTTTCCAGTTGGATTCTGCAAGTAAGTAGGGTTTCATGATCGATTGCTTGGTAGTGGTTTTGAGTTGATTAAGAATAGTTGGCTATTGCTATGGCATCGCAAAGTATGCTCGTTTTTAAAATGAATTTAAATGAAATGAGGGGCGGTAAGCCAACTTAAGTTCATTTTTAATAATTTGAAGCCTGATTCTAAATTAACTCGAATGTCTCAAAGAAGAAAGTTTATCAAGCAATCCCTCATGGGGTCAGCCTTGTTTGTCCCGGGAGTTTCTACCCTATCTAAAGCAAAGTCAACTTCCGTTTTTCAAGGAGAGAAGCCTTTGATTTTATCAACCTGGAATCATGGTCTCCCCGCCAATGCCGCTGCCGTAGAAAAACTGAAAGAAGGAGGAAGTATTATTGACGCTGTGGAGTTTGGTGTACGGGATACAGAGAATGATTTAAGTAATCTGTCCGTGGGATTGCAAGGACTGCCTGATCGGGAAGGAATCACTACGCTGGATGCTTCAATCATGAGCGGAGATGGTAGGTGTGGATCAGTGGCTTTTGTAAGGCAGGTAAAGCACCCGATTACCTTGGCCCGAATGGTAATGGATGAAACACCTCATGTAATGCTGGCAGGAGAGGGAGCCAGGCAGTTTGCCATAGCCCAAGGGATGCCTGTGGAAAAGGAAGAACTAAGTCCTGAAGCTGAAAAGGCCTATTTGAAGTGGAAAGAGACAAGTTTGTACAAGCCAATTATCAATATTGAAAATCACGATACCATAGGCATGATAGGAATGGATGCACAGGGTAATATGGCAGGAAGCTGTACCACGAGTGGACTTGCCTATAAAATGCACGGAAGAGTAGGGGATAGTCCTATCATCGGGGCCGGGTTGTTTGTGGATAACGAAGTGGGGGCTGCTACAGCCACAGGGCTGGGAGAGTCGATCATCCGTATTTGTGGGAGTTTCCTGATCGTAGAACTGATGCGCCAAGGCAGAACTCCTCAGGAGGCATGCGAAGAAGCCGTGAGGCGATTGATCGCCAAAAACAGCAAGGATATCAAAGATATTCAGGCTGGTTTTCTTGCCATGAATAAGGATGGCGAAGTGGGAGCTTATGCGGTTCATCCAGGCTTCAACTTTGCACAAGCCACCTTGAAGGAAAATGTAATGATAGATTCCCGTTCCCATTTTAAAGGATGAAAGTAACCCTAGAATCCCCGGTTTTCAATGTGGAAGCTGCCCTCGATGCAGCCGAATTTGGTGTAGATAGATTAGAGTTATGTGCCAATTTTTCTGAAGGCGGAGAAACCCCAAGCGCAGGCATGCTGAAATTTCTGAAATCAGAAATAGATATTCCTGTATTTGTAATGATCCGCCCTAGAGGTGGTGATTTTTCATATTCCCAGAAGGAATTGATGGTAATGAAGCGGGACATAGAATTGCTCGGCGGGCTGGGTGCAGATGGTTTTGTTTTTGGAGTCTTGGATAATCAGGGGCTAGTGGATAGCGAATCATGCAAGTCTCTTTTGAGAGCAGCTGCCGGAAAGCCCTGTACTTTCCACCGTGCTTTTGATGCTTCAGCGGATTATTTTGATTCTTTGGAGAAGATAATTTCATGTGGATTTGAGCGGATTCTTACTTCTGGAGGAAAAAACTCTGTCACCGAAGGACTGGGGACGATTAGAGAGCTTATACTGAAGGCTCAGGATAGAATAAGTATAATGCCGGGAGGAGGCACAAAACCAGAACATGTGACGGAATTGAAAAAAACCGGGTATTTAAAGGAGGTGCACGCCTCGTGTAAGACTTGGGTAGCTTCATCCAATCAATATATAAACCCTGAGGTATCATTTTCGGATGATCCCAGATCCTTTACCCACCATCTCAGAATTGATCAGGGGGTAGTGAAAAGTTTTTTGGAGGTGCTGATATAATGAGATTTACTGGTCAGGTTATCTTTTTGGGGGTGGTGTTTCTATATTCCTGCAGCCCTATATCGGAGAGAAAACAGCCTCCTCCGACCTTGGAGCAATTGGCCTCATCGGATTTAAACCTGAATGGTGAGCAGCTGGCAAATGCTTATTGTGGAGCCTGCCATTTAAAGCCCGCCCCAGACCTCTTGGATCGGGCTACCTGGGCAGACAAAGTTTTACCGGATATGCGGAAGCGGATGGGCTTGATTTTGCCTGAAGATTTTGGACAGGATTTGCCTGAGGACTCTGGTGTGCCGCCGGGGGTGTATTCCAAAGTGCAGCTGATAAAAAGAGATGATTGGGGAAAAATACTGGCATACTATATGGAGAATTCGCCTGATTCCCCCCTTCCCCAAGCAGAGAAGGCTGAGCCGGTGATTGGAATACCAGGGTTCAACGTGTCACAGCCAGTTTTCAATACTATAAAGGGGAACTTGACGACCATGCTGAAGATCCATGAAGAGACAGGTAATCTATGGTTAGGAGACCGCTTGAAAATGATTTATGAATTGGACGCCAAAAATGGGTTCCGGATTCTGGATTCTATCCCAACTGATGTGGCTCCGGTAGATATCACCTGGAATAAGAATGGTTCATCCTTTGAATTATTGACCATGGGCAGGATGGATCCTTCAAATGATACGGTGGGTAGGGTGACGGAATTTTGGACGGATGGACAGGAGTGGAAAAGCGAAGTGATACTTTCGGATCTAATCAGACCTGTAAACTTAGCCGTGGCAGATTGGAATGGAGATGGAAAGCCGGATCGGGTCATATCCCAATTTGGAAACCACTTTGGTAAAATGTCTATTTATTTATCTGAACCTGATAGTTATGAGGAAGTGATTTTAAGCGACCAGCCTGGGGCGAGAAGAGCGATTGCTGTGGATTTTGATAAGGATGGGGATTTGGATGTGATGGGCTTGATGACCCAGGCACAGGAGGGGGTGTATGTATGGTTAAATGAAAATAGCGGGAAATTTAAAGAGAAAGCTTTGCTTCGTTTCCATCCTGCATTTGGAGCCAGTGACTTTAGATTTATGGACATAAATAACGATGGCCATAAGGATCTCATCGTTGTGAACGGAGATAATGCCGATTTGTCCCAAATTCCTAAAAGCTACCATGGCGTCCATGTGTACAGTAATAATGGGAAAAATGAGTTTGAAGAATCCTGGTTTTATCCCATGTTCGGGGCAAGCGGACTGGAGATAGCGGATTTTGACGGAGATGGTGATCTGGATTTATTTGTATTGTCATTTTTTCCGGAAAATGAGCAAAGACCTAAAGAAAACCTGGTTTATTTCCGGCAAAACGAAAAAGGTGGTTTTGATCCTTTTGTGCTGGGGGAATCCATTGATGGAAACTGGCTGACCATGACAAGTGGAGATGTAGATGGCGATGGGGATATGGATGTAATCGTAGGGGCATTTGACTTTAATGACCTGTATAAAGGAGCCAGTGAACCTTGGAAACCTATTTTATATTTGGAAAACAAATTGGATTAATTCTGGGTAAATTTTCTAAATAAAAATATAGTATCGATTATTTCTTTTTGTTGAATTATAATTTTTTATTGTGGGTTATTATCGGTAATTTATTCGTTCATCCTTTAATTTTTAACCTATGGTAAAAAGTTTTCAAGGGGTAAGAATGGCAGAACCCAAAAAAGCCCCGATTCCTCAGATTCTAGTCAAAGAGTACATGAGTACAAATTTGATCACTTTCAAGCCAGATGACACCATTGATCAGGTGATGGAGGTGTTTAGTAAGCGAAGAATTTCCGGTGCACCGGTAATAGATGCGTCCGGAGCATTGATAGGAATTATTTCTGAAGTGGATTGCCTCAAAGAAATTATCAAAGGTAAATATACCAACACCCCGAAGTTTCCTGGCAAAGTAAGTGAACACATGACTACAGATGTACTTACACTTTCACCTGATTTATCAATTTTTGATGCTGCCTCCCAGTTTTTACAGCATAAAATCAGAAGATTTCCAGTGATGAAAGATGGAAGGCTTTTGGGACAGATTAGCCTGAGTGATATCATCAGGGCCTTTCCTACCTTACGGCAAACCACTTGGTAGAAGTGAGTCGTAAAAAATGAATGCCCTCAAAAGAACAATATCCTTTTGGGGGCATTTTTTATATTCAATCTACCCCTATTTTAAAGGGGCGGGCAGCAATGCCGGCCGTTTTACTTTGATAAGTCAATCGCTCTTTCTACATCCTGAATAATGTCCTCATAGTGTTCTAGACCTACAGAAAGCCTAACCAGGCCATCCGAAATGCCAACCTGTGCTCTTTCCTCTACAGATAGTTTGCTGTGCGTGGTGGAAGCAGGGTGGGTGACTATGCTTCTGCTATCTCCTAGATTGGCTGTAATAGAGATCATCTGAAGCTTATCTATAAAGCGTTGGGCGCGTTGGACTCCACCTTTCAGATCTAGTGTGATCACTCCCCCGCCCTGACTCATTTGCTTTTTGGCTATTTCATACTGTGGATGGGATTTTAGGAAAGGATACTTCACAGCTGACAATTCCGGGTTGCCTTCGAAATACTCTGCCGCTTTTAAGGCATTACTGCAATGTCTGTCCATTCTTAAACCTAATGTTTCCATGCTTTTTGCAAGTATCCAAGCATTGAACGGTGAGATCGATGGGCCTGTGTGTCTTGCGAAAAAGTGCACTTCTTTCATTAAATCTGTTTTACCAAGGATCAGACCACCAAGGACTCTCCCTTGTCCATCGATGTACTTTGTAGCACTGTGGGTCACGATATGTGCGCCCCACTTGGCAGGTTGCTGCAGGTAAGGAGAGGCAAAGCAGTTGTCCACAACCAAAATCAAATTATGTGCTGCCGCAAATTTTCCTGCCCATTCCAGGTCAATGATTTCCAGTCCTGGATTGGAAGGGGTCTCTATGAACAGCATTTTAGTATTTGTTTGAAGTAGCTTTTCCCAATTCAGATAATCTGAAATATCCCCGTAAGTCGAACTGATTCCCCACTTAGGGAAAACCCGCGTCAATAGCTGGTGTGTGGAGCCAAAAAGAGATCTTGCAGCAAGCACATGATCTCCTTGTTGCAGCAAGGCGGCAATGCTGCCAAACATGGCCGCCATACCTGAAGCTGTCGCAAATCCGTCCTCAGTCCCTTCGGCAGCACAGACCTTTTCGATCAGGTCAGAGGAATTGGGATTGGCGTATCGGGAATAGATATTTCCCTCTATCTCGTCGGCAAAGGTTGCCCTGGCTTCTTCAGCCGAATCAAAAGTGAAACTTGAGGTAAGATAGATCGGTGCGGAGTGTTCTCGCTGACTGGACTTGGATGGGGAGATCCGTACTGAATTCGTTTCGAAGTGCTTACTCATTTATTGATCAGTTAGATATAAGACAATACTAATCAAGCAGATTTGAGAAAATCAAACCCAGAGGCGGTAAACGAACTAAAAGGGATTATTTGTGAAGTAAGCCAATCTATAGTTCCCGCTTGGGGTAGGATTTGGCACCGTTCTCCGTTGCGGGATGGTTGCCAGAGGGTCATAGAGCCTAATCTCTCGCCTCTTCTTTATAAATCAGTTGCCTGAAGTGATGCAAAGAAAGAACGGGTTTTGGGAAATTCCAAATCTTATCGCATCAATCGTTAAATTGATTCATCGTGCGCTCTATTCCTATAGTGCAAAATGACAGGGTCATGTCAATGGCTTTGTCCATTTGAATCGGTAATTCCGAAAATTCCGACTGGGTAAAGTTGCCTAAGACAAAGTCCACTTGTCTGCCTTTGGGGAAATCATCGCCGATCCCTATTCTCAGGCGGGGATAATTTTGTCCTCCGGTAAGTTCTTCTATGTTTTTCAGCCCGTTATGTCCAGCCGCGCTACCTTTGGGTTTCATGCGGACTTTACCAAAAGGTATAGCTACATCATCGACGAGCACAAGCGTGTTTTCCTTACTTATCTGAAGCTCTTTCATCCAGTAATTCATAGCCTTACCGCTTAAATTCATGTAAGTGGTAGGTTTGATCATATGGATAGTCCTGCCTTTGTATTTAAATTCTGTTTTAAAGGCTAATCGATCACTTTTCCAGGTACATCCTTGGGAGTCTGCAAGTCTATCCAGGGTCAAAAACCCTATGTTGTGTCTGGTGAGCTCATATTCTGGTCCTATATTTCCCAGACCTATAATTAAATATTTCATGCTATGTTATAAAGGGCATAAAAATAAAAAATCCTGCCCGGTTTTGGGCAGGATTTTGTTAGAATAGAGATGGATACTATTCTTCGTCTCCGCCTTTCTTGCCTCTAAGTGCTCTTGGTACTCCAATAGTCACGATAGAAACGTTAGGGCTGGTAAGAATTTCAAAACCTTCAACTTTTAAGTCTTCAACCTTGAAAGACTTGCCTAGGTCAAGGCCAGAAATATCAACAGGAATTACGTCGGGGAAGTCTTTAGCAAGACCTTTCACCTTCAATACTCTGGTTTTCAATTCTAATTTACCACCTTTAGCAAGCCCTGGAGAGCTACCTGATACTTTTACAGGAATCTCAAATTTGATAGGCTTATCTTCTGCGTAAGCCACAAAGTCAGCGTGTAGAAGTGTTTCACTTACTGGGTGAAACTGTGCGTCTTTCAAGACTGCTTTGATGATAGTTCCCTCGATGTTCAATTTAACCATATGAACTTCAGGAGTGTAAATCAATTCTCTGAAAAGAATGATTGGAGAGTAGAAGTGAATCTGCTCTTTGATACCAGGTCCGTAAACCACGCAGGGAACATTACCTGATTCTCTCAATTCAGAAAGACTGGCACTGTCGAGATTTGCTCTTTTAAACCCTATAATCTCTAGATTTTTCATAGTGTATTTGTATTAAAATTGGTTCTTAGATGAACAAAGAACTGATAGAAGTATTTCCTGTCACGGCATGGATAGCCTTTGCGAATAGGTCAGCGACTGTCAATACTTTGATTTTTGAGGATTGCTGTTTCGGGGTGATGGTGTCTGTTATCACCAATTCTTCCAAAACGGAATTTTCTATGTTTTCGTAGGCTTTTCCCGAAAGTACGCCATGTGTTGCAATAGCTCTTACGGAATTAGCTCCTTTTTCCATGACCATTTCGGCAGCTTTGCAGAGTGTGCCAGCTGTATCCACCAAGTCATCGACTAATATCACATCTTTTCCTTCCACATCCCCGATTACTTGCATAGAAGCGATCTCATTGGCTCTTTTTCTGTGCTTGTCACAGACCACCATTTCTACTTCAAAATGCTTGGCATAAGCCCTGGCTCTTGCTACTCCTCCCACATCAGGGGATGCGAAAATCATATCAGGAAGTCTCAGCGAATTCAAATAGGGCACAAAAATAGCTGATCCATTCAAATGATCCAAAGGTATATCGAAAAAACCTTGAATTTGTCCGGCGTGTAGGTCACAGGTCATGATGCGGTCCGCGCCTGCTGAGGTGATCATATTCGCGATAGCCTTTGCCGCAATAGATACTCTGGGCCTGTCTTTCCTGTCCTGTCTGGCATATCCGAAGTAAGGTATTACGGCACAGACTTTATACGCACTGGCTCTCTTGGCGGCATCTATCATCAGGCAAAGTTCCAGAAGATTATCACTCGGAGGAGTGGTACTCTGCACTAAAAAGACGGTACAGCCCCGTATGGATTCATTGAAACTCGGAGATAGTTCACCGTCACTGAATTTTGACAGGGTAAGATCACCTAATTTTTTACCGTAGTTTTTTGCTATTTTTTCTGCGAGAGATTGGCTGTTGGTGCCTGAAAAGATTTTAACCTCGGACATGGTTAGTTGTTTTTTTTCGGGAAAGATTTGGGAATGGATTTATGAACAAAAGTAATGATTTTTGATTGGAAGGCTAACCGCCGTTGTTTGATTCAGTAGATTATTTTGGATTCATGCCATTGTCAAGGCGATTTTAAATACAATTGAAAAAGACCCCATTGCTTGAGTGATGGTTATCTCCAGTTCTTTTTTGCTTGTTAAACCTTTCATGAATTTACAATTTCCTTTACCGATAAGGAATAACTTATTTATCTATTTTTCCAGTCCTGTAAAATTTCGATAAAAGAGCCATTCTTTCAGGGATAGCCTCTTTTTTTCATGCTATTTTAGACCTGAAAATATAGAAACCCCAAAGCTTATGAGATTAAAAACTACGCTGTTTATACTGCTGATCACCTTTTCTGTTGGGTTATTTGCGCAGAATATACCTACGCCGAAGTCGCACTTTGGCTTTGATATAGGCGATGATTATATGCTTGCTAATTTCTCTCAGACGGAAGCTTACTTCAAGAAAGTGGCTGAAGCAAGTGATCGTGTACGACTGGTGGAAATAGGGAAAACCGAGTACGGCAGATCCCAACCCATGATGATCGTGACTGCACCGGACAATTTTGCGAAGCTGGATCGATACAAAGAAATATCCCAGCTGATGGCCCGAGCAGAGATTACCAAAGAAGAGGCGGAGAAGCTTTCGATAGAAGGTAAGCCAGTTGTATGGATCGACGGGGGATTACATGCCAACGAAGTGGTCGCCACTCAGCAGCTGACAGAAACCCTTTACCAGTTAGCCTCCAGGGATGATGCTGAAACATTGAAGATCCTTGAAAATGTAATAATTCTCCTGGTTCATGCCAATCCTGATGGAATGGAAATCATGTCAGACTGGTATATGAGAAAGGATAAGCCAGAAGATAGGGATCAGAATATCCCCATCCTTTATCAGAAATATGTAGGACATGATAATAATCGGGATTTCTACATGAATAATATGAGCGAAGCCGCAAATATGTCGCTCCAGCAGTATGTCGAATGGATTCCACAGATTATTTACAATCACCACCAGTCCGCTCCTGCAGGTGCGGTAGTGGCTGGGCCGCCTTACCGGGATCCGTTCAACCATGTTTTTGATCCTCTCATCATCACCAGTCTGGATGCAGTGGGAGCTGCCATGATCAATAGAATGCATCAGGAAGACCGTCCCGGATATACGCGTCTTGATGGTTCGGTGTTTTCTACCTGGTGGAACGGAGGCCTCAGAACCACTCCATATTATCACAATATCATCGGTATTCTGACTGAGATCATCGGTAATCCTACCCCTTCCAAGGTGCCTTTGGTGCCCGAACGCCTGATCCCGAATAATGGTACTCCCTACCCGGTGACGCCACAGGATTGGCATTTCAGACGATCTATCGACTACTCAGTCTCCTTGAATTATGCGATTTTAAACCATGCCGTCCGACACGGGGATGAGTTGCTTTTGAATATTTACTTGATGGGGCGAAAGTCCATAGAGAAGGGTAGCCGGGACAACTGGACTATGTACCCAAAATTTGCACAGGCAGTACAAGATGAGTTTGCCGACTCGCAGAAAAGCAAAGGAGAAGAAAGCACCTTCCGATCGAGAATACCTGAGCAGTTTTACGATTCTGTTTATACTGATCCTGCAAATAGAGATCCCCGTGGCTATATACTTTCTGCTGATCAGCCCGGCTTTCCTTCCGCAGTGAAATTTATGAATGCCTTGATCAAATCAGGCATCTTGGTGGAAAAAGCTACAGAAGCATTTACCATAAATGGGAAAACCTATCCTAAGAATTCCTTCATTGTGAAAACAGCACAGGCATTTCGTCCACATGTGATAGACATGTTTGAGCCTCAGGATCACCCCAACGATTTCCTCTATCCAGGAGGGCCTCCTATTAGGCCTTATGATGCGGCAGGCTGGACGTTGGCTATGCAGATGGGGGTAGAAGTGGATAAGATGTACGAAGGATTTGATGGGCCGTTTGAGCGTGTTCCATATGGTGAACTGCAATCACCTCCAGCCAAAACCTTGGCAAATGGCTCAGGATACCTGCTGGATGCTAGAAACAATAACAGTTTTATGGCAGTAAATGATCTGCTAAAAGCGAACGTAAAAGTTTATAGAACTTCTTCAACTGTGGATGGATTGCCTGTTGGATCCTTTTATGTCTCTGGAGGTAAGAAAGAACTGGAAAAAGCAGCCAAGGAATATGGCGTCTATCCTGTACCGGCTTCTATGCCGAAAGGAGCTACCCAGATTCAGCCTACCAGAATAGGTCTGTATGATTATTATGGAGGATCCATGCCTTCTGGATGGGTTCGCTGGATGCTGGAGCAATTCCATTTTGAGTATCAGCTGGTCTTTCCTGAAGAAATTGATGCAGGAGGGCTGAATGATAAATTTGATGTATTGCTGTTCATAAGCTCCGGTATCCCAAGCGTTAGTTCCAGAGGGTATTCCAGAGCCCAGCCTCAGGCTGAAGAAATTGATGAGAAATATCACCATATGCTGGGTAGTTTCTCTGCGGATAAGTCTGTTCCCCAGTTGAAAAATTTCGTGGAAAAGGGCGGGCAGATCATCACAGTAGGGTCGGCTACTGAACTTGCTTATCATTTTGGCCTTCCGGTAGAGGACGCTCTGTCAGAGATTGACGCGAATGGTAAATCTATTCCATTGAGTGGAGAGAAATACTATGTGCCTGGTTCTGTGTTGGAGATGCAGGTGGATAATTCTGTACCAATCAATTATGGGATGGGCGAAAATGCATACATCATGTTCAACAGAAGCCCGGTATTCCGATTGTCACCATCAGCTGCCCTTAAGGGGGTCAGACCAATTGCCTGGTTTGGCGATGAAGCGCCCTTGAGAAGTGGCTGGGCATGGGGGCAGTCTTATCTGAAAAATGGTGTGACTGCATTCGAAGCTCAGATGGGAAAAGGAAAGTTCTTCGCCTTTGGGCCGGAAATTACCTTCAGGGGGCAGTCTCATGGCACGTTCAAGATGCTGTTTAATGGATTGTATAATAATAGTCATGGATATACGGAATGATGCCAGTAGCCGTAATTTCTTTGCTCAGCCGGAGAGAAGACCGAAGACGGGTGACCGAAGCGGCCTAAATGCTAGCATTAATCATATTCTATTTTGCTTTAGCCTCATTAATGAATATAAAAGCGGATATAGATAATAATAATTATTGTTATAGTTAGTGAAAGGAGCCGTCTTGAAAGAGACGGTTTTTTCAGTTTTAATCGATGGTTAGTAATTGAAAAAATGAAGTGGAATTCATTCATTCTACTTAGATTTTCGTAAGCGTTAAAAGTTAATGGATTTCACTTTCCGACCACCAACTTAAAATTGTTACAATGGACTCCTATTTACATTATGCCTATGCCGAACTCTCGCTTTGGCAGTTCAGGATGAAAAAAAAGCCAAGTCTCGGCGGACGACTGACCCATGGAGTGCAGAGCAAAATCAATAGCTGGATACCGGACAAGGTACACAAGGCCATTACTATGGCTATCGAAAACATGGTGAAAGCTGTAATTACCGGGTCGAGCTGGATAGTGCCTAAGCCCCACGTAAACCTCACTTTACAACAGCGGGAGTTCAAGGTGCGAAGTAGGATCAAATGGTATAGAAACACTGCCTCGGTAGAAGGTGCGGTTACCGGAGCAGGAGGCATTCTTATGGGGTTTGCGGATTTTCCCGCATTTCTGACGATCAAGATGAAATTGCTATTTGATATCGCGGCACTGTATGGCTTTGATACCAAGAATTTTCATGAGAGACTGTTTTTGCTGTATGTATTCCAACTTGCATTTTCATCTCAGCAAAGAAGGAATGATCTGATAGGGCTGTTGGAGAACTGGGAGGAATTTCGGGAGACCTTACCAAAAGATTTTAATGAGTTTGATTGGAGGACTTTCCAGCTTGATTACAGAGACTATATAGATCTGGCCAAACTGGCGCAACTCATACCTGTAGTGGGTGCTGGAGTAGGGGCGATCGCAAATTATCGACTGACCGAGCATCTTGGCAAGTATGCAATGAACGCTTACAGATTACGTGTGTTAGAATGAAGCAAAGTTCAACCATTAGTTACATACGTTACACATTGAACTAAACTATAGTCTATGGATTCTCAGAAACACCTCTTCAATCTTGACCCGGCTGTTCATTATCTCAATTGCGGCTCTAAATCCCCGCTGTTAAAGTCAGCTGAAGAAGCTGCCCTAGCAGCGCTTGTACGGGCCAGAAACCCTTTTGAAATAAAGCCGGAAGATTTTTTCTCTTTACCAAAAGAAGTTAAGGGGAGATTTGCTGAGCTTATAAATTGTGACCCCTTACAAGTCGCCTTGATCCCTTCCACTTCTTATGGATTTGCCACCGCATTGGGAAATATTTCCTGTAAGCCTGGGCAGCATGCAATCGTATTGGAGGACGAGTTCCCTAGCGGATATTTTTCATTAAAAACTTGGTGTGATAGACATCATGCGGAGTTGAGAGTTGTTGGGCCTGACGAGGAGGTAACAACACAGGGGGAAAGTTGGAATAAAAATATTCTGGAGAGTATTACATCGGAAACTGCCGTAGTGCTGATTTCTTCTGTACATTGGATGAACGGGTTGAAATTTGATCTAGAGAGTATAGGACAAAAGTGTAAAACCGTAGGCGCAATTTTCATAGTCGATGGTACCCAGTCCACCGGGGCGGCTGAAATGGATGTCAAGCGTTTTAAAATCGATGCTTTGATCTGTGCCAGTTACAAATGGCTCTTTGGCTCCTACGGAATGGGGATAGCATATTATGGACATGCTTTCGAAGGGGGAGAGCCTTTGGAGGAGTCTTGGCTGAACAGAACCAATTCACAGGATTTTGGTAACCTGACCAAATATGATCACGAATACACGGAGGATTCAGGGCGTTATAATGTGGGCGAGATGAGTAATTTCATTCTTTTGCCTATGCTCAATAAAGGGCTGAAACAAATAAATGAATGGACTGTGGAGGAAATTGAGAGTTATTGCCGAAGGCTCACGGCCCCACTATATGAATACCTGAAAAGCTTGCACGTGGAACTCGAAGATGAGCAATTTAGCTCGGCTCATCTGTTAGGGTTGAAACTCCCGGAAGATATAGATCCTGAACTTCTGAAAAAGAACTTAGAGGAAAGGAAGATTTCAGTATCTAACAGGGTAGGGAAATTACGGGTATCTGTGAATGTGTTTAATACTGATGAGGATATAAATGCGCTAATTGAAGTTCTGGAGTCAAGCAGACTGCAAGTTTGATATAGTTAGTATGTTGGATTGGCGAGATGATTTTTTTAGATTTCGATCGATAGCGTTTTCTTCTATATAAAATCAAGAATATATATAGAAGAGTTGTTGGGTAGATTTATTTGTTGAATCACTTTGTCGTTATTTTATCTGATTGTATTTTTGCTTCGTGCTAAAAATACTCATACATATTTCCCTTTGCTCCATACTCCTGCTGAACAGCATGGTGTATTCCGTGATCCAAGGAAGCTATGAGTTGAATAAAGCCTACATCATAGAGAATTTCTGTGTCAATAAGGATAAACCTATGATGAACTGTGATGGTAAATGCTACCTCGCAGAGCAGATGAAGGCTCAAAAAGAAAAGCAGGATGCAAATTCAACCCATAAATTCACGATGGATTTTGGGGTTTATATCCCTGTTTCGGCAGTAAACCAGGGTTTTAGGCGAGAATTCAGCATGATTAGTGGCTTTTTAGCACCTTATGTTGAGCCATTTACTGTTTTATTGATCCGGGAAGTGATCAAACCGCCCAAGATTTGATTTTTTTTATATTTTCCCTAAATTATTCTTTTCTGTTTTATGCTAGCTGCACCCTTGTGTGAGTGTGCTTGTTTATGATTCTGTTTCACTATTTAGTGATTTGAAAAGTAGAGCCTTTTTTAGGTTTTAATTACTAGGGGTAATTTTATTTATCATGTTGTATTTCTATGCAATGCATGTTTTGTGTTGTGGGGATATAGCTATGTCTAATTTTAAAAACAATAAAAAATAATAAATGAAATCGTTTGTAAACAAAATATATAACCCTGTTCTTTTTGTGTGTGTATTGGCTATTTTAGCTATGAGCTCTTGTGTAAAAGAGGAGCCCGGTTTTGATCAGGCAAAGACAGGTGAATTTTCCATTGAATTTGACAACATCGTTGGGGAGGAGACCTTTGGCCTTGAGCCACGACAGTACACCAATGCGAAAGGGGAGGTGTTTTCCATCAGGACTTTGCAATATTTTATCAGTAATATCAAACTTTACACTGAATCGGGAGAGGAATATGTCGTCCCTCAGGAGGATAGTTATTTCTTGGTACAGGCACATGACAGAAATTCCCGATTTACGAAGGTGGCTGTGCCGGAAGGGGACTATACCAAGATTTCTTTTATCCTGGGCGTGGATAGTCTAAGGAACACCATGCCTGTAGAGCAACGTCCTGGCGTGCTTTCTTTTGATCCTGACCATGGACATGAAGGAGGCGGAATGTACTGGGGATGGAACAGCGGCTACATATTCTTCAAGTTTGAAGGCACCTGTGATCTGATTTCTGATGATCAGCATGGAGATCCTACGGGCAGCAAGCAGTTCAAATACCATATTGGGGGATTTGGCGGATACAGTGCCCCTACCATCAATAATGTAAAGGAAATCACTGTAGATCTGAAACAGGGAGGAATTGCGCAGGTAAGGGAAGGTCTGAGGAGTAATGTGCATCTATTCGTAGATGTGATGAATGTTTTCAACGGACAGCATACGTTTAGCATTACAGAGCACCCCAATGTGATGTTCAGTGATTATAGCGTGAATATCGCCAATAATTTTCCCGGGATGTTCACCCATGATCACACGGAGAATTTTACAAGAGGAGAAGACGAACTGTAAATGGGTGCGAAAGATATAACACAGTTTAGCCGCAAACTTCACGTGGGGATTTTCGCAGTGTTTTTGACGGTTTTGAGTTTGTCATGTAGTCCGGGTGAGGAAAAACCTGAGCAGTTTCCTGGCTTTGTGCAGCCGGAGGGATTTCCGGAAGCAAGCTATGATTTCTCCAGAAATGAGGTTACCAAGGAAGGCTTTGAACTTGGCAAGAGGCTTTTCTTTGAACCTAGGCTATCCCGCAATAACACCATAGCCTGTGGAAGTTGTCATATACAATCCGCTGCCTTTACCCATCACGGCCATGATGTGAGTCATGGTATAGACGATCTGCTGGGGATCCGTAATCCTATGCCTATTATGAACCTGGCTTGGGGTGCGGAATTCTTCTGGGATGGTGGGGTGTTTGACTTGGATCTGGTAGCTATCAATGCGGTTACCAGTCCTGTGGAAATGGATGAAAATTTGCCTAATGTATTAAAAAAACTTCGGGAGCATCCGGAATATCCTGACTGGTTCAAAAAAGCTTTTGGTACAGCTGAGATTACTGACGCAAGGTTTTTTAAAGCCTTGTCCCAGTATATGCTCATGGCAGTTAGTGATAATTCAGACTATGATAAGGTAAGAAGAAATGAACATGGGGCAGCTTTTTCTTCACAGCAACTGGCGGGTTATCGCGTGTTTCAGAAAAACTGTGCATCCTGTCACTCAGAACCTTTACTTACTGACCAAAGCTATCGCAACAATGGTTTGGCTCCCAATCATGTAAATGACCAAGGGAGGTTTGAGGTTACGCTCAATGATGCTGACCGGTATAAATTTAAAGTGCCCAGTCTCCGGAACTGGCAATACACAGCCCCTTACATGCATGATGGCCGGTTTTTGACACTTAATAGAGTGATCGAGCATTACCGTACAGGAATGGTGGATTCGGAGTCTCTCGATCCTGTTTTTAGAAGTGCGGATGGGGCAATCGGTATAAAAATGACCGATGAAGAAAAAGATAATTTAATAGAGTTTCTCAACACACTGAATGATCGGGATTTTGTAACGGATCCCCTCTT
Source organism: uncultured Algoriphagus sp. (assembly GCA_965651895.1). GTDB lineage: Bacteria > Bacteroidota > Bacteroidia > Cytophagales > Cyclobacteriaceae > Algoriphagus. The sequence continues at coordinate 3,106 of CBFGUY010000046.1, read as the reverse complement.
GGCAGAACCAGTTATCAATAGCCCCTTTAACAAATGAAGATTAAACTAGTAACAATCCTTCTTGTCCTCACTTTTCCACTTGCTTCAATGGCCTGCGATATTTGTGGCTGCGGTGTAGGGAGTTATTACCTTGGAATACTGCCTGATTTTAGTGACAAGTTTATCGGTGTCCGCTACCAGTCAAAAATGCTGACAACCCATCTTGGCCCGACCGGGAACCGTACACCGCTGACTTCAGATGAAACCTATCAGAGCATGGAGGTTTGGGGAGCCTGGGATTTCGGCAGCAGATGGAGGATTATGGCAATTTTTCCCTATAATTTTAATACCCGGAAGATTGAGCAAGGTAATGTAAGAGGTGAGAAGCATGGTCTTGGAGATGTGGTGGCTATCTTGAATTATAAGCTGTTCGAATCCCGTGTCACCACCGTCAATGATAAGTTTCTTGCACACTCGCTCTGGGTGGGTACCGGTGTGAAAGGGCCTACAGGGAAATATGAAGACGGTGAGCAAATCATGCCCAATTCTCCCAATAACTTCCAGCTGGGCTCGGGAAGTACGGATTTCATGTTCAATGCGGCTTATGATGTGCGTCTGATGGATCTTGGTATCAATGTCAATACAAGTTATAAGCTGAATACAGGGAATAGATACGATTATAGGTACGGCAACAAATTCACAGGAAATGTGCTGGGCTATTATAAATTCAATGTAAAGGATAAAGTCCGTATCGCACCTAATGTCGGTCTGCTCTACGAAACCCAGCCTCAGGACATGCTATACAATAAATACGAGGTATATCAATCAGGAGGAGACCTGTTGAGTAATGTCGTGGGAGTGGAGATTAATGTAGGGCAGATTTCTTTTGGTGCAAACTATCAGATTCCTTTGAACCAAAATCTGGCAAATGACCGCGCCTTGGCAGGAAATAGGCTGATGACACACATTTCGTTTAATTTGAAAAGGAAAAAGAGTATGGATGAAAATGTTTTTGAATTATAATCTCCATTACCTCTTTTAAAAGTATGCAGATCAGAAAATAAAACTGAAAATTCAAACAAAAAGCGGTTGTAAGGGATTTATCCTATATGAAGGAGAAAATTACCCTAAAACATGTGCCCTTGATGAGCTGGGATGTTAGCAATCCTGCTTCTGCATTGAAAATCAACAGGGCAGAGGAGCTACACCAGCTCAGTGTACTTGCTGAAAAAAACGGTTGGCAGATAGATGTTAAATCGGAATTGGAGGTTTATTATCATGCCTTGGTTCTGACAGATTTGCGCCAAAACATTTTATGGGTAAATCAAGGTTTTCAGTCCATGACTGGCTACCATCCGGAGTTCGCAATCGGGAAAAAGCCCAGCTTCCTTCAGGGGAAAAATACATCTTCTCAGGTGAAACAAAGAATCAGAGAGAATTTGGGCTTGGGAAAGCGGTTTACAGAAACGCTGATAAATTACAGAAAGAACAGGGAAGAATACCGCTGCCTGATAACTATAGTTCCTCTGACCAATTCATCGAATGATATCACTCATTTTATGGCACTGGAGCGGGAAATTTAATAATTCCGAAATACACATAAAAAAAGCCCCTGATTTTTCAATCAAGGGCTTTATGTTGGCTCACCAGGGCTCGAACCTGGACTCTTCTGAACCAAAATCAGACGTGTTGCCAGTTACACCATGAGCCAGTTTTGTAGAGAGATATAACTCCTCTCCTTTAAAGTGTCACAAAGGTAGAGTCTTGCTTCTTTTTTTCCAAGTTGGTGCCAAAACATTTTTCATGTTTTTGGCTAATTGCCTTTTAATCAGCTAAAAATATTGGTTTTGTATTCGTGTCGGTCAATAAATAGGCATAGCCCAGCCTCTACGTGGGTAAGGGGTGTAATTTCTAGATCATCAACAAGTTGTTGATGGCCTGGTACAAATGACATGGTAGCTCTCAGCATAAGGGGTTGTTGATATACTAGTTTATGTATATCCTCTTTTCTGCCAGCGAAACAATAAATGCATCATGGGATCCGGGAAACACTAGCGCCAAGGTTCTTTCCGTCTTTGGCCTCATGTCTTCCCTGCCTATCAGCAGGCATCCAGTACAGCTAAGAAAACAACACCACTGGCATCATTGTGGGTAAGTTTTTCAGACAGGAATGGTTGGATGTTTTTAAGCAGCTTAAATAAAAAAAATGAGGGGTAGGGATATTGCTGTTCTGCTGGGGAAGTTGGTGTGGGACTGGTTTAAGGGAGTGTGATCTGTTTTGTTTTTAAATATTAATAAAGCATGCATTAAATTGTGATATCATTAATATTTGCACGGTTATGTTGTGTATTTGGAAACGAATGTTCATTTTTATAGTAAATTGATCAAACTATTTAACCATTATTTACCATGCAAGTTGAGAAATTAGAAAAAACAGTGCCCGAGGTGGTACAGAAATTAACAAAATTGAAATCAGAAACACTGGCAGCTGAGCTGACTTGGTGCTGGGCTAGTTTTCAGAATGACCACAACCCGGTAGGGGTTATTGAAAAAGGGGAGCAGGCTCTTGCGGTTTTTAAAGAGGCGAGGAAGAAAAATGAGAAGGCAGTTTCCAAGAAGCTGGTTGAAAGCTTTGAAAAAGCCTTGAATAAAGTATAAAAAAAACCCCGGGTTGCCGGGGTTTTTGTTTTTATCAAGTCAGGATGATTATTCTCCTGAAACGTTGAATTTAACGTTGGTTTTCACTTCTCTGTGAAGATCAACTTCTGCTTCGAATTCCCCTGCGCCATCTACTGGCGTATTGATGGAGATTTTCTTTCTGTCGATATCGATACCTTGGGCTGCCAATGCATCGGCAATCTGTAGGGTAGTGACTTTACCGAAGATTTTACCTGATTCACCGATCTTCGCTTTGATCTCCAATGTAAGGGCTTCAAGCTTTGCGGCGATGTTCTGGGCTTCAGTTTTGATCTTTTCTGCTTTATGGGCAGCTTGCTTGATATTCTCAGCAAGAATCTTCTTGTTAGAACCAGTTGCTAGTACGGCAAAGCCCTGAGGGATCAGGTAATTTCGTCCGTATCCTGGCTTTACATCTACCAAGTCATTCTTATAACCAAGACCTTTGATG
>CBFGUY010000045.1:0-24778 GCA_965651895.1 uncultured Algoriphagus sp. | reverse complement strand
AAGGTGTCAGGCACGAACTCCCCTTCATACCCATCTGGACGATATAATTTCCCGATTCGGATATGGTCTTTAACTCCTCCAACCTCATATTGGATCCTGCAGGATTTCTCACATGATAATCATATAAATCCGGATTGAATCCCTCAATAAACTGGGTAAGATCTACTGTTTGCCTTGGATCACAAATAATAGAAGGATTGGAGGTCCTTAGATTAGGAAGTCCTGTGACGCTAATCTTGACTTCTTTCATCTCACTACCACATATCCCATCTCCGACAGCACCCACATATAGAATTAAAGGAGTATTACTTGCCGGCAGTCCACTGATGGTGAGCTGTCCATCAGGGGCAATGGAATAAGCAGCTCCATCAAAGGTTCCATTTTGAACAACCTCAGTGCCCTGCTCATCCCTATACCAAGTAAACTGTGGAGACAAAGTTGGATTGGGAACACTTGGACTTAATAAGGCATCTTCTCCTACGCAGATCTCCACATCATCTGCCAGCACCTGAGTGGGCGCATCTACGACTGATAGCACTTCTGTCCCCAGTTCGCACCCGCTACCATCTAGAATCCGTAAGACGTATTCTCCTCTTCCAAGTCCGCTAATTTCAAAAGAATCCCCAGACCACTCGACTGATGCTGTGACCGATTGTCCCTGAGGAGTCAAAACGGCTAAGGAGTAAGGAAGCCATCCACCCGAAAGTACACCCTGAATCAAACCGTTGTCCTGACTACACGATGCGTCTATTACCTTCAGTTCCTCCAGCTCCAGAGGAGATTCCGCCCCCCTGACCTCAACTGTCTGCGGAAGATTGTATTCACAGCCGGAAGCATGGATAGCAGATAAGCGATATACCCCGGGTTCCAAGTTTTCGATCCGATTGCCCGGATAGGATTGGTATGCCCCTCCGTTGAGGCTAAACTGAATGTTGGACGCCCCTACTGCTGAGTTTAAGATAATTGCCCCCCCATCTCCAAAACAAATCTCGTCTTCGGCCATAGCAGTAAATACCGGGTCAGCATAGATTCGCACTTCCACTACCTGTATATCCCCTTCACAGATCTCAGACCCTTCTACCCGGACAGAGTATCTGATCGGCGAATCAGACTCTAGCAGTCCTGAGACTGTCAGGGTACCGTTCGAACCGACCTGATATGAAGCACTCCCCCTCACAGTTCCATCCAATATTTCCTCACCGGAAGCAGTCGTACCAAAATACCATCTAAATGTTTTATCCGCCGCAGGAGGGTTGACGTCAGGACTTACTCGTATCTGCTCACCTTCACAGATTTCCACCAGATTGTCAACCAAAATCTCAGTGGGACCATCCAAAAGTTCCACGGGGCTATCCATGTCCACCACACAGCCCTCGGCATCAGTTACCTGAAGCTCGTAGCTACCGGCCACCAGTCCATCAAAAGTATGCTGAGTGTCGGTGGTCTGGATGGTAGTCTCCGCACCGGAGCCCAGGTGTGTGAGCGTCACTACATATTCAGGCCATCCACCCTCCATGGTAACAGTAATTAACCCATCGTCAACCCCACAGGCCGCATTTTTGGTGTCAATCACCTGGAAATCCAAAGGTGCTGTCCCCAGGATTTCTACAAATTTCATCTCGGCTTCACATCCGTATTGGGACCGGGTAAGAATCTCATACACGCCCGGGCCGAAGTTTTGTGACTCCAAAACGGCCTTAGAGACAAATCCCCCTCCATTTATGGAAAATTCCCACGCATCTGATTCAGGGGACAGCACCTGAATCTTGCCATCTACCGCTCCCGCACAGGTCTCTACTGTCTGGTCAAACTCGGGCTCAGGAATAGGCACCACAGTGACTTCAACAGGAATTTCCTCATCAGTACAGGCCACATAAAAGTAATAGGTATAAACCCCCGGAGCCAGACCTTTAATCGTCAATCGGGGATTGATCCACACTGAATCATCCACTTCATAGCTGACCCTCGGATCATCTTCGTCCTGACCGGTCTCTATCAATCCCTCCCTATTGGTATTTTTGTACCAAAACACCTCCGTAGGAGCAGGGGGATCATTTGGATCAGGAGCCAGGTGAACAGGGATCAAAACGATCTCTTCACCCTCACATTCTGCCAAAACCTTTGCTACTTGGTATTCCGGATCAGGCATGCTTCCGACTTCAATTTCCAGTAGTTCCCCACAACCGCCCGCATCTGTGACCATCACGGTATAAGTACCGGGCAAAACATCCTCCAGGCCACGGTCTGAGCCCTGAGTCAGAGGTGTCCCTGAAACTCCCCCTTCAAACCACTCTACCGTATAGGGGGCCACTCCCCCTGTCACAGTCAGGTTTTGGATAATACCATTGGGTAGGCCGCAGGAGGCTTTGAGTACATCAAAGGATTGAATAGAAAGCGGAGAATCCGGTTGGGAAATCGTCATAGCAAACTCTTCCCAGCATCCACTCGCTCCATTATCTACCCGGATCGAATAATCTCCCGCTACAAGTTCAGTAAAAATACCACTGGTATTGGATTCACCATTAGTGAGCAGAGTGTAGGTAAAATCACTTGACCCTCCGCTGTCTAGTCGGATCGATCCATCATTCCCATCATAGCAGCTTACATTTTCAAGCTGGAATTTAGGAGCAGGCATGGCATTGACCAGTACCTCTGCCCTCAGCTTGGGACCATCACATATCTTTCCGTCATCATCGGTGATTTCCAAAAGAAACACATAAGGAATATCAGAGGCAGGCAGTCCGGTAAAAGAAGCATCACCGTCAGAAGAAACACTGACCTCTGCCCCTACTACCTCATCCCCATCCTCCAAGGTAATTTCCACTCCATCTTCATCCAAATAATACCACTGATAAATAGGAGAGGAACCTGCCAGCTCAATCACAACAGGACGAACGGTCGCTGTCTCCGCCCCCCCTGCTCCAGGCACTGCGGCACATATCTCATCTCCTTCCACGTCAAATCTCGGGTCTGTATCGGGCGTACCCGACAGGCTATAGACCAGCGTACAGCTTTGCTCATCAGTCACAGTGATCGTATAGTCCGTCTCTGAGGCCAAGCCTGTCAGTGTAAATTCTCCAGAGGAATCATCATAGCGAGTTTCGTCTATAGGCCCACCGGAGACCGCTATGGAAGAGGCATTATAAGACCCATTCCCCCCTTCCACGGTGAAAGTCCAGGAGCCATTGTCCAGCCCACAGCTGGCCGGTGTACGAATGATTTCTTTGATGGAAATCGGATCATCTGGCCCTACTATGCTAAATTCTTCCGGGAAAAAGCAAACTTCAGGATGCCGTACTTCCAGCGTATAATCTCCTACGGCAAGCTGGTCATAGCTATATTGGACATCCGTACGTTCGTCAACTATTGAACCGTCCTGATCTTTGATGGTGAAAGTCTTCTGTCCTGAAACTCCCAAATCGTCTGTAGTCACCCTTCCCCTTCCATCAAGACACCAGTCGCCTTCTGTCTGAAGCGTAACATTTATAGACGGGAAAACGGTAATGGTAACGGATTGGGGTTCCCCTAGAAATGGACAGAAATTCCCTCCGGGGTTTGTTTGCCTTTCGGCTTCCACATAGAGGGTGTATGTTTTGGGTGAGGTACCGTCTGCCTGGAGTCCCTCTATGCTCAGCGTTCCGTCAGTACCTACGGTCACCGTGGCTTGGGAGCCGTCGATATCCACCGTAGCACCCGATTGGAGTGCCCCGCCCACCCGATCCTCGGCCGTGTACCAAAGGAAGCCAGCCTGAGCACCGGGATTGTACTGATCTTGCACCTTTGCGGTAATGATCGCAGGCTCTCCTTCACAGAAAGAGTCCGCCAAGGCTTCCACATCTAGAGGAGTCCCCAATTCTTGTCCAATCACCTCACGGTAAATCTCCAACTGGCAGATACCTCCATGGTCTGAAGGATTGGCCACATAAAGTGTATAGGTGTCAATATTGACATTTGGAAGTATAAATCGGCGTTCATTTTCTCCCAGATCTTCTACCGTTCCTGCCTGGCCTAGAACCCCTCCTTCCCAAGCATGCCACCAGTAATCATACCCTTCATACAAATTCCTCACTACTACCTCGATGCTACCGTCATTCTGCCCATCGCAGGTTGGGTATTGCACATTCGCGGAAACCAACTCAGGGTTCGGCAATACTGTTACAGTGATCTTCCTTGGCTCTGATACCAGGCCATAACGATCCGTCACCGTGTACCAGACTACCGTTTCGCCGATAGTCCCATTGGAGGTAAAGTCAATTTTAACTTCATCCCGATTGGCGTCCGTAAGCTCTCCCAGGTTTGAAGTAAAGGTTCCTCCAGAGGTAGTAACTTCATAATTATCAGGATCACAAATCCCGAAACAAGGCTCATCTCCGAAACCGCAACCGGTAGCAGCTGTCGGTGGCCAGGGGCTGGAAGAGCCGGGAGTGGGTATGTCGGACTCATTTTCGTACAGCTGAAGACACCGGATAAAATTCTCTTCACTATCATTGAGATTGACAATTGGAAACTGAAGCGTAAAGCCAGCTTCATCCTCACATATCCGGAAGTTTTTGTCTTCGGTGCGGGGTCTTAGCGCATCGTTGATTTCGGATACTTCCGCTACTACGTTTTTGATTTCGTGTATATTATTGGCTCCACCGATTGATGCGGCAAACCCAAGCTTTAAAGTCTCAAACCCAGGATAATTATAAGGTTGTTGATCAAAGATCTGTACAATCCGTTCATTACCATCTGTATTGACCAGCATATACATAGATAGTAAATACCCCGCACCATTAGGTTCCAGATTGAGAAATACCTTCCGGTATCCCACCTGGTCACAACTTTCTACTCTTTGGGTTGAGCTAACATCTATGGTAAACTCTTCCCCTGGGTCCACGCAGATAGTACAGGCCGTGCTGGAATAATTGGTATATTTATGTAACCCTCTTATATAAGGGTAACCTACGTCATGGGGCCCCCTTACTAAGATCGAATTCTGTCTGATCCATATACCTATTGGAGGTGCCTCACTATCATCGTAATTTCCGTCATCAATCCCAGTACCTCTACCTTCACCATAGGTAGCAAAATTCCCATATTCATCCAGAGAGACTGCAATATAACCACCCGTCATTCCCGGGTTACCATTACCCAAATGCGGAGCATATCCAAGGGACCCTCCATATCCTCCCGGTTTAAATTCCCAGGGACCAGGATCTTTCCCATAGCGTCCATCAAACATGAAAAAACTGATACCGTCAGCACCATAAGACGAGGTAGAACCGTAGCTAAAATATTCAAAGGAAACCTTAACTCCATACTTAGATGAAAAGGGAATGTCAATATATGCATAGCCCGCAGTCCCCCATTCTGAATCGCCCACGTTCTGAGTTAGCCTTAGTGCTCCATTGCCGTTGGGATCGTTGGTCAGATAGGCTCCAATTTTCCCCTCATTTCCTCCTAGAACTGTCTCACCCCTCGTCTGCCCTAACGTCCCAGTGAACGGCTCACAGTATGGGAAACCCTCTCTGGAGACAATAATCTGATTCTGAGCACAGACACGCCATGCCAGTGTAAGAAACAACCACAGACAGAAAAGAAAGCGTTTGTCCAATATGGTCATGGATAGATTATGTAGTAGTAGTCTCAAATATACAGAATACCCCCGCAATTTCGGTGCCTTGTGCTTTCGGAAATCAAATAACCTCCGTTTCAACCACATATATTGGACGGTTCTTGGACTCATTGAATATCTTGGAAATAAATATCCCCACTACTCCGATAGATAACATATTCATCCCGCCAAGAAATAAAATAATGGCAATAGTGGAACTATATCCTGCAACATCGATTTCCATAAAAAAAGGTCTGAGCACTATGAATATCAAATACAAGAAGGAGAAAAAAGTGATGGCAAATCCTGTACCCACTATCACTTTGAGTGGCATATCAGAAAAAGAAACGATTCCGTCAAAAGCCAGCGCAAACAGTTTAAGGTAATTCTGCTTAGGCTTACCATGCATTCTGGAGGGTCTGGAATAAGTAATGGTTGTGGTTTTGAAGCCCGGCCAGGACAAAATCCCTTTCATAAAACGGGTCTTTTCCTTTAGCTGGTTGACGGCCTCCACCACGCGCTTATCCATCAATCTAAAATCGCCGACATTTTCGGGGATGTGGCTATCCGAGAGCTTGTTGATGAGTTTATAGAAAAAGCGTGCTGATACAGACTTCATCAATCCTTCGTCCCGGTCTGAACGCTTTGCATTGACTACCATAAAACCTTTTTTCCATTCTTCTATCATACTTCCCAATAACTCCGGAGGATCCTGCAAATCGCAGTCCATAGGAATCACTACATCCCCGGTGGCATGATGAAGTCCGCAGGTGAGGGCCGCTTCCTTCCCAAAATTCCTACTAAATTTTATGCACTTCAGATGAGGGAATCTAACTTTATAGGAAACCAAAATCTCAAATGTACCATCCTCACTTCCATCATCCACACATACAATTTCATACGCATGTCCAAGCGACTCCAACACAGACACCAGCCGTTCAAAGTAGAATTGAATACTTTCTGACTCGTTAAAAAATGGGGTGACAATTGAAATTTTCATTTTTTTAAAGTTTCCTTAAGCAATTCTCTAAGTGATTTCTTTGGCTGGTACTCCCCCCAAAGCTGCACCATCAGTGAGGCATGATTTGACCACACACGCAGAAGCTCCTACCTTAATATTATCGGCAAGTTGCAGCGGCCCTAAAATAACAGCATTCGCCCCTAAAAAACAGCTATTTCCAAGAAGAATATCGCCAAATTTCCCAGAATCCTTACTTCCAATCACATTACCTCCGGTAAGTGTAAGATTATCACCTATACGGGCATAACCCGATATGACTATCCCTAAGGCAGAATGCAAAATCAAAATCCCCTTTCCAATTTCAGCTTTATAGTTTATCTCAGCATTGGTATATACCTCCAATAATCTCAGTAATGGCAGAAATAGAATCCTTAGTATGGAATATGCATTCCCAAATGTCAAGTACATACCTCTTTCCAACCTATATACCAATATTGCCCAAAATGATCTGTTTAGTAAAATTATAAGGATCCTCAGTCTATTCTTCCCGGTAAGACGGATAATATCGTATTTGAATTTGGAGAACTGATCCCACATACTTATTTGAATTTGATCATTTTATAATGAATTGTTTATTTAATGAAAAACACATTCATCTCTATTCATCTTAATTTAATGCAAATCTACTCAAACAGCGTAGTGTACCATAAAGAGAGGAAAAACAGCTGCTTCAACCATCCTTGATTTTTCTCAGGGTGAGCCTTGAATTCATTCACCACATGACGAATGTCTATATGAGCAAGGAGCCCATACTTAAAAATGGGGGATTCATGCATGCACTCCAAATGTTTACGGAATTGATCGTTTTCAAGGATATACTTTCCCCAAGGCATGGACATCCCGATTTTCCTGTGATTCCTGATATATTCAGGAAGCTGGGCTCCTACTGTTTTCATAGACAGAAACTTCCCCTTACCCTTGCTACTAAAATAACCGTCTGGTAAAGATGCAACTCCACTTACCAATCTATAGTCCAGATAGGGCTCCCTGCATTCAATGGATGCCCCCATAGAAGTTCTGTCATTCTTGTCATTTAGAGACTGAAGATGGGTATGCTGTTCCAGGTACAGCAATTGACGATACCTGTTGGTCGGGTAAATTTTCTTTGCCTCTTCCAGTATATCTACCCGGTACTGAGGCAGAATGTTAGCCGAAAGTATGCCTATTTTCTTCAGATCATGAAGGTAGAGTTCATTGGCATTCATCATAATCTGAACATCATGATTATTGAGAGACAAATACCTTTTCAATTTCTTCAATCTGGAATTTTTCAAATACTTATCCGGTATAAATTGAATCAAACTCAATATACTATGCCGTAAACTGTTATTATGTGGTTTGTATCTGACATATCCCCCCAAAACTTCATCCGCTCCTTCACCGGTTAATAAAACGGTTACTTTTTTCTTGGCTTCCAAACTAAGTCCCAGCAGAACGTTATCTGTATAATGCATCAAAGGCTCGTCATTAATATAAAGCGCTTTTTTGACCAGATCAGTCTGGGTTTCGCCAGAAAATCCATATCCGTTATAATTCAATCCCAAGTCTTCGGAGAACATTTTGGCAATATGGGATTCATCATGCTCGTAACCGGGAAACTTAACATTCCATGAACTCAAATCAGAAAAGCCCAACTTGGTTTGGGCATAAGCTATGCTACTGCTATCCAGACCTCCGCTTAGCATTGTCCCTACTTGGACATCTGAGATCATCCGAAGCTTTACACTATCATAGAAAACCTCTTCATACCATTCCAGAGGATTTGCTATTTGCGGATGCGCCAATGCACTTTCTCCTAAATGAAACCAACGATTTGTCTTAACATTCTCTGTTCCATTTTTGATTACCATATAATGGCCGGGTAGAAGCCGCTTTATATTTTTGAAAATTGTATTTTCACCGGAGATATATCGATAAATCATCAGCTCATCAAGCTGTGCTTCGTCTATTTCTTTTGGATATCCACCGGCAAACAATCCCTTTGGCTCGCTTGAAAATGCGATTCCATCCGAATCCCAAATGTAAAACAGAGGCTTAACACCAAATCTATCTCTTACAAGAGTAAGACTTTGCTCCTTTTCCTCCCAAAGCGCAAAAGCAAAAAAACCGTTCAATCTATCCAGTACCTTTAAACCATATTCCATCAAAAGATAGAGGAGTACTTCTGTATCCGAGCTGGATTTAAAAACGTATCCTTTGGACTTTAATTCAGGATAAAAGTCTTTGAAATTGAATATTTCCCCATTAAAAACAAGAATATAATTTCCACAAGAGGAATAAAACGGCTGATGACCATGAGTGGACAAATCCAAAATGGACAACCTCCTATGCCCCAACGCAACTTGGCCATTGACATAAAGACCTTCAGAGTCAGGCCCTCTATGATAAATGGCATCATTCATCTTTTTCAATTTTGCCGCCTCAGAGAGTTTATTCCTCTCCCAAAAACCTACTATACCACACATTCCCCGTCCTTATTGGTTAAAAGTTTAAGATATTCCTTAAAGATTAATTTCATGTTTTCCTTAAAATTGACTTGTTCTTCAACATATCGTCTATTGGCTAGAATACCGATAGAGAATCTCTCAGATTCTTTCAAAAACGCCTGAATGGCGTCAGCTAGTCTAGCGGGGTTGTGGACTGGCACAAGAAATCCGTTAATGCCTGGACTTATAAAAGCCCTATTTGAAGGAAGATCCGTAACTATGGGGAAGCAGCCGGTAGCCATCGCTTCGAAAAGGGAGGCTGATACTCCTTCAGTCTCCGGGACTGCGAGGTAAAAATCACTTTTAACTAGCTTCTCAGGAAGCAGATCATTGTCGATTTTCCCGTGGAAAACTACACGATCTTTAATGTCTAATTTATCCGCCAAGAGGCTTAGCTCTTTTTCGAGAACCCCTCCCCCTACAATCCAACAAACCACGTACATACCTCTATCCTTTAGGATTTTAAATGCATGCAAAATATCATGATGATTGTAAATTGACGAAAGTGACCTGGTTACAATTCCTATGGGGATAGAGTTTTTAAATTCAAACGGCCTCACATTAGAGTAAAGGCTAAGATTGATGCCTTTAGGAAGATTCAATATCTTCGACGGATTCGCTCCGGATTCAACCATTGCATAGGTCATTACATTGCCCCAGGCGTGTATTAAATCTACCCGCTTATAAACCAATCTCTGAATAAATCGCTTATAAACACCTGAAAAACCGGTTTCCGGATATGCATCAGTTATCCCTTGCTGGGCCACAACTCTGATTTTGGATTTAACAAACAATGCAAAAAAACCATAGCTTGTAGATCTCTCAGCCATCACAATATCCCACTCCTTTTCTCTTGAAAAGATTATCTTAACAAAAAAAACCAGAAAATATATGAGCCTTTTTAACCTACTAGGAGCGAATGGAACCTCCATCGTACAGATCTTGACACCCGCTTCCCTCTCAACACCTCTTATCCAGGTAAGGGCATCTGCTCTATAGGTCTCTCCCAAAAATAAAATTCTCACAAACTCTCTTTAAATAACCCAGTATAGCAACGATATTTTCCGATGTAAAATAATCCAAAAAAATCCAATTTCTCTAAGACTTCAGCATATTAAGATTCTAAAAATCTCATGGCTTGCCCTGTTTGCGTTTCTTGGAAAAAAGGAGTCTCAAGAGCCATAAAGTATATCAGAAATCAGTAAATTTACGGTCTTAGAAGTAAGCCTATTTATTGTCCGGCGACGGAAGGCGCATGTTGCTGACCTTTCGTATATGCACAACCATCTATGGTTCAAACCAAAGAAGTATTTTATTTATATTTTGTTCTATTATTATGGTCTTTGATTAGCTATACTATCGGAGCAGGCTTCATTAAGGTTTTAGCTATTAAACAAAAAAATCCGTTACACCGGTTGTTTTTAGCCCATTTTTGGGGTTTTACCTTCATAGTTACTTTCTACGCAATCTACAAAACTGCGTTTAACACCATATCCAGTGGAGCGTTGCTTCTCATTCTTTATTATATATTTCGGTATAGTAGAAAAGGCAATAAAGAAGGTAGTCCACAGTGGTTTAAGTTGACTGATCTTGCTTGGTACAGTTGCGTGGGCACACTCAATCTCCTTTATTTCATTATTGCACTTTGGCAAATCCAAGACTTTTCAGGTGGATTACATTTCTTTTGGGGCGATGCAAATTTTTACTCAGCTGTGTCAGATTATATCAATCACTTCGGTAAAGAATCCACGCATTTCTACAACTGGATAAATGTAAGCGAACAAAAACCTGATTTTTTCCACTTCTCTGACCTATGGGCTGGGGCTATTATATCTTCTACATCAGGAGTACTTTATTATAAAAGCTTAACCTTGGTGATTTATCCTTTTTTACTGACACTATTTACTTTGGGGCTACTAGCCTTGCTAAGGCAACATTCCAAATTCTCTTCTTTTGAGCTTATTTTTCTTTTCTTGACAATACTTTTTATTGCCCCCTTGAAAATCACTATCATTTCCGGATTCGAAATTAAAGACGCCGATTACTCAATTTTTAATATATCGTCACTTAAAACATTGACCATTGCGTCATGCTTAGCATATACTCTTCTCAGTTATTCTTACAAATCCCTAGATTTACGCCTATTTCCTCTATTTTTAAGTGTGTTTCTATACTCAACACCTCTACCTGTGATTATAGTAGGGATATTGGCGTATTTACTTTTAGATTGGGTTCTTCGGGGCAAGTCCAACAGGAACTCCATCTTCCTATCATTCAGCATCTTATCGATCTTCGTACTATTCTATATGTTAGTGGGCCGCACCACTACAAACCTGCCATATATAGAGATAAAAGAATTGTTCATTAGGCGCTACACTCAAATTGAAAGCTATGGAGCCTTACTTATTTCCCTTATAAAGTTATTCCTCTCTAAAACCATATCTATATTACCTTTTTTCCTCGTGCTTTACTTTTTAAGAAAAAAGATTTTGGAAATACTAGCCAAATCAGAAGGATTAAAGGAAACCCTTATTGTGTTGCTTGTTATTTCCGCTACTGGATGGTTAGGAGCGGCTGTAATTAATTTCATTGTAGATGGAGGCCAAATTTTTGAAAATTTCATCCAACCTCTGATAAATATTTTCACTATAATTTCCATCTGGATATTCTACCGCTACTCCTCAGGATGGAGAAAATGGACGGTTTTGTCAGTCTTTTTTGCCGCGGGATTATTGTTCAACAACCCTTTCTCTAAAAAAAGCTTGGAAATCAACGGAGAGGAATACCAAGAATTGGCCGAGAAGTTAGGTGATAAGGAAAGCTACCCACGAATCGGGTTTATTACGCGGAGAGATTTCTATGAGGGCGCTGATTTCTTTGGGAGAAATCCTAAAACAGTCACTCCCATGATTAACATGAGAAGATTTATGAATGGGTACTGGCCTGTAAATCTTTCTGTATATGATATTAAATGGGATAATGTCCCCCCCTATGAACAGGCATACATTGTTAATGGAGTAGTGGGTTCTCCGTTTTTTCAGTATGTGTTTGACAAAGGATACGCAGAAAATGAAATCGAAAAGGCACAAATAGATTTTATTACAGAAAAGGATCTCGAGTTTCTAATCATTGACCAGCTTCATCCTTGGGCAGATGATCTACCCATCAATTCCAAACCAATAGGACTAGTGGACGGCTATCAGGTGCTTAAAATTAACTTGCAATAATTTCTCTTTGCTTCAAGATTGGGGGCGATCTGCAAGAATATGTAGATACAGCTGATAAAACCTTTCAGGGCCAAAGTTTTTCAAAACATGCCTCCTGAGATTTTGACCTCTTTCCAGAGCTTCGCTCTGGTTAGAAATCACATAGGTAAGTGCATTGGCCATATCTATCGGAGATTGTGCAGGTACAAGCCATCCATATTTATCACTGGGCAAAACCTTACTACAGTCCCCTACATTGGTACATATCGTAGGCAATGCAGCCAGACCATACTCTAACAATGCTACAGGCAACCCCTCTGATATAGAACTTAAGATAGCTATATCCGACTCATTAAGCAATTTATCCACTTCATTACTCGGACCCAGAAACTCTATTTTATCAGTGAGTCCGTAATCTCTGATTTTACTTTTTACCTCATTAAAACAATCCTCATCAACGATTTGTCCAACTAGCGATATATTAAAATCTATTCCATTACGATGGATTATTTTCAGAGCTTCCAGCAGAGTGAGATGATCTTTTTGCCTTCTAAAGTTAGCCAGTTGAAGCAATTTTACCGAGACATTCATTTCTTCCCTACCCTTGAATTCTACGTATGGAAAATTGGTAATCAAGAAAATTCTGTCCGAAGGCAAAATCTTCTTAGCTTTCCACCACACTTCCAATTTCTCATTTACCACCAGAATCGCATCTACGAACTTCAAAAAGAACTTCAATTCTTTACGTGGGTATTGTTCCAATTGATCACTTAAACCAAAATGGTCATGCCAAATTAATTTCAATTTTGGGAAAAATATTTTGAGTAGAGTGCCCCAGTAAATGGATGTGGAATGGGCATGAACAACATCTGGATTGTGCTTTCTGACAAAAGAGCATAGTTTAAAGAAAGTCCAGACATCAAGTCCATTTCTCTTTTTTAAACTCAAATAATTGGTTGACTTATTTAAGTTTTCAACCATACGGCCGCTTCTCCTCGTCGATACCAAAAAGTTCTGAATCGCTTTTTCAGAGAATAAATTAGCCATATTGATAGACATGCGCTCTGTCCCCCCATAATTTAAGGAATCAACAAGTTGCAGTATTTTCATTAGAAGGAAGTCATTTGTTTGGTTTCAAAAAGGGTGAAGCAAACCCTAAAGATATAGAGCGGCTAATGCTAAGAAAAAAACAACCCGGAAATAATCCCACAATACTGTCACCTCCTACCAGACTGTTTTGTTTAATTGTTGATCACTTTGCTGATTTCCATCTCAAATTTCTCCAATGTATAGCCCGTAGACCATTCATGCGCTGTCCTAGCCATTCTGTTATACTCATCAGGGCGGTTGATCAAAAGTGATATTTGCTCATATATATCTATCGGATCTTTTGAAACCAATACCCCCCTATTTCCAAAGTCCAACATCTGAGGTACGCACGATACTTTTGTCGTAATAGGAAGACATCCCCAAAACATAGCTTCTGCCACTACTTTTGGCCAGCCTTCACTATCTGAAATAAATACCAGAAAATGACACCGCTGATAGTATTGCTTAACATACTCAGCAGGCTTATTGCCATGGATCGTTACACAATCTTCCATCGTTGAAACATGCACGAGTTCTTCCAGGCTTTTTCTGAGCGGGCCATCACCAAATAAGTGGAGATTACAAGAAATTTTATTTTTCTTCAACAATTTCACCACCTCAACACATATATCAGGATTTTTGTTTTTGGATAGTGTACCTACGAAAATGAGTTCTATGGGAGTCTCAACTCTGCCAATCTTGCGGGGAACAAAAGGAAGAACGTCCAAATCAGAATAAGATGCTGTGAAAAAAGGCAGGATATTTTCCGTTTTATCGGGCCACTCCCCATATACAAGAACCTTCATATTCTTGGTCAAAGAGGCAGATCGCAACAAAAACTGTTGAGCCCGGTAAGACTTTGGCTGTCTGATCGACCAATCCCAGTTTCCTGCATATTTAGCACTTTTCTTTTTGCCTGGAAAAAAAAGCTGAGCTACAGATCCCAGCAACCCCATATTACCCGGGCACCTGAGGTGAATATGATCTGCCTTTCCCATCGTTCGGAGAATCTTCCAGAAAATCAAGGGAATAGTCCCCAGTGCTTTGATGGCATTTACCGGATTAAGGAAATCAAATGAGGGTACGCTTATAAATTCAATATTTGTTGAACTGTAGGGTATATCGATAGCACTGATCTCACCACTCACAGTACATGGTGCCACAATATATATTTTACTAAAAAATTTAGTCCAAATATTTATTTCCTTAGTATATGGCCCATATGCATAGTACTTACCGTCTTTAATTACATGGGCTAGTTGTGTGACAATCAATAAGGTCATTTCAGATTACAGATCGATCTATAAAAATCAATATTGGCTTTCAGGATTTTCTTTGGAGAAAACTTCTCGATTACCTTAGCCCTAGCTCTGCGCCCAATCTCCGAAAAACCATCCCTTTGACTAAGAGCCATCTTTATCTTATCAGCTATATCAATGGGATCCAACGGGTTGCATAGCCACCCATCGATTCCATGTATGATAGTTTCCTGGCCAGGTCCAAGTTGGGTGAAAATGACCGGTTTTTCCATTGCCATGGATTCCGGAGCTACCAATCCTTGGGTTTCCGAATGTGACGGGAAAATACAGATTTCCGCTTCTTCGTATATTGAAGGTAATCTAACCTGTTCTACCGGCCCATAAAAAGTAAATGAATCTTTAATCTCGGCAAAGGACTCCTTCATCAAATCAGTATATGACTTGCCGTCCGGGAATTTCCAATCCCTCCCATACAGCTTCAGGTGTAAATCCGGGAAATCTGCCTGCAGTAACTTCAGTGCTTGTAATAACTGTCTCACGCCTTTTTTCTCGCATATGGTACCCGCAAATACTAGAGAGTTCCTTACTACTTTAGCAGGATCAGAAGGATAAAACCGTTCAATAGAAATTGGATAATTAATTATCTCAATTGGTTTGTTGTCATAACTAAGGTATTTCTGGGTTTCTTCCTTTACATGGTTCGATACAGCTATAAAACCATCTGCTTTATTGAACGAACGCTTTTCTTGAAAGCCCTTCCAGCTATTAACTTTCCTATTTTCACCCACTGAGAAAAAGTGATGCCCACCATGGAGTCTGATAAGGTATTTAATCCCAGGGATCTTATTTATAAAAGCTAATAGCAATTCTGGAGATTCAACAATTGATATGGGTGATTGGCTATGCAATTTATGTAACTCATTGTTCAGCTTCCGGAAATTAAAATACCACTTTAATCCAGGTGCTTTACTCGGACTGAGCGAAATCACCCTGACTCCCTCATCGTCATCAACCGAATGAACAGTTGAGTGAAATCCAATCACAGTAACTGCGATATTCTCCTTAATTAGCCCTTTTGCAATCGTCTGAACGAATGACCCAATACCTCCATGTATTTTGTTGTGAAGTGGGTATTCTCCTGTTAGGAATACTATGTGCATATTTACTTAATCAATTGGCCCACTATCCTCTCTGAAGACTTTTCGAGCGGGTGTAACACGATCTTTTTCAACCATTTCTTACGGTCAGGAGCAACCTTGTCCGGATTTGTCATGACGTATTTTATTGTTTCCGCCCATTTGGACTTATCATCCAGAAATACTACAGGATTCAATCCATCCATGGACCGAAAATGCTGGAATTTATATATAGTATGGACGCTCCAATTTATTCTATTCTCTACATTGTAATTTATATATATACATGGCTTATCGTAAACAGCAAAATCATGCGCCATGGTGGAGCCTATATTTATTACAAGTTCACAATACCTTACCATATTCACCAATAAATTCACATCTTCCGGTGAGGTAAGAAAACCATTCCATATAGAGCTGTCAGACAACAAGATAGGATCAATAAATTTAACTACGTCTTTATATTTTTCACGGACTTGATCGTACCTATCCGAAAAATCAACTGGAGCCCTTCTGAAAATCACCTGCGGTCTAAAATCATCCTCCATTGACGCAATGGCTTCTAATGCATCTTCAAGATATCGCTCATCATAAGGGGAAGTAGTAGTATCATCACCGCTATAACATATCCACTTGCGATCCGCATCTAAACCATACCTATTAGCAAACTCTTCCCTTGATAAAATCCTGTCATTCTGAAAATAGAACTCAAATTGGGGTGTTCCGGTAATGATTACATTCTCCTGCTTTATCTCCCGGTAGTACATGAGCAACTCCTCTTTCATATGTTTTGACCAAACAAGAAAGTAATCGGCCTGGATAGCTAGTTTCGCTTTAGGAATGTTATCCCAGGAAAATATCACACTTGTCACCGTTACACCTAGTTTATTGGCGGCTATACATATTGGCATGAGCTGAGCAACACGCTGATGAGTAATCAAAATAGATTCAAATTTCCCGCTTTGAAGTTCTTGCTGATAATATCGGATGGTTTTATCACTCCAGAATCGCTTGCTCAATTTATCACAAAGTGATATCAACCAGTAATTCCAAGAGATCAGCGTACCTAAGAATCGGGTGCAAAACAGAAACAATCTCCATATTCGACTCCATTTAGCATTGGCTCTGTTAAACAATAGACTTTTGTTTTTTACCTCTCTGGAAAAATACTTTAACCGTGCCCAAGACCCAGTTTCCCAGAAAAACTTAGACAATATCGGCTGGTCAAATAACTTTAGACCCGATATGGACGTCTTATTGCCCTCAGGTATCTTCAAATTCCTCAACAAAACTTCAGTAGGTACACCCGACCAAATATTTACCAGTGCATTTTGAGTTAAATTCTCGAAATGAGACGAATATAAATAGTTCCTAACACCTATTCCATCCGGAACAATAATTAGTATTTTCTTTTGGGGACGAGACATAATCAAATTTGAAGGGGGATTGGACAGCTATTTAGCCTACAACATCTATAAATTTCATTTTCCAGCTTTCATATGTATGCAAATCACTGTTTTTATTGAAACTGCCTGATCGACTAGACTCTCCGAAATCAGCTATTGCCAGTTCAAAGGAGCTAATCCATTCTTGAACTATATTAGGATACGTGACAAAATATACATGTGGAACTCCCTGAAGTACTTCAGCTATACTTCCATTGTCAGAGGTAATTATCCAATTTCCGCATTTAGCGGCTTCAACCACAGACAGCCCAAACCCTTCCTTCCATAAGGATGTGAAAAAATAAAAATCTGAAGCCTGTAAATAGGAAGGAATCCTATCATGAGACACACGGCCCAATTGCCTAATCCTTGAATTATTCAAAGAGGTATCAGGTGTAGAACCAATGATCAAAGCATAAACATTGCTGTGATTATTCAGGATTTGTTCCAGAATCTTTATGAATAGGTGAAGCCCCTTAACTGGTCTGTTATTTGCCATCCAACTCACTACGATGGCATCAGGGGGGATCGATAATGATTCTCTCAATTGCTGTTTATCTCTATCATCTAAAGGGAAAAATTTATTAGAATCCACACCATTTCCGACCACTGCTACTTCAGGCACAAATTTCAAACTATTTCTGAGACTATGTAAATAACTTGATTTACTTAGAAACAGTAATTTATCGACTCGCTCTTGGATAAAATCAGAAATCTTAAGCTCAAAGCCATGAAAGAAAAATACAAGCTCTATTTTTCCTTTGAATTTTTCTTTTTCTAATGCTATTGCTTCAAGCAAGGCAATATCATCAAACACCACCACTTTCAAAAAGATTTCACTTCCACTTAATCCCTTGATAGTCCTGATAAAATCTTTTGCAACCCACCTTAATAGTTGATATTTTCTTAGCGAAGGTCTATAAGAAATCCAATTATTTTTTTTGCACCGGATGTATCTAGTATCAGGCACCCGGGTTGGGGACAAAATAAAATCAAAGAATGTAGTTTCTCTATTGAATTGATCCATATAGTTAGTCCAACTTCCAATTGTGGATGCAGGAAGACCTATATTACTGACCATTAGACGTTTTATCTGCATACTAATAGCCTGTAACCCCTTTTGATTTAAAAAACTGCTTCCTGAATTTATGAAGGAGCAAACGGTTGAAAAACCATCCGATTTTATATTGCGTTCTTGTTAATGGTTTTGCAGCCGGAAGATCATAATATACCTCTTTCACAGCCTCCTCCTTTATCTTTGCCAATTCCACATCCATCCACGGCTCATAGACATTTCCTAGATGATAGCCATAATTATTTAGGGTGGCCATTCTTAAAAAGCCACCCTGATCATTAGGCGTATCAAGATAATCGTTATCAGATCGCGTGGATAAAAAATCCCTTGCTGGGAAATTAGGTGCAAAAGAGAACACTTCCCTTCTATAAGTTGCCACAAAATGGCCACAGCCCATTACACCTTTTGCGCGACCATTGTCAACCACCAAATACTTTTGATAATGGATAGGTTTCAGGATGTTACGCTGGATACTGCTTTCGAACTTCTTCAAGTCTTCAGGATCACGGACAGTGTCAAAGTATAACTTTCCTTTAAACAAACCATAATAGGTAGTTGCGTTAGAAAAATTGATAAATCCCATACTATGGGGTACCGGAGATACCATTCCCGCCTCAGGGAACTCATGAAAAATCTCTTCCACCGCATGCTGCCATCCCGGCTTAAACATGACATCAGCATCAGTGACAGTTATCAGTTCCTCCGTATTACTTTTTATCCCAGAATAGACTGCATTTATTTTTCCCAAATTGGTTTTGGAATGAAACAGCTGATCAAAAAGCGGAAAGTCAGTATACATTTTTCTCAAATATTTCCGCACTTCGTCGCAGCATCCATTATCTACCACAGTAATCCTACTCCTATCGTGTATAGTAAACAGCAATGATTCCAGATTAAACCTCAAAATATCCAATGAACTTTTAAAATAGGAATCATTGAGATTCGGGATATATACAGGAATTATTATTCTATGATAAACAACAGATGATATCTCAGAATTTATGTTTTTGTTTGGATTTTCTCCTACCCTCATCTTATTTAGAACTTTTGGTAACTGACCATATGCTTAAATTTAGGACTGTTTTCCAGCAGATATTCGAAATCACCTTGTTCTATAATTTCACCGTCTTCCAGCAAGATTATTCTATCAGCTTTACGAATGGTACTCAATCTATGAGCTACAATAAAAATTGAAAATTTGCCTTTCAAAGAATCTATGTTATTCTGAATATCACGCTCTGTTTGACTATCCAAAGCAGAAGTAGCTTCATCAAACACCAAAATATCAACATTCTTGTAAATTTCCCTTGCAATGGAAATACGCTGTTTCTGTCCTCCGCTTAGAATCATTCCGTTATCCCCCAAAACAGTATTATGCCCGTTGGGCATTTCTTTAACGAAACTATCCATCTTGGCAAGTTTCAACGAATCATAAAAACGTCTCATATTTTCAGGATCAGGAGTGCTCCAAAATGTCACATTATTAAAAACCGAGTCATTGAAAATGACCGGCTCCTGTGTAATATAACCCACTCTTTTTCTGAATTTATTAATATTTAAACTGTCAAGTTCAACCCCCCCTATTTCAATCTTACCTTTAGTAGGCTTAATCAATCCTACTATCATATTGATGAAGGTTGATTTACCTCCACCACTTGGCCCAACAAAAGCCGTCGTTTCTTTTTCCCCAAATACGGTATTTATATTTTTCAAAATTGGCGGTTTTTCCCCATAGCCAAACTCAACATCTTTAATTCTATAATCAAAGGATTTAAGTTGAAAATCACTATCTTCTACTATTTCCTTCCCAGATTCCATTGTGCCAATAAGGTTTTCGGCAGAATATATTCCCCCAATATTGGATATAAACCCTTGCCAGCTGGATTGAATTGCAATCACGTGCACCATGGATCGATAGAAAAACATTAAGCTCATAGCAATTGAAGAAAATTCACCGCCTATAAAGCTCATCTGAATAATTACCACCATTATTATCACGATCAAAATTATAGGTTCCCTAGCTCCAGAAAGTATTGCATTGTAAAAACCTATCTTTCGTTGGTTCCCCTCTATCTGATCAATTGTCGTAAGTACTTTTTTCTTATAAATTTCGAAATGGGAAGTCGCCTTAAGATACTTGAAATGCTGTACAGCCTGAATTATATAAGACTGAAAAGTATGGCTGGAAGAGGAGATGCTCTTACTTGCCTTTTCTGTATAATAGTACAGCCTCTTGAAGAGGATATTAGAAAGCCCCCCCCCAATTGAAACTAAGAGTGCAAACTGCCAATTTGAAAAGAAAGCCAAAGCAAAATATACTAGCAATAAAACAACAGATTGGACTGTATTAAAATATGCTATAAACGAAGCTGTAACCTTGTACACCTCACCTGATAAAGTATTTTGGATTTCGCCTGCATCCATGGTGGTAAAATGGGTGAACTTCATTCCCTCTAGGGAATTAACCATTTTATATCTTAGATTTTTGACAAAATAGGATTGAAGTAGAGTTTTGTAATAGGTATCCAAAAATTTAAAAAATCCTTTAAGTAGAAAGAGGAAAATCATTAATCCCAATAAAAAAGGAACAGTGATATCCAACCCCATTCTCTCAAAGAAATCAAAGATAAACTTAAAATTCCCAAATGAATCTGTCAACTCACCCTCCCCATCAACAGATGCCTGAATCAGAGGTATGAAGAGTGCTATCCCAAATCCATCAAAAATCCCGACAAAAAAACTTAAAGACAATAAGACAAAAACCCTATACTTTAAGTACTTATAAAACAAAGAGAAGTATTTAAAATACTTCTTCTTGATATCCGTCAACAATCTCATGCAAAGAAATTATATTGTCATACAACAAATCAGGCCTATAATAGGCCTGATTTGTTGTATCTTCTAATTAATGGAGTACGTCTTATTTCTTATCATCATCATAGTATCCATACCCATAGCCATAAGTATATCCATAGCCATAAGTAACCTCTCTGGAATCTACACCATTGAAGACGCCATAAATATTCCGAATTTCTGTATTTCTTCTAATACCATTCAGCGCATCTACAAATGATCTTTGACTAAAATTCTGTCTAAAAACAAAAAGTGTTAGGTCAATATGACTGAACAACTCTAACGTTTCACTTACCAATCCTATTGGGGGAGTATCCAAAATTACAACATCATATGTTTCCTTCAGGTCATTAATCAAATCTTTGAACCTCTCTGTAAACAATAACTCTGCAGGATTAGGAGGAGTAGGACCAGACAGTAGAATATCCAAATTGCTATATCCTGATGGATTAATTACGTTCTTCCATTCTTTCTCTTGACCACTCAGATAAGTGGAAAGTCCTTTCTTATTTTCAATGTTAAAATCACCGAATATCTTAGGCTTCCTCATGTCACATCCTATAAGGATAGTCTTCTTCCCGGTCAAGCTATAAACAGAGGCCAAATTCATGGCACAAAAGGTTTTACCTTCACCTGAGATAGTAGAGGTCACCATGATTGTTATTTTATTCTCATTAGGGAGCACAAATTTCAGATTAGCCCTAAGAGATCTAAATCCCTCCGCTATACCAGATTTCCCGTGATTCAATACCACAAGATTGTTTTCCAGCTTATTGAACAAGATAGTAGCGAGTACCGGGACTTTCAGCTTCTTTTCAAGATATTTAATATCTTCTACTTTCGTTCTAAAATATTCCCTCAGAAAAACATAAACTAATGGGAAAGCAAAACCTAAAAATAAAGAAATCAAATAATTTCTTAGCGGCTGCGGAACTACTCTCCTTCCACCATCAGCCGGCTCTATGATTTTATTGTTTGCTGTATTCGATGCTTTAGTGATAGCTGCCTCAGAGCGTTTCTCCATCAAGAAAGTATAGAGGTTTTCGTTAAGCGTAAACTGTCGCTGGATTCTGATCAGGTTCTGCTCTGTCTGTGGTAGTGACCGGAAAGATTTTTCGATATCTGCTATTCGGGATTCCAAATCCTTTATTACCACTTGGGAATTCTCATCCACATTCTTAAGAATTTCACGAATGGATTTATTGGCATCTTCTATTTTCCTGTTTACTTCACGTACTGCCGGAGAAATCTCTTTTTGGGTCGCCAAAAGTCTGGATTTCTCCACCTGTAAAGCCAATAGATTTTCAATAAGAGCATTGAGGAATGGATCATCAATCCCAATCCCTGATGGCACCACTAATTCCCTATAATTCTCCCGAAGCAGATAGTCTTTCAGAGTTTGATAATAGGTTCTTTTAAACTGCTCATCTTTTAGGAGAGTTTCCAATTGGGACAGCTGGGTATAAACGGCCTCCCCTTCAGTGCTCAAGTCATAAATCATATTAGTAGACCTAAAACTCTCCAGTTCCCTTTCATAGGAACTCAATTCGTCAGCGACTCCTGCCACCTGACTATCAATGAATGCTATCGTATTGGCATATACTTCATTTTTCTCCTGTAATTCCAAAGAAAGATATGTATCCATCAAAGTATTTAAATATACTTCACCTTGCAGCACATTGGGCGTGAGGATATTTAGATCCATAATCGTTGCCCCTCTTTCAACTGCTTCTACCTGTAACAGGTTGGAAAAGTGCGCAGCTAAGGATTTAATATCCTTTACATTGAACAAAATGGATCCTGAACTATCTGGGTCGATTTTTGAAACTTTGATCCGAAAGTGATCAGTTTCTATCCAATCCCCAAAAGTAAATGATTGAGGTTCTGGAATATTGGAGAGAGTGGTATATGTCCCGTCAGGTAAGTACTTCGTGTACTTTTTATCATCAAAGCTAAGTGTAAAACTCTCGCTGCTCTCCCAGTTTAAAGTGATCAGTCCATTGATGATCTGGGCAGCATTCCAGTCCACTTGGATCAATACCGGGGCGTTTTTGTACAGTTTTTCATTTACAAAAGTGTTTTCTCTGAAATACTCTACATCAAAGTCAAGTTTGCGTAAGGTTTTTTCTGCTATAGGTTTCGACTTTAGAATGATAATTTCATTTTGCAAACCAATAGATCCAACATCCATGATGGCCGGCTTCTCAAAAAGTGCAAGCGTATTCTCCTTTTCCTTGATGAAAAACTTACTTTTTACTTCATAAAGAGGTATTGTAGTTTTTGTCCAAAAAAAGCCTGTCGCCAAACAAACAATTACAGAAAGTAAAATCCATGGCCAGACTCTTAATGCTTTTGTTAGAAAACTTTTAAGATCAAATGAGCTACCCTCTTGCTCAAACAGTTGATCATTATCTTGCTCAAAATCCATTATCAGTTATTTACAAGGGTTAAAATTAAAGCAACTGCAGTAACTGTGGATGTTATCAAGGTGATGGTCTGCAGGAAATTTGTAGCTCCACCTACTTCACGTACTTTTAATGGTTCTGCATAAAGCACATCATTGGGTCTTATAAAATAAAAGTCTGAAGCTAGAAGGTTTTTATCATTGAGATTGACCTTGTGGATCTGAGATCCATCGGGATATTGTCTCACAATTACTAATTCATCCCTTTTAGCCAAGATATTCAAATCATTTGCCGCAGCAATTGCCTCAAAAATCGTTACCCTATTTTGTAAAATTGTCAGTTTTCCAGGAGCATTAAATTCGCCCAACGCACTGAACCGTATTCCCCCTAATCTTACTCTGGTAAAAAACTCATCTTCATTGACATATTTTCTGACTTCCTCTTCTATTTTCGCTTGAGCTTCCTTTGTGGTCAATCCCACCAAATTAATTTCTCCAATCAAAGGCAATTCCACAAGCCCTTCTTTATCGATGGTATAACCATTCATAAAAAAAACATCCCCTCCAGCCTGTGAACCACCTGCCATCATCCCGCTATTTTGGTTGACAATGGATGCGGCATTGAAAATCTGATTTAAGTCTTCACTGGTGGTCTTGATGTTGATATCCACAATATCAAATTGCTGTAATAAATAATCATCAAAGTGATAACCTATCCTCTCGCTAGAACTAATAACGGGATTAGAGTCACTGCCAGCATCCTGCATATAAATTATTTTCTCATTTGATATACAGGAAAATAAAGACATAATAGAGATTAGAATCACTAAAAATTCATTTGATTTTTTTTTCATAGTTATTTTTTATAGGAAAATCTTAATCTTATAATCTTGAATCAACCAAACTTTTTTCCAAAACTCCTTTTACATCAAATACAACCTGGTTGTCTGATTTTGCTATTGGAAGGGACTTAAAGTCTTTATGTCCAACAGCTAATATAATTGCAGAATAAACGGACAAATCAGGTACCACATCTCCATGAAGGACCTCAATCCCATATTCGTGCATCACTTCCTCCTGATTCGCCCATGGATCATATACATCTACCTGTATGTCAAAGGAACATAATTCTTTGTAAATATCAATGACCCGCGTATTTCTGACATCAGGGCAGTCTTCCTTAAATGTAAATCCAAGAATTATAACTT
>CBFGUY010000044.1:0-25037 GCA_965651895.1 uncultured Algoriphagus sp. | reverse complement strand
AGAAGTAAGGAGTCAGAAGTAAGGAGTAGCGGGATTTGGAAAAATCCCGAAGCGGCGGAGTGGAATGCGTTTTTGCGGAAAAGTAACACACGCGAACGGATCCCCATTCTCCTCCCGGATTAATTGTCAAAGCGGCGCAAGGGATTGAGGTGTTCCCACTCCATGCGCACGAGCTGACCATCCTTGAACTGGTGGTTGGATTCGGTGACTACGATTTCTCCGGGTTTGAGTCCTTCCAGAATTTCGATCTCGAGCAGATTGGAAAATCCAATGGTTACGGGTTGCTTGCGGATGCGGCGATTTTCGACCACCAGCACATGTCCCTCGTAAACGGCCTGGGATGGTACAACAACGGCGTTGGGTCGGGAATCAGCAATGACGATGATTTCGCCCGTAAGTCCCGGAACACGTTGCTCCGGTGCCATTTCTGCGTCGATGTAAATCTCAAACTTTTGAGTTTCCGGATTCGCAGTTGGAAGAATCTGTGCAACTTCACCCTGGAAGACCGTGTTTGGAAAAGCCTTGAGACGCAATTCCACAGGGTAACCGACCTTCACACGGTCGTAGTCGGTTTCGGAAAGCAGTCCGACGATCAGGCGGCGTTCATCAATCATGCGGATGACCGCCTGTCCCTGTTGGATGTAGTCACCCTTGCGCGCCATGACCTCCACAATGGTGCCATCAATCGGACTGTGCAACTTCATGCGGTCAAGGGAGTAGCGCATCTTTTCAAGCTGATTCTCGAGCGATTTGAAATTGAGTTCTCTGCGAAGCTGAAAACGTGCATAACCGTCTTCGGCCTGCGCCAGGCTGCGCTGAGCATTTTCCAGTTCTTCGATGGGAGTCGTGCCCTCTCGAACCAGGCGACTGAGTGCCCGCACCTTTCCTCGTTCTCTCCAAAGTGAGATTTGGATGTCGGAGGGGAGTTTCACCAAGTTATTCTCGAACTCCAGTTGTGTTTGCAGGCGTTCCATTTCCAACTCGAGTTCCTCGGTGTCGAGACTCATGAGCAGACTTCCCCGTTTCACTTCCTGGCCTACTTCAACTGCTCCATCGATGACAGTTCCTCCGCGTTCGAAGCGCAGGGTCAGCGTGTGTACATCACTGAGTTCGGCCACGCCAAACACGACATCCCTCGCCGTTCTCTGCTCAGCCCGGGAAACATAGGCGATGGGAACTGAGGACAGGACGAGCGAGAGAATAATCCAGCCAGCCAGCAGAGCTGCCACGACCGACAGGATCCATTTTGCTTTTCTCCGCTTCCGTGCGGAATCGATCATGATTTCGTCGGAGTGCAAATCTTCTGTTACAGCGCTGTCGTGCATCGTGCTAGAATCTGGACATCAAGGCTTCGTGTTTCAATCAAAGAGTGTGACGAAAATCGGAAAAACACGTTCAAACGAATGAAAAAACCGGACTGACGAACGTGTTAAGGTGTTATTGACGCAGTGAAGGGGCACTTGAAGAGATTCTGCCAAAGACTTCTGGTATCAAGATTGCTTTTCGTTGCGAATTGAGTTTGCATGGCGTATTGTCATTTGCAGTGCAATCCGAGTTGCCGTCTTAGCTTCAGGATGTTTAAAAACAGCTGATGTTGGAACGATCAGCAGAAGATCCACTCAAGACTGGAGGCATTTCCCTTTCCTTGTGCATTGCGCTCGGAATCATTGTGGGTTTGCTCGCGGTGGTGTTATTGACATACGTGGTTTGGGTTGCAGGAGGAAACATCGGTAAATGGCATTGGTTAGCGTTTCCTTTTGGGTATTTCCTTTCTGGCATCGCATTTCGCTTCCGCGAGCTGATAGTGTATGCAGCTACGGGTATAGGAATCACGGTAGGAGTGGGTGTGTGGTCCATCTGTTGTGCACATTTATGGGCACTCAACTGGGATGGCATGCTCATTCACAAAGAATTTGTGATGGCTTTGGAGGAAGGCTGGAATCCAGTCAAGGATCCACTCTATTCCCAAGCTATTGGGAGGGATGAGTGGGAGAAGCAAGCCTCTTTCCATAAAATTGAATGGGGAGGTTACCAGGTTCGTTTTGGGCATCTCTTTCAGGCTGTGTTGGCGAAGGCTACTGGCTCTGTCGAGGCTGGGAAAGCGGTGAACCTGCTGTTTCTATTGCTTCCGTTCTCTGTAGCGTTGCATGTGCTGGGGCTGTGGAGGATGAGTGCAGTGACTCGCTACCTGCTGGCTGGACTGATTGCGTTGAATCCA
Source organism: uncultured Algoriphagus sp. (assembly GCA_965651895.1). Lineage (GTDB taxonomy): Bacteria > Bacteroidota > Bacteroidia > Cytophagales > Cyclobacteriaceae > Algoriphagus. The sequence continues at coordinate 22,819 of CBFGUY010000044.1, read as the reverse complement.
GTCTGGATATTGCAGAGCATCAGTTTCTGGGAGGATGCGCAGTTTGCAGGGCTATCGGTTTCGGCTGTCCTGATTGCCATGATGGTGAGTCGCAGAGTGAAGATTGGGGAGTTTATCCTTTTGGCTTGTCTGGCCTTACTTTTGATCGGATCGAAGCGATCTGGGCTTGCATTTGCGGGAATGTTACTGGTCTGGACGGTTGGACTCTCATGTCTTCGACTCAGACCCAGCAAACGTAATCTTCGCAATGGTTTGCTCCTGTTATGTGGGTTGGGGAGTTTGGGGAGCCTGCTGCTCTGGGGTCCGACGCAGTTGCATCAAAAAATTCCCTACCAGTGGGATCAGGTATTGAAAGTTAACCAACTGGAATATCTGGTCGGATCGGAGGCAGCTTCAACGCTCACACGACTGGATTCGCTTCATGGACCGTTGCAGTTTTTGGCAGTGATTCTGTCCCCAGCCAGCATGGAAATGCGTGATAGTGAGGTGCAGGCACCCTTTGTGATAGGATACGACGAACTGGATGTCTATTTTCACATATTTGCAGCCCCGTGGTTTGGTGGTTTTGGACCCTGGTATGCCGAAGCGCTTTTGCTGCTGTCAATTGCGGTCCTGATGGGTCAACGAAAGGGAGTGTGGGGAGGAAGTATTGTCATGCCATGGATGCTTTTCCAGGTGGTGCTGCTGTTTTGTATGCCTGTTATTTTTCCTCGGTGGATTCCGTTTTTGTGGTTATTTCCATTCTTGTGTTTTGTGTGGATCCATGCTGCAAACAGTCCAGATTCGTGTATCCCGCAGGGAAGAGATTTCTGCTCGAAGAAACAAAGTCCGGAAAGGATCGTCAGCCTGCTTCGGGGAAGCAGATTCTGGAGTTGTGTATCCTGGCTTGGAATGGGTGTTCTGGCGATCAATGTTGGGTTGTTGCTTCTACTGAATAGTCTTGGACACTACCGGGCATCGAAGGTGGTCAAGGAGCAACTTGAATTTGCGCATGCCTATCTTTCCGAACCCTTACCAGTGAGCTACGCGGAATTCCCATCCAACCGGGATTGGCTGGACAGCAAACAAATTGCGTGGAAGCGAGTGCCTGGAGATTCGGAGCGGAGCAGTTCGCTTGCCCTGGGCAGAACGACGACCCGAATCTGGTTTGAGCGTGAGGAAATCAGTGAACCCTTTTGGGCTGGTGGAAGAAGATGGGATTCATTGGAGCAATGGAGGGATTCCCTGGACCAACGTTTGGGGAGAAGAGATCATTGGGATGCCTGGATTCCGAGCTCACTGGAATTGGAGCAGACTCCATGAAAGCGTTATTTCAGCGTAAGTCTCCTTTGGCAGTTCCTCTTCCGGATCCAAACGATTTCCCCATGCGTATTTGTGGGAAATGGTGGGTGATGATTTTGGTCGGCGCGGGAATTTTAGTTCGAGTTGGTTTTTTCATTGCGGATTCGAACCTCTGGAGGGACGAGGCCAAATACCTGATGGCACTGGAGCAAACGAACTACAGCGACATCGTTTTGGAAATGATTCTTGGACAGCGCGGAGCGTTGGCACCCGGGGTGATGTTGAAGTTCATGATTGAGTGGGGCTGGGGAGAGTGGGTCCGCCTGCCGTTTCTCATCTTTGGCTCATTGGCCCTTGTTGGGTTTGCTCGGCTGGTTCGCATCTGTTTTTCCGATTCAATGCTGACTCAGGCCTTCGCTGTGGGAGTCTTTGCGTTTGCTCCGCAATTGATCCTCTTTTCGAACCAAAGTAAAGGCTATGGGATCGATGTTTGGGTTAGTGTATTCCTGTTGAACGTAGCTGCAGATATTTTTCGATTTCCCCATCGCAGCAAGTTGCTCTGGGCATTTCCGTGGGTTGCGGTTGCGAGTGTGATGCTCTCCATGCCCTCAGTCTTTGTCTTGGTTTCCATTGTATGGCTGGCTCTCTTTTATGGAAATCAACGTCAGCGCTTTGTGATATTGTTATCCATCTTGCTGGTAGGTATTGTTTTTTTTGCAGTCTATCTTTCCCGTGATTCCGGCTATCATTATCTTCCGGAATACTGGGACGACGTTGGAAAGTTTGCGTCCTGGAACCCCCAGTGGTGGATCGAGGCTGGGTTTATTTCAATCTACAACCCGGTGATATTTCCTTCATTTCGGTATGAACTGATTCCGATGGGAGCAGTCTTCTGTATCTTGGCAGGCATGGGTTTGTGGAGTTTTGCCGGGAAACAGAATTGTTGGAAGTGGATCATTCTGTGTTGTGGACCGATCGCATGTTGCGCTATTGCTGCTGTGTTGCGGCAGTATCCGTTTGCGACCCGGCTAATCCTTTTCAGTGCTCCTTGCGTGATCCTGCTCGTTTCCTATGGAATGGACCACGTTCGCCTGAAACTCGGAAAATTCGTCATGATTCCGACGTCGGTTTTGCTGCTGTCGACACTGTTGATTCTATCGCTATTTGAGTTCTTGCGTCCACAAGCGGGTCTTTTGGACGACTGGAGGCTGATCAAGGCGGACCTTCGACCTTCGGATGTCATACTCACGGATTTGTTTCAGGCACAGGTGCTGGAATACTATCGGCATGTTGGGATGATGAATCCCGGGAAGGTGGTGCACGAGTGGAGTGACGAAAGCAATTTGCAGGGCAAGCCACCACTGGAAGAGGTGGTAAACCAGTTGCCTGCCCAATCGAGAATCTGGCTGACTGCTGCTGCCATTGACTATCATCGAAGTCACACCCAGGAATTGCGTGCAGAGGTGGAAGAGATGCGACTTCTTCTTTCAGGGCAGCGCCAGATGCTCTCGGAATACCGACGGGCACGTTCGACCCTTATGCTGTTTGGTCCAATTCTGGATGAGGCGCAGAGGAATGCCCCGGACTCGAACGTTCATGATTAACCCGGCAATAAGGGAAGCATTCGATTTTCGGAAACGCAAAATTCTGCTTTGTTTCGTTCGGAATTCCTGTTTTCGTAGGGGTGAATGCAGACAGAATTGAAAAAGCCTCGCCTGCTGGTGTTTGTGGTTGCCTACAATGCGGAACGAACCATTGAGTCCGTGCTTGCTCGTATCCCGGAGTCTCTCATGGAAGATTTTGAGACCGAAGTCCTTGTGATCGATGATTCGTCGAAGGATGCAACCTTTCAGCGTGCCTGCTATGTTGAGAAAACGGGAATGTTTGCTTTTCCGCTAACGGTGTTGTTCAACCCGCAGAATCAAGGCTACGGGGGGAATCAGAAGCTCGGTTACCACTATGCGATCGCGCAGAATTTCGATTTTGTGGCGATGATCCACGGGGATGGCCAATATGCCCCCGAGCTTCTGCCGGAGATGATGGAGCAATTTGACAGTGAGAACATTGGGGCCGTGTTTGGTTCCCGCATGCTGCGGAAAAAGGATGCTCTGAAAGGGGGCATGCCGCTCTATAAATTTTACGGCAATCAAATCCTGACCTGGATGCAGAATCGGATGTTGGGGTCGAGTCTGAGTGAGTTCCACTCCGGCTATCGGGTCTATGCAGTTCCTGCTTTGCGTTCGATACCCTTTCATCTGAACAGCAATGCCTTCCACTTTGATACCGAAATCATCATTCAAATGCTGTTGAGTCCGTTTCAGATCAGGGAAACCCCCATACCCACCTTTTACGGGGATGAGGTCTGTCATGTGAATGGAGTTCGTTACGCCTTTGACATCATGGTTCAGACTCTGGTTTCAAAACTACAGCATTTTCACGTATTCTATGACCCCAAATATGATGTGGGGCCGAAGAAACTGAGGGATGTTCGACGGTTTCAGGAGACCCGCATGCGTTCCATCACGCCCGAGCACTTCCTCTTACGGCAGCTCGCAGGAGAGTCATGCGTTAACATAGTGGGTTCCAATGGGGAAGTACTTTCAGAAAACCTTGCATCGCAGGGAGTGAAGATCAAGACGTGGCCGGATCATCAGGTTTTTGAACAGTTTCTGCAAAGCGAGGAATTGCTGACTCCCGGACCCGTCGTGATGGCGGACGGCTTGGAACCCTATGCAGACGGATTGACAATGCTGGTGAATCTCAAGCAAAAAATGGACAAGAGCGCAGTGTGCAAACTCTATGTGGTTTCCGGCAATCTCGGCTTTTGGATGATCCGTGTTCGCCTACTTCTGGGAGCATTCAACTACAGTCGCAGAGGAATTCTCAACACCGATGCGTTGAAGGTCTATACCTTGGCAACCTTGAAACGAACGATTCGACGTTCGGGCATGAGCAAGCTTAAGTGCAGGGGGTTTCCCGTTCCCGTTGAGTTGATTTTGGGGCATGGCTTCATTGCAACCTTTCTGACGAAGATGGGCTGGTTTTTGGCAAGATTGTGGGGTGCGTTGTTTTCCTACCAGATTCTCGTCGAATGTGAACCCAATCGATCCCTTGATTCCCTATTGGCAGATGCATTTGTCGCATCAGGGGAATCCAACGCATCGGATTGAATCCATTACGGAAAGCAGAAACAGTGGGCAAGCCGAACTCAGAATCCCATCGTCAACCAGTGGAATGCAGATCTGAGTGCGCAGGAGATGCTCTCCATGTTTTGAAAGGTCTTTTGTGCAGAGGTGTGAGTGAAGTGAACACAAGAATCACACGATGGTCCTTCCCTGCGAGTGTTCTGGTGTTGATCGCTTACACCTTGTTTTTCCAGTTTCCGAACCTATTCGAGATCAGGGTTGATCCAAACGATCATTTTGCAGCAATTCTTCGCATCAGTGAATCGCTCACGACTCAGTTGGAATTTGAACCGGGTTCACACAACGAAAAGAAAACATTGCGCCCCACCGTTCCCGCACTCGTACGGTTGCTGCCCATCGAAAGTGCGACTGGTATTTATGTGCTTTTTTGTGTCTGTAACGCCATATGGATCATCTTTACGCTGCTCTTTCTACGACGTGAGACCGGTGATGCCGTGATCAGTTTCTGGGCGGTAGCCCTGCTTTGCGGTGTTTATGTGGGAGGCTGCGGTTTTCTCGATACAATGGGGTGGGGGGACATGGTCGCCCTTGCGCTTGTGGCGATGGCACTCTATTGGCATCGGAGTTGGCTGGTGATGCCCCTGCTGGCCCTGGCGATGCTTTGCGACGAAAGGGTAGTGCTTGCCTGCGGTTTTATTGCCCTGTTCATGTTCTCGGAGAGAGAAACGCTGCCGGAGCGTTCGCGGTTCCGATGGATGCGTATCGTGTGGGTTGCAGTTGCATTCTTCCTGTTTGTGGGAGCAAGAATTTTCATGCAGACGGGCCTTGGTTTCGAAGGGAAGTCTGGTATGCTGGGACTCAAGGCTTACCTGAGTCTCGATCCTGGTGCGGTTCACGCGGGACTTTGGTCTGGATTTGAGCTGGGTTGGTGGGTTATGGTACTACCCATTGCGATCTGGATGAAACGTGCTCCGCTGTTGGCGACTCTGGCATCTGCTGGTCTCCTGATGTTGCTATTGGGTTCGCTGATGGTGGCCGATGTTACCCGTTCGCTTTCTTATGGGTTTCCATGGTTTGTCATCAGTGTACTGATTCTTCATCACGAATGTTCACATTCACATCGCAGGGAATACCTTCGCAATGCGATTCTCGTCACTGCGCTACTTTGTGCTCTGATTCCGGGTCCGGTCGTATTTGGACATCACCGTTTTCAGGCTCCACTCGTCCTTCGGATGCTTCCACTGGTGCTTGAGAAAGTGGATGATTGGCAATCCGTTCAACCCATTGAGGTGGAGTTTGACAATTCGGAATCGGAGACCAACCCCTCCGGCATGGCTCATTGACAATGCGTGAGTGTTCGACAGAAAGGAATGCCTGAGATGCTGTGCAGACTCCGTTTTCCGAGCTGAACCTCGAACGATCAACCCTTGAACCTTCCTATGCTCAGCCCGCACAAGCCGTTCATGTCGTATTCATTCCGAAATTCCATTTTGCACTCAGCAGTGCTTGTTTCAGGCAGTCTTGTTGGCATGGTGGCCATGTTGCTCATGCTGCATGTGAGGCTCCCATTCTATGCGCATGATTTTGATCCGTCCTACATCTATCTGTCGGCCTTCATCAATCTGAATACCACCCTTTCGACCCCCTTTGTGGACAATCCCGGGTATCCAACACAGCTGCTTGGATCGCTCGCAACACTTCTATATGGCGTGTTGACCCGGGATTCAGGAGCTTCCGTGGTGGAGGATATGCTTCATCGCTCAGAAGCGTATTTGATGTGTGCTGCAGTCCTGTATGTAGCAGTGCTGACCGTGGCAAATGTTTTTCTGGGTCGCACTGCGTACCGCTTGAGCGGATCACTCGCATTTGCCGTAGCAGTTCAACTTCTGGTGTACTTTTTCTCTCCATTTGCGCTGTACCGTTCTGTGGGGGTGGCTACCGAACCGATGACGATGCTGGGGTGTGTTGTTGCGGGGATTGCGCTCATGGAGTTTTTGAGACATCCCGAGGAACAATACCGTGAGCGATGGACATGGGTCTTTGTGGCTTGTTCGCTGCTGTTGTTGGCGAGCAAACTCACCACCATTCCGCTCATGGCCATCTTTGTGCTCGCCCTGCCCAAGTGGAGCCAGCGATTACGCTATGGGGTGGGCGTGGTTGTGGGCTTTGCCGCCGTGATCACTCTGTTCTCCGCCTCGCGTTGGGAATACTATCTCAGCTTTGTCTGGTCCATTTTTACGAAACAGGGTGATTATGGTTCGGGAACCTCAGGCCTGGATCTTGTGCAGTTTGGATTCAACATGGCGCGTATCTGGAAGAGTGATCCGCAGTTGGTGTTCCTCCTCGGGGGGACTGTCGCAGTCTTCGCTATCGCTGCATTTCGAGGTCGAATCGAATGGAATCGAATCATTTCGTGCGATGTGAGGCAGCGCATGGTTGTTGCCGTGTTGATTGCGATGCTTGGGCACCTCTTTGTGATTGGAAAGCAGTTCCGCCAGCACTACCTGCTTTCAATGCTGCTGCCAGTGCTGCTGTTGGCTGCACTTTGGTGGATTTCGACGGATCAACACAGTCGGAGAGGTCAGCTGCGTTGGCTGTGCATCCTCGGGATAGCAGCCTTGGGTGTTCCCCAAGCCTATAACGCTTCAAAAGTGTATTGGGGTACCTTGGGAGTGCAGCGAGTATCCGTGCGACTGTTGGAACGGGCGTATGAATTCGGTTCAGATCCATTGCTAATCAGCCTGAACACCTCTCTTACTCCTTCGAATGCATTGCAACTGACCGCCAGTTATGGGCAGCGCACGGATATTTCAGAAACCATTCGCGATCAGCAGCGTCTTGCTCCGGTTGCTTCGAGCATCCCTGACTTGCTCGACTTGCTTGCAGTTCATGACCATCGAACCGCGGTCATCTATTCGTATGAGACCGCATTGCATTCACACATCCCTGATCTGCAGCTCGTTGAATCCACTCCGTGGGGCAGCATGTATGTGCGCGAGGCAAAGTCAGATTTCTGATTTCCATCTTGCATTTATTTCAGAAATAAATGAAATAAATGAAGATTGAAGGAAACGTTGACAGAATTTGAATTGCGCGTCGTGGATCTCTTCGTGAACGCCTGCCGTACGGTGGGCCTGCCCAAGTCTGTAGGTGAGATTTATGGAGTCATCTATGCCTCGGCCACTCCGCTGTCCATGGATGAAATCATGGGCAAGTTGGCTTTGAGTCTCGGGTCAACCAGTCAGGGCCTGAAAATGCTGCGTTCCTTTGGTGCTGTGAAAACAGTGTATCAACCTGGAAGTCGCAAGGATTACTTCACGGTGGAACTCGACTTCCGCAAGGTGATTACCCAATACCTCGCCGATGTGGTGCTTCCTCAGTTCTCCAGCACCAAAACCCAGCTTGAGGGCCTGACAAAGGAAATCCAATCCGGCCAGATTGTGGCTGAGGTTGATGTCACTGAGCGCATTCGAGTTCTCGAAAAAGTTTCCCAACGGGCAAACCTGCTGCTGCCCGCCGTATCCAAAATTCTGAGTCTTTGAAGACCACCTGTTGCACGCCCAACATTTTTTGCCAGTTTCGTCAATGGAACCGGATGCGGTAGCTGTGGTTTGTTGCTAAGTTAAGAAGGGTTGGTTTTAGTTTTTCGCGAAATGAAAAAGGATAGAGTAGTTATATATGAACCAAACCAGCGATTGCGTATGGGTTGGTTTGAAACATGGAAGACCATGTTCAGGAATATCAATTCAAGTTGGGAACTGAATTGGCAGTTGTTCCGTCGTGACTTTTTTATGGCGTATCGAAGATCATTTTTGGGAACGACCTGGATCTTCATTACCCCGATTATCGGCATTGTATCATGGGTATTTTATAACATGACCGGAATCCTTTCACCTGGTGATACAGGAATTCCATATCCGGCCTATGTCCTAATGAGTACGACGATATATGGTTTATGGGGTAGCTTTCAAAATGCTGCAACTGGAACACTTGTTGCGGGAAATGGATTCATTAATCAGGTGAACTATCCACACGAAGCTTTGCTATTAAAGCAGGTTATGATACAGATGGCAAATTTTACCCTATCGTTCTTAATGGTTCTCGCAGTATTGTTATTCTTCCAAGTAATTCCAAGTTGGAAAATTGTTCTATTTCCTATTGTGATTTTGCCGTTGTTCTTTCTAGGAACTTCAATAGGGTTATGTATTTCAATAATTTCAGTTGTATTTCCAGACTTGGAACGTGTTGCTGTATTTTTGACTGGATTGGTTATGTATATTACGCCTGTGATATACTCCCAGGATGTGAGTGATCCATTGCTGTCGTCAATTATAAAGTATAACCCACTGACATACCTGATTGGCGGAGCGAGAGATTGTGTAATCTATGGAAGAATTGATAATATTGGTGTTTTTATTGGCATAGGACTTTTTACCTTCTTAATGTTTTTGGTTTCGATGAGGCTTTTCTATGTCACAGAGCAGAGAGTGGTCGAAAAAATGATCTAAATACCTATTTATCAGAATGTCTGAAGTTGTATTAGCAGTAGATAAGCTCTCAAAAAAGTTCACTAAATCGCTCAAGCGGAGCATGTTCTATGGATCCATAGATGCGGCTAAATCGATGTTCGGTGTAGCGCCGGATTCAAACATGTTGAGAAAAAATGAATTTTGGGCTTTGAGGGACGTTTCATTTGAACTCAGAAGGGGTGAGACGCTAGGTCTGATTGGGTATAATGGATGTGGAAAATCGACCTTACTAAGAGTTATTAATGGAATTTTTCCTCCGGATCAGGGGCGGGTAACTATCAATGGACGAATTGGAGCACTAATTGCCGTAGGAGCTGGTTTTCATCCTCATATGAGCGGACGGGAAAATATATATTTAAACGGAACAATTCTAGGAATGAGACGACAAGAGATCGCTTCCAGTTTTGACTCGATTGTAGATTTTTCAGGTATTGAAGATTTTTTGGATGCACCGGTTGCAACCTATTCGAGTGGGATGAATGTTCGGTTGGGGTTTGCTATCGCCATTCATTGTCATCCAGACCTTCTGCTTATTGACGAAATATTAGCAGTGGGTGATATGAAGTTTCAGCAGAAATGCTTAGCAAAACTAGGAGAAGTGGTTGATCAGGGTGCAAGTGTCATTTTGGTAAGTCACTCAATGGAGAATATTCAGAAAATTTGCAATAGGGCTTTGTATTTGAAAAATGGACATGTGCTGCAAAATGGGAATTGTTTAGAGGTTGTAAGTCGGTATTTTAGAGATAACTCAGATAGTGGAAACTTAAAAAATATCTCCTCAGACCCAATGAAAGGAGATGAGAGTGAAATTTCGATTAACTTTCTCAGAATTTCAAATTCTAAAGGCGAAGAGGTTAGGACGTTTGATTCGGGTGAGGATATTTTTGCAGAATGGGGATTTAAGCTGAATGGAGTGCTGAAGGATGTATCGGTGCATTTTGGAATGGATGATGGATCCAACACAAATAACACATACTTCTCTGGCTACGATGAAGTTAATATATCTGAGTTGACTGAAAAAACGATTCTTAGGCTTCATATAAAAAAACCGTTTCTTGGTGCTGGAACCTACCATATTGGGTTGGGGATATGGAAAAAAAATCACATAGGTTGCATTTTTCACGATTATATCAATACAGGAAAAATCGAAATTGTGACTCGGAAAAAGCAGTGGAGTCGCTTCATCTACGATCATAAGTGGGAAATAGTTGAAGGTTGAGTGTAGTATCTTTTCACTTTTTGAAATATTATAGCTGTTATGAAAATGTTCGAGAGACCCGATTTTACATATAACTTCGATTTTGATAATCATCGAGTTGAGGGATTTTTTAAGGATAGGGCAAATCCCCTGGGCAATATCGTTAATCTGATTGAGGAGGGATCAAGAGTATTGGATATTGGGGCGGGTAACGGAATTTTAGGTTGGTTGCTTAGTCAGAAAAAAACGAATGTCGTGATAGATGCTGTTGAGCCATCGGAATATGCTTTAACACAAGGCGGTCGGAAATATTATAGAAATGTGTATTGTGGCTATTACAGTGATGTTCGACATGAGATTGAAGTGTCAGATTATGATTATGTGGTCTTAGCTGATGTCATTGAACATGTTCCAAACCCAGAAGCATTCTTGTCTGAAATTGCGAAAGACATTGGAAGCAAAACAAAATTATTGGCAAGCATTCCGCATGTAGGACATGCAAGCGTTCGGATGGAGTTGCTTAATGGATCGTTTGAATATGTTGATTCTGGTCTATTGGAACGAACGCATCTTCGGTTTTTTACCTTAAAAACGATCGAAAAGTTAGTTGCGAACGTTGGGATGAGTATATCTATATTATATTACTTGTTACGTCCACTATCGTTTAAAGGATATAGAATTGTGCCGAGTTTGTTATCCAGATTTCGGTTACTTAAGGATCGCGAGGCAAATACATATCAATACTTGATTGTAATGACTCGCAGTATGAAAAGTCGCCAAGTAAAGGTGAGTGAGGAAAAGCCCATTCAAAAAGACTTCCTGAGGCGTTTATTTTTATGGGATTAGGCTGAGTTTTTGGACTTTGATGAGTGTATTTTGACGTGATGAAAATTTTTGAAAGCTTAATAAATGAATTAGATCTTGTATTTGATGTTGGTTCAAATATGGGGGATAAATGTGAGCTATTCCTGGGTTTAAATGCAAACGTTGTTGCTTTTGAACCGCAAGAGGAGTGTTATTTACATGCTACCAAACGATTTGAAGGCAATACGCGATTTAAATGCGAAAACGTGGCATTAAGCAATAGGGTAGGCGTCGAAACCATGTATGTTGCTAATTATCATACGATATCCAGTATGAGTAGGAAGTTTATCAAAAAATCTGGAAAACAAAGATTTTCAGGTTATTCATGGAACTCAAAACGAGATATAAAGACAGATACCCTTGATCGAAAAATCGTCGAGTATGGCGTCCCTGCTTTTATCAAAATTGATGTAGAAGGCTATGAGCTTATGGTGCTGAAAGGTCTGTCGCGCCCAATACGATGTATATCGGTTGAGTTTAATCCTGAGTTGTGCTCCAATACCATAAAGTGTATAAACTATATTGATAATTTGAATAAACATCATTCACTCTTTAATTATGGTTATCGAAATAATGAGTCATTCCATTTTGAAAATTGGCTTACAAAAACTGAGATAATTAATTATTTAAAGTCGGTTGATGATTACAAATACGAATTTGGTGACGTTTACTGTAAGCATGTTGCATCAGTCTAATTGGATTAGCAACGTATTCGAACTAATTGATGTTAAGATATGCAGCAGATGTCTTTAGTTGTGTATCAGATTAAATCAAAAGATTTTAGATAGTTTTTACTGTTTGCATTAATTGCCATGAATATATTGGAATGTTCTAAAGTCTGGATGAGTAGGTTATATCCTGTGGTTTTTACAGCAGCAATGCTTGTAAGCTTGATTGTATTGATTCGTTGGATAAATTTCCCAATTTCTGATGCTGACGCCTTTAGGCAAACTCAGACAGCAATATCGACTGAATATATTTTCGAGGGTAAAAGCTTTCTTTTGTACCAAACTCCAGTATTGGGATATCCATGGGAAATTCCGTTTGAATTCCCTCTCTATCAAATTGCGGTTGCTATAATTTCATCAGTTGCAGCATTAAATTTGGAGGTTTCTGGAAGAATAGTATCCTGGTTGTCCTATGCTGGTACTTTGGTTCCTTTATTCTTATTGTTGTTAAGACTTAAGTTTGACCGGAAGTTTTTGTACATCTTTGGATCGCTTTATCTCTTGTGTCCTATGTATTTGTTTTGGGGTAGGACATTCATGATAGAAACTTTTACAGTATTTCTAGGGATGACTTCACTGTATTTTTGTCATCGAATGATTGTTTCTAAAGGTTGGTTAAGCTTTGCATTTGCACTTCTATTTTCGTTAGCATGTGCTCTTTCGAAAATTACAACTTATCCAGCTTTTGCTTTCATTGCATGTGTTTTCATTTTGATTGAATCGTGGAAGAACAAGGAAGTGAATTGGGTAGCGATTACTCGACTTTCTTTGGTAATGTTTGTATCAGTTTTAATCACCTATATTTGGGTTAAATATACTGATTCTGTTAAAGTTGAAAATCCATTTGGAGTATCGCTCACGTCAAGTTCTTTGACCCATTGGACATATGGGCCATTTGAACAACGGATTTCTGCACAATTCTATGAACAAATTTTTTCGAAAAGAATCATTCCGGGTATATTTGGAAGTGTATATTCATTGTGCATTGTAGGAGTCCTCTTCTTTTTTACAGCTAGAAATTCCAAATACCTTTTTCTTTTAGGTGTAGTAGCGTTTATAATTCCCGTGATGTTGTTTTCGAATCTTTTTTACAGTCACAATTACTATTTTGTAGCAAATGGAGTGTTTTTGCTATTTGGAATCACTGCTCTTGTCCACGGGATAAACTTAAAATATGAATGGATTTCGATTGTTTCGCTTTTGGTTTTGTTATATTCGATGTTACATTCCTTTAATGTTAAAGGAATTAGATACAATTTGCATAATCCATATATCTCAGCAGGAGAGTATGTTAAAGAGAACACGAATGAAGATTCCTTTGTAATTGTAATCGGCTTGGACTGGAGTTCTGAGATTCATTATTATTCCAAAAGAAAGGGGTTGGCTGTACCACATTGGCTGACTGATGAAGCAAGAGAAATTTTGGTCACTCGACCTTCTGAATTAATGGGAGGGTTACAGCTTTCTGCTATAGTGTGGATCCCTCGTGATGATCCAAAGATGGAGAAAATATTATTAGATTTGTTGAGTTTGTATCCAGAATTAAAGGCCCATCAGGTTGGGAACTTTCAAGTTTATCATTAGTTCAGCGTAATGTAGGATTTCGTGAAAGTATCAATTTGCATTCCAACTTACAATCAAACAGATTTTCTGAAGAAATGTTTGGATTCAATATTGTATCAAACCTATAACGATTATGAAGTGGTTATTACGGATGACAGTACTACGAATGATGTTCAAGATTTGATTCAGTCAATGAATGTGCATTTTGGAGGAAAACTAAAGTATCAAAGAAATGCTACAAGGCTTGGTACTCCTGGGAATTGGAATGAGAGTATTCGACTCGCGTCTAGTGAAGTAATCAAGATAATGCACCATGATGATTGGTTTACCTCAAAGGATAGTTTATTTAAGTTTGTTAGTTTAATCCAGGATCGGTCTGTGAATTTTGCATTTTCGAGCTCGGTTTTACAGAATATTTCTACTGGAGCTTCATCGATCCACTCAATTTCGGAGGAACAGTTATCAGCCTTTGAAGAAAATCCTACAGTGCTATTTTTGGGTAATTTCATTGGTGACCCCAGTAGCACGATCTTTAGGAAGAAAGAAGGTTTTTTCTTTGATCTTAATCTTAAATGGAATGTAGATTTTGATTTTTACATGCGTTATGTTCTTGCATTTGGAGGTTGGAGTTACTGTTCTGATCCATTAGTAAATGTCGTTGCTTATGCAGACCATTCTGTAACAAATGAATGTTTAGCTGACAGTCAATTGTTGATATACGAAGACTTTTACCTATTTAACCGATTTCGGGAGTCGTTTCAGTCGCAAGATGCTTCAGCTCAGCACTTAGTCAGTCTTTTAAAAAGGCTTAAGTGTAATTCAACTTCAGAAATTAGAAAAAGTGGCTATAATGGAAAGATTCCATTACAGGTTAAAAAATTCGTCTGTAAGGAGAAGATTAGACAGATCCTTTCTTTATGTAGAAAATCATTAAAGACAGAATAGTGACACCAGAAGAATATTTAAACGGAAATTACGATCAAAAAGATTGTGTTGACCATTTCATTGGGAAAATTAGGAATCCTGTGATTTTTGATATTGGTTCCTGTGATGGGTTGGATTCAGTCAGATATGCCAAACTGTTCCCGTCTGCTAAGATTTATTCATTTGAACCCTTGCATGATAATTTCAGTTCTATTATTCATAATATTGAAAAATTTGCAGTATCGAATATTTATCCGCACAATATAGCACTTAGTTCCAAGAGTGGTATGAGTGATTTTTATGTTTCCTCGGGGTGCCCTGAGGATATTTCCGAGAGTTCTTGGAATTATGGTAACAAGTCAAGCTCACTCTTGGCACCGAAGGAAGTTTCAAACTACTACAAGTGGTTAAATTTTAATGAGATTAGAAAGGTTCCTACCATAACTCTTGATGATTTTTGTTTCGATAACGATATTGACATAGTGGATTTCATTCATCTGGATGTACAGGGTGCAGAATTGGATGTGCTAAATGGTGGCTTGTCAGTGCTGCGTAAAACAACTGCAGTTTGGTTGGAAGTATCGAATTTGTCATTGTATGAGGGACAAGCTCTGAGATCAGACGTTGAGGGATTTATGAAGTCATTGAACTTTCTGAACGTTCTCGATAAGGTCGGAGCATTAAGTGGTGATCAGTTTTGGGTCAATAGAGATGTAGCTAGGTTTAGGATTTTTCACTATAGACTTTTGTCATTATTGAAAGGTGCTCATAGTTTTAAATTTTAGCTGTTCATCTGTTGATCCATATTAAGGATGATTCGATTCCAATGAACAGTATTATAGTTTCGCTTTTCGGAGGACTTGGGAACCAGATGTTTCAATATGCTATCGGTCGAAGACTGTCTCTCTCGAATAATTGCAGTCTTGTGTTGGATGACTCTTGGTTTTACTCAAATCAAGATGGTGTTACAAGACGAAGTTTCGATCTTCGGAAGCTAAAAATTCAAGCTAAGGTCTATACACTTGGAAGGAAGCAAACAATTTTTGCTAAGGCAATGAGGAAGTCAAAGTTGGTTAAAACACCAATTATTGATCGTGTTGTTATTGAAAATGATGAAAATTACGATGGCAACTTGTTTAAGAGTATCGGCCCAAATACGCACCTTCGTGGATATTGGCAATCGTATAGGTATTTTGAAGACATTAAGGACGTGTTAGCAAAAGATTTTATGCCAAAGAGAAGTTTGTATTCGTCCTTAGAATCAGGAAGTGAGTTTAATGTTAAGAATGAGACCGCAATAGCGATACATGTTAGAAGAGGTGATTTTGTTCACAACAAGAAGGTGATGGAGTTTCATGGTTATTGTAGTTTTGAGTATTTTAATTCTGCAATTAAATTGATTCGATCTAATGTTAAGGACCCGTTGTTTTGCTTCTTTAGTGATGATATGCCTTGGGTTAAAAAGCAATTTGCGGATGTTGAGAATAAACTTTTTCTATCAGGAAAAGGTGCAATACATGATTTGTGTATGATGCGATACTGTAATCATCATATTTTGTCCAATAGTACTTTTGGGTGGTGGGGGGCATGGTTGTGTTCGCAGCCTGATCAATTGGTGGTTTGTCCTAAACGTTGGTTTGCTGTCAAAAAAAATGATACAGATCTCATTCCTTCTAACTGGATACGAATATGACTGACAATCCTAAAGTTAGTGTTTTGATGCCAGTTTTTAACGGCGAACGATATTTGCCAGAATCAATTGAAAGCATACTTTTACAAACTTATAGTGATTTTGAGTTCAATATCATAAATGATGGTTCCACAGATCGAAGTTTGTCTATCATAAATGATTACGCAGCAAAAGACTCCAGGATTCGAGTCATTGATCTTTCTAAAAATCATGGACTTGTTTATTGTTTGAATTTGGGGATTAAAGAATCCCGTGGCGATTTGATTGCTCGAATGGATGCAGACGACATAAGTCATGCGGATCGATTGGCTAAGCAAGTATTCTTTATGTTTGAAAACCCTTTGGTGGCTGTGTGTGGAACTTGTTATCAAATTGTAGAAGATGATCGCATACTTAAACCTCCTGCGGAATTTGAAGCAATCAAGTTATTCTCACTGAAAGGTTCTCCCATTGCTCATCCAACAGCAATCCTCAACATGGCTTTATTGAAGTCCAAAAAATTGGATTGCTATGATCCTGAATTTTTTCCTGCCGAGGATTATGAGTATTGGTTAAGAATTAGTAGATTCTTCCAGATTCGTAATCTTGATGAGGTATTGGTTCGCATCCGTAAACATGATTCATCGGTCAGTTCTAATCTAGCTCAAATTCAACGTGATACGGCGGATCTTGTCAGATCGAAACAGTGGGAGTTTATTATTGGACGGAATATTTCAATCTTTGAGTTTAAAATTCTGGACAATGTTATTCGTGTAAATCCTCCGTCCGAAGAATACTCGAAGACCAGCGAGAATCTGTTGATGGAGGTATTGGATGCGAATACCTTTATAGATGGAGCAAGACTACGTGCTTTGGTGCTGAATTATTGGAATCAGCAAATTTGTCGCAGAAATAGTTTTCTTCGAAGGTTTTATTGTCTGTTTTGTTCATCCATATTTTGGGGAGTCTTGAGCTTTCGTGAAAAGGGCAGGGTGATGTTGAGAGGTAGAGTCTAGATTGCAGATGGCAGAAGAGAAGAAAATGTTCAGCGTGATTGTGTGCACGAGGGATCGAGCGACCATACTGGTTGACTGTTTGAAGTCTTTGACACCTGGATTTCAAAGAGGCGTTTATCCTGCTTTTGAAGTTATCGTGGTAGATAATTGTTCAACCGATGATACACGAAGCGTAGTAAATCAATTCTGTGTCGAATATGATTTTTTTCGGTATATTTTTGAACCGAAGATTGGGCTTAGTCATGCAAGAAACAGGGGGTTTGGGGAATCTAAAGCACCCTGGGTTGTGTATATGGATGATGACGGAAAGGCTGCTCCCAATTTTCTTGAAAAATGTAACGAAATCATTTCCTCTGAAACATTTGATATGTTCGGGGGGCATTATAGTGCCTGGTTCAGGGAAGAACGACCAAAGTGGATTCATCCAGACTTCGGGAATAAACCTTTTGTCAGAGCAGAACGAGGCGTTTTGCCGGAAGGTGGGTTTATTTCTGGAGGGATTATGGCTATTCGACGAACGGTGCTTGAGGATATCGGTGGTTTTGACCCGAACCTGGGTATGAGGGGATCTATCATTTCATACGGTGAAGAGACAAAAATCGAAAACCTGCTTAAGAGACAAGGATATTGTTTGGGTTTTGATCCTGACTGGAAAATCGAACATTTGGTATCGAAGCATAAGTTGAAGGTTCATTGGCATGTAAGACAAGCTTATGCCCTTTCGCGAGATGTGATCTTAAATTCGAATTATAGTTCTTCTTATCGAGGATCCAAGGTGAGGATTCTAGTGTGGGTATCGAAGTCGTTTCTCAAAAGTTTCCTGAAATCATTCAGGAAATGGGTGACCTTTAGTGATTATTATATTCAGAATCTATACATTGATTCATTGAGTCCAGTTGCCAAGATTTTAGGTGAAAACAAAGGATATTATTTAAAATCAATCCAAAAATTTGACTAAAGATTCTTTTGGGAAACAGGCGAAAATTAATTCACCGATGCAGACACGCACTCCAAAACGAGAATTGGCTCCAGTTGTATTGTTTGTTTATAATCGGTACTCTCACACTCTAAAATGCATTGAAACACTCCGAAAGAATGATTTGGCAGGTCAGATACGACTTATTGTTTTTTCCGATGGAGCAAAAGACGAGTATGATAACCAAGAGACTCTCAAAGTTCATAAAATCAGGGAACTGCTTAGAAGCCTTGAAGGATTTGCTGAAGTGAAGGTCATTGAGCGCCCTGTGAATTTTGGACTTGCGCGGAATATAATCGATGGAGTTTCAAGTGTTTTGAGAGAGCATGAATCGGTGATTGTTTTGGAAGATGACATCGAAACGTCACCTGGCTTTCTGCGTTACATGAATGATGCACTTGAGTTTTACCGAAACGAGCCGAGGGTTATGCATGTGTCGGGTTACATGTTTCCGGTGAAGGGAAAGCTGCCCCCGACATTTTTTTATAATACGGCTTCCTGTTGGGGGTGGGGTACATGGCGGGACCGTTGGGTAACGGCGGAGTGGGATGCGAAGGTGCTTTGCGAACAGGTTGAAGAAAGTGGTCGGATCGCTGACTTCAATATCGGCAATACGTATCCATTTTTTGATCACCTTCGAAAAAATTCGACGGGAGAGATGCGGACATGGGCTGTCCGTTGGTATGCGAATATATTTTTAAAAGGTGGACTTGCCCTGCATCCTTTCCCAAGTTTGACACAAAACATTGGAATGGATGGACAAGGCACTCACTGTGGTGTGACGGACAAATACTCTTGGAGTGAACTTGCGGATTTCATTTCGGTGAAGTCCATCGAACTGCGAGAAAGTAAAAAGTGCATCTCATTGATGAAGCAGTTCAATGCACCCAAGGTGAGAAGATTTCGCCTAAATACAGGTATACTTAGCCTCGTTCACCGGATCTTTCGCTGGTGTACAGTGTTGATACGTCGCACTCCTTGAAATCTGTTCTCGAAATGAAACTGGAATCAAGAATTCGAAGATACATCAACAAAGGAAGATTCATCGAGACTTTCCTCTTTTTTTGAAGTATTTATTTTGAATTCAATCTATTGAGATGAATCTTGCTATTGCAAATACGTATACTCAAGGCGGTGCTGCTGCTGCGTGTCTGCGTCTGCGAAGAGGACTGTTACAGCAAGGATGTTCTGTGAATTTCGTGACGAGGGGAATGATGCAGGATGCTGCAAGCAGCGAGATCGATTGCAGGAGGTTCCCGCTGCGTCGAACATTGCTTGATCGCATGCGAAACGGAGTGCGAATACGGCTGTTGGAACAGCGCAAGTCCATATTGGGTCGTCCGGATACACTGGAACTCTGTTCGTTCCCGGAGAGTTCACTGGATCTTGCTGCAGCGATTCACAGCCAGTCCTGTGATCTTGTGAACCTGCATTGGGTCAGTGGCATGCTGGACTATCCGAGTTTTTTTGCCAAGCTGGGCCTCCCTACTGTTTGGACCTTGCATGACATGAATGCCTTCCTGGGTTACGAGCATTATAACGAACAGGTCCATGATGTGGATGCCAAAGGTCAGTTCGTTCGCTATCAACCTAGCAAGGCGGAATGTGATCTGAACCAGCGTTTGATCGAATGCAAACAGCGCTGGGTCTCAAAGCTCGGTACCTTGGTCGTGGTTGCACCTTCAAAATGGCTTGCAAGTGAAGCAGAGCGAAGCCCGGTCTTCGCTGATCGGCGTGTTCATACGATTCCGTATGGCTTGGATACGCAGGTGTTTTGCCGTAATGATTCCATTGAAGCCAAGCGATTGTTGGGCTTGGATCCTAAGCGCAAACAACTGCTGTTTGTCTCGGACAATGTGAAGAAAGCGCGTAAGGGGGGTGCAGTGTTACTGCATGCGCTTAGCCGGATAAAGCATCTGGATCAAATCGAATTGATGGTTGTTGGAGGCAGTTTTCCATCAAATGTCATTCCCGGGCTTCAAATTCGCAATATTGGATCGGTGGGGGATGAACGACTGATGAGCATGATCTACAATGCTTCGGATGCCTTTGTGCTTCCCTCTTTGGTTGATAATCTTCCGAATACCATGTTGGAGTCATTGGCCTGTGGAACACCCGTGATTGCATTTGCCATCGGCGGGGTGCCCGATGCGGTTCAGGAATCGAAGAATGGAATACTGTGTGAGTCCCTGAGTACCGAAGCACTTAGCAAGGCGATTGAGGTATTTCTGGAAAATGCACAAGCTTTTGACCGGAAGCGAATTTCATCTGAGGCGGCAGAGCGTTTTGCGCTGAAGGCTCAGGCAACAAGGTATCTGTCGCTGTTTGAAAATACCTTTAATCGTAATTTGAAGCTTTGCGAAGTTCCAAAATAGAAGGTGTTGGGGAATAGTTTCGGAATATCCACATTAATCCCGGAAATTCCACCCAAAATTTTCTCAATGTTAACATGAATTCAATTAAAGATCCCAAAGAACTAAGCAAAATATATGAACATCGGTTTGACGGTATGATCGATTACCGAATGAAGGTATGGTATGTCTTATGCAAGAATTATTTTTCAAAACTGATTTCTCCAAGCTATTCCGTATTGGACCTTGGGTGTGGATATGGGGAATTCATCAATCACATTGATGCAAAAGCAAAGCTTGCAATGGATTTGAATCCAAAGGCACCGCTGTACCTTAACGAAGGTATTCAGTTTCTCAATCAAGACTGTAGCGATAGATGGGGTCTTGAATCTGATTCGATCGATGTCGTATTTACCAGTAATTTTTTTGAACACCTACCAGATAAACTAACATTGAGAAAAACACTTCTCGAAGTTCTGCGCTGTCTGAAACCAGGTGGTCTTCTCATCGCCATGGGTCCCAATATCAAGCATTGCCCGGGAACTTATTGGGATTTTTGGGATCATTTTCTTTGTTTAACAGATAACTCACTCTCAGAAGCTCTTGTAAATAATGGATTTAATATTCAGCTTAAAGTTGACCGCTTCTTGCCCTATACTATGGTTAACCAACCCCAATATCCATTGTTTTTATTGAAGCTTTACCTTTCTATGCCACTACTATGGAAAATCATAGGGAAGCAGTTTCTGGTTGTAGCGTCTAAACAGTAAATCATTATGCGGTAATGAAAAAATGAAAGATTTTGTGAAAAGAGTCCTCAGGAAATCAGGTTGGGAACTTCGCCGGATTCAATCTGAACCAAAGAATGAGATGCTTCAGAGTTTGGAGTGGATGAGAGGGGCTGGCGTCGAAGTGCAGACCATATTGGATGTGGGGGCTTCGAATGGACGTTGGACGCGTTTATGTGCCTCCGTCTTCCCAGCAGCAAATTATTTAATGTATGAAGCGAATCCGGTTCATTTTTCAGAATTGAAGGTGTTTGCAGATGGAAGCACGTCTCGCCATGCAGAATTGCGTGCAGCAGGTCCACGGTCGGGATCGATCCGATTTGACGCTCGAGATCCTCTTGGAGGTGGACTCGATCTTGAGGGAACCAATCCACATGCCATTGATGTTCCAATGGTAACACTCGATATGAGTGTGAAGGAGAGCGGATGGGATGGACCTTTTTTGATCAAATTGGATACCCATGGTTATGAAAAAGGGATTCTTGAAGGTGCAACTAAGACCCTGAAGCATACAAATGCACTCATTGTAGAGTGTTATAACTTTAAGATCACCAAGGAAGCACTTCGGTTTTGGGAATTCTGTGATTTCATGGGATCCTTGGGATTTCGTCCTGCGAAGTTCATTGATGTGATGAATCGCAGATACGACAGAACCCTCTGGCAGATGGATATTCTTTTCCTTCGAAAAGAGTGGGAAGGATTTACAACCGCCAGATTTTCATAATGTCGGTGATTTCCTCAGAAAGGGATGAAAAATCAGTGCAGGTCCCCGTTTCCATGTCTAAAGCGGATCGCTTCGAGAACCTTGCTGTTACGGTTGTCATCCCCAATTTCAACAATGGAATGACGCTGGGGCGAACCCTGGATTCCATTGTTTCGCAACAGTATCCCGCACTCGAGCTGATCGTCATTGACGGCGGTAGCACGGACAGCTCATTGGAGGTTATCCGAAACTATGAGGATCAAATCAACTATTGGGTGAGCGAACCGGATGAAGGGCAGTATGATGCCATCAACAAAGGATTCGCCAGAGCGACGGGTGACATTTTTTTCTGGATCAATGCGGACGACATCTCTTTTCCCTGGTCACTGCGAACCGTTGCTTCGTTTTTTAGGGATCAACCTGATGTCCAATGGATCATGGGAATTCCATCCAAGCTGACAGATGGTGTGATGCAGCAATACAACCCCAACACATTCTATCCACAGGAGCTCGTAGCACAGGGATTTGCATGCGATGAACAGGCTATGGGATGGGTTCAGCAGGAAAGTTGTTTTTGGCGCAGATCGCTTTGGGAGTCTGTGGGGGGCATTCCTCACACGCTCAAGTTGGCAGGGGATTTCTGGCTTTGGCGTGAGTTTGCACGAAAGACACCGCTTGTCGTAATGGATGCGATTGTCGGAGGGTTTAACTATCAGAAAGGGCAGCGATCAGTGCGCTTTCGGGAGCAGTATTTGCAGGAAGTTGCTAGAATTCAGCAGGAAGATCCTCAGTTTGTGGCAAACCTGCGCAAATTGAATCGCAAGGCTCGGTGGTGCAAGGCGTTGAATAGGACAATTCCATGGAAACGATTGCGTGAGAAAATCAAGTTGCTTTCACATGCAAGCTATCCTTGCAGAATCGCTTACCTCAACGATGGATGGAAGGTTGCCACGACTCATGTTACAGCGGATTTCCTTGCCTAGCGAATTCACATATAACGTATATGCAGAGGCGTTTGTTACCGCACGAACTCAGTGCACTTCTATATAATTCAGTATTGCACTGATGCATTGCTGATATGAT